>JBNJGC010000177.1:0-5046 GCA_051747405.1 Pseudomonadota bacterium
CTCTCCGAGGGGGCGAGAGGGGAGGGCGGCTACCTCATCAACGGGGAGGGGGAGCGCTTCATGGAGCGCTATGCGCCCCATGCCAAGGATCTGGCCAGCCGGGATGTGGTCAGCCGCGCCATCTATCAGGAGGTGAAGGCGGGGCGTGGCTGCGGCCCGGAGGGGGACCATGTGCTGCTGAAGGTGGACCATCTCGGCGAGGAGGTGGTGGCGCAGCGCCTGCCGGGGATCCGTCAGCTGGCGCAGACCTTCGCCGGTATCGATATGGCGAAGGAGCCGGTGCCGGTCTACCCGACAGCTCACTACACCATGGGGGGGATACCGACCAATCGTCACGGTCAGGTGGTGGCGCCTGCCGGTGAAGGGGAGGAGGTGGTACCCGGCCTCTATGCGGTGGGTGAGTGCGCCTGTGTTTCGGTACATGGGGCGAACCGGCTGGGCGGGAACTCGCTGCTGGATATCGTCGTTTTCGGTCGTGCCGCCGGGAACCATATCATCGACTACCTGGATGAGAACCGTTTCCACCGTCCGGTGGGTGCGGCTGAGCTGGAGGCACCACTGCAGCACCTTGAGCGTTGGGACAGGCCGGGTGAAGGCGAGTCAGTGGATGGGCTGCGCGCCGAGCTTCAGGCCACCATGGAGGAGTATTGCGGTGTCTATCGCCAGCGGGAGGTGCTCGGCGAAGGTCTGGATAGGGTGCTGGCGCTGCAGCAGCGGCTCGCTGGTGTTGGGCTGCGGGATCGGAGCGGTATCTTCAACACGGCGCGGATCGAGGCGTTCGAGCTGGAGAACCTGATAGAGCTCGCCGTAGCGACGGTCTGCTCCGCCCTGGCCCGTGAAGAGAGCCGTGGGGCGCACTCGCGGGTCGATTTCCCCGAGCGTGACGATGAGCACTGGTTAAAGCATTCGCTGTTCTTCCGTGAAGGGCGGATGATGGACTATAAACCGGTACGGATGAAGCCGCTCTCTGTGGATAGCTTTCCGCCGAAGCCCAGGGTTTATTAGGTTCAAGGTTTATGTCCAGGATGGACGGTATACCGCGGGCGCAGGGATGCGCAGGAGCGGTGCAAGGTTCGAGGGCTCTGAGGGGTATATTGGGACGCGATATTGACGATGAAATTCAACATCTACCGCTACAATCCAGAGGGTGATGGCAAGCCGCACATGCAGCGTTTTTCGCTTGAGGATATCGAGCCGGGGACGATGCTGCGTGATGCGCTGTTGCGAATCAAGGCCGAGCAGGATGAGACCCTCACCTTCCGCCACTCCTGCGGCGAGGGGGTATGCGGCTCCGATGCGCTCAACATCAACGGCAAAAACGGTTTGGCCTGTATTACGCCGCTGGAGGCGTTGTCGGAGCCTGTGGCGGTGAGGCCCTTGCCGGGGCTGCCGGTGATTCGGGACCTGGTGGTGGATATGAGCCAGTTCTATCACCACTACCGGGAGGTTAAGCCCTATCTGCTGGTCAACGATCCGGAGCCGGAGACGGAGTTTCTGCAAAGCCCGGCAGAGCGTGAGCGACTGGATGGCCTCTATGAGTGCATCCTCTGCGGCTGCTGCACCACCAGCTGCCCTTCGTTCTGGTGGAACCCCGAAAAGTTTCGTGGTCCGGCGGCTCTGTTGCAGGCTTGGCGTTTTTTGGCGGATAGCCGTGACCAGGCTACGGCCAAACGGCTGGAGGCGCTGGATGGGCCGTACCGGCTGTTTCGCTGTCACAGCATCATGAACTGCGCCGATGCCTGCCCCAAGGGGCTCAACCCAACCCGTGCCATCGGCCTGATCAAGCAGCTGATGCTCAAGCGACAGGTCTGACCCCATGGGGCGCGAGGCAGAGCAGATGGCGCGTCTGCGCTGGCGCTGCCGGCGCGGGATGTTGGAGCTGGATCTGCTGTTGCAGGGGTTTCTCGATTCCGGCTTTGCCGCCATGGGCCGTGACGAGCAGGCCCGGTTCAGCCGTCTGCTGGAGCTGCCCGACCCGCTGCTGTTCGACTACCTGGTGAGCGGGGTCTCGGTGCGTGAGAAGGAGTTCGTTTATGTCGTCGAGAGGATACGCCGCACCGCTGCGCATTGAGGTGACCGGTAACCGGCTGTTGCGACGGCTCTATCTCGTTCTGGTCGCTCTCGCCACGGTCGTGCTGCTGTGGCTCTCGGTACGTCAGCCGCTGCTGTTTCTCTCTCTGCCTCTCTTCCTCTGGCTGGCGCGGCGTGAATGGCTATGCCGTGCCGAGCTGGCTGGTGCGCCCATTACCCTGCTCTGGGATGTTGAGCAGTGCTGGTGGGCCGAGCGTGATGGAGAGGGGCGGCCACTTCAGTTGCAGGGGGAGAGCTTCCTCTCTCCGGTGTTGGTGGTATTGCGGTTTCGCCGTCTGCCGGGGCGGCGGCGTGATGCGGTGGTATTGACCCCCGGGGCCGTGGGTGAGGCGAGCTTCCGGCGGCTGCTGGTGCGGCTGCGCCTGGAGGGGCGCGAGGCGCTCGGCTGAGCCGGACGCTTCGGCGGCGCGCTCAGCGTGGCGGATGGTTGTCGGGGGTGAGTATGGTCTTATGTGGCGGCTGTGCGTCATCGGCGTCGGGGTAGTCGAGGGTGTAGTGCAGGCCGCGGCTCTCCCGACGGGCCATGGCCGAGCGGATGATAAGATCGGCCACCACCACCAGGTTACGCAGCTCCAACAGGTCGTTGGTGACGCGGAAGTTGCTGTAGTAGTCGTGGATCTCACTGCTGAGCAGGTCGACCCGCCGCTTGGCCCGCTGGAGGCGTTTGTCGGTGCGCACGATGCCGACATAGTCCCACATGAAGCGGCGCAGTTCGTCCCAGTTGTGGGAGACCACCACCTCTTCGTCGGAGTCGGTCACGCGGCTCTCATCCCAGTAGGGGAGTTGTGGCGGTTGCTCGCTTCGGGGGAGCTCAGTGGCGATGTGCCGGGCCGCCGACTCACCGAATACCAGACACTCGAGCAGGGAGTTGCTGGCCATGCGGTTGGCGCCGTGCAGACCGGTGAAGGTGGTCTCACCCACGGCGTAGAGTCCGGGTAGGTCGGTGCGGCCATGGATATCGGTCATTACGCCGCCGCAGGTGTAGTGGGCGGCGGGGACCACCGGTATCGGCTCACGGGTCATGTCGATACCGAACTCCAGGCAGCGGGCGTGGACCGTGGGGAAGTGTTCGCGGATGAAGTTGGCAGGTTTGTGGCTGATATCCAGGTAGAGGCACTCGGCCCCGAGGCGCTTCATCTCGTGGTCGATGGCGCGGGCGACGATGTCCCGCGGCGCCAGCTCCTCGCGCGGATCGAAACGCTGCATAAAGCGGCTACCATCGGGCAGTAGCAACTTTCCCCCTTCGCCACGGACCGCCTCGGTGATGAGAAAGGACTTTGCTTCGGGGTGGTAGAGGCAGGTGGGATGGAACTGGTTGAACTCCAGGTTGGCGACGCGGCAGCCGGCGCGCCAGGCCATGGCGATACCATCCCCGGTGGAGATATCGGGATTGCTGGTGTAGAGGTAGACCTTGCTCGCCCCGCCGGTGGCCAGTACCACGAAGCGTGCGCGAAACACCTCCACATGGCCGCTCTGGCGATTCAAGACGTAGGCGCCGACGACCCGCTCACCATCGCCCCCCAGCCCCGCCTTGCTGCGGGTGATGAGATCGATGGCCAGATGCTCCTCATGCAGGGTGATCGCGCGGTGCCGGGTCGCCTGTTCAAGCAGGGTCTGCTCCACTGCTTTACCGGTGGCATCGGCGGCGTGGATCACCCTGCGGTGGCTGTGGCCGCCCTCGCGGGTGAGGTGGTAGCCGACCCCGTCACGAACGCGGGTGAAGGTCACACCCTGCTCGATCAGGCGCTCGATGGCAGCGCGGCCATGCTCTACCACATACTGCACGACACCGGGGTCGCAGAGACCGGCGCCGGCGTTGAGGGTGTCCTCAACATGGGCCTCTACCGAGTCGTGTTCGTCCAGTACGGCGGCGATGCCCCCCTGGGCGTAGAGGGTGTTCCCCTCCTCCATGCGCGCCTTGGCCAGGACGCTGATATGTGCGCTGTCGGCCAGCCTGAGCGCGAGGGATAGCCCGGCGGCGCCGCTGCCGATCACGAGTACATCGGCCTCATGTTGTGGGGTCATATGGTATGAAATGGCTTTAACCGCCTGTCGTTAGTCAGTATATTGGTCATCTTTCGGACACCCTGTAGCGGTGTCCGCTGGTTACCGCTGCGGTGATTCTACGCAGCGCCTGTTGGGAATATACCGAAAAAATTGATGCTTTGGCGAACTCTGATGGTGACGGACTGTCATACCGAACAGATACAAGGGCAGCTTTCCGGTGATGAACGGGGCTGCTGCTGATGGGCGAAAATAGCGTCGATCAGGAGCTGGTCCGGCGGGTTCAGCACGGTGACAAGAAGGCCTTCGACCTGTTGGTACAGAAGTATCAGCAGCGCATCGTCAAGCTGATCTCGCGCTACGTTCGCGATCAGGACGAAGTCTACGATGTGGCCCAGGAGACTTTCATCAAGGCCTACCGTGCGCTGGCACGGTTCCGTGGTGACAGCGCCTTCTACACTTGGCTCTATCGGATCGCCATTAACACGGCGAAAAACTATCTGGTGGCGCAGAGCCGCCGACCGCCGGATACCGATATCGACGCCGCGGATGCCGCTCAGTACGACCCTGATAGTAAACTGCGGGAGACCGACCTGCCCGAACAATTGGTCCACCGCGATGAGGTGGAACGGGTGATCTACGAGGCCATCGACGCCCTGCCCGAGGAGCTTCGTACCGCGATCACTCTGAGGGAGATGGAGGGGCTGAGTTATGATGAGATTGCCCAGGCGATGGAGTGCCCTATCGGCACTGTGCGTTCGCGGATCTTCCGTGCTCGTGAGGCGATCGAGAGTAAATTGAAACCCCTGCTTGAGCCGTGAGAGGCTGGGGTCATAACGGCAACGCCCCTGCTGGGCTGCACCGGAGTAGGCAAATGGCAGAAGAGAAAAGAGAGTGGATTTCGGCACTGGCCGATGGCGAACTCAGCGGTACCAGGCTGGGTGAGACCCT
>JBNJGC010000178.1:0-2961 GCA_051747405.1 Pseudomonadota bacterium
GGGCAGCCTGGCCTACTACTGTTTCAAGTAACCACCCAGTAAACCATCCCCGCACAAGCGGCCAGTATGATGGCTGCCAGCCAGCTTTTGCCTCCGCGACTGGGTTCGGCCTGGGTGTTGGCCGGGAGCCGCTTGTAGCCGGTGAACATGGCGGATACCAGGTTTTCGCCCTTGCGCAGTTTGTGGTAGATGACCGCGGCGATGTGCAGCCCGATGAGTACCAGCAGTACGTGGAAAAGCTGTTCGTGCAGGGCGGTCATGGTGTCGCTCGCCTCCTTGCTGACCAGTCCGCGCAGGGGGCCGTCGAAGAGGATGTCGTCGTTGCTGAAGAGCCCCAGCACCGCCTGACCCAGCAGCGCCAGCAGCAGTACCACCACCATCCAGCCGCCCAGCGGGTTGTGGCCGGGGATCGGCTCCGGCGCCTTGTCGGGGAAGGTCTTTGCATAGCGCAAGACCTTGCCGGGGCCGTGGACAAAGTCGCGAAAACGGGCATAGGTGCCGCCCACGACACCCCAGATGAGGCGAAAGAGCACCAGTGCCAGCAGGGCGTAACCGAGCTGGGCGTGGCGGTCCATGTTGTCCAGCACCTCGATACTGACGAAAAGGGCGATGACCAGCGCCACCAGCGTCCAGTGGAACAGCCTTACCGGCAGCTCCCAGACAAAGAGGCGCCGGCTGGTGGAGTCTGCACGGGGGGAGGGTTGCGCCATGTTTCTCTCCTTGCGACAAAAAATGTGATTTTAGCCTGAACTCGCCGCGCATTACACACTACCCGCTTTGAGATGGCTGTAGTCCGATTGGCGGGCGGTGGGGGGGCTTTGTTACCATTCCAGGCTTTGTTCAATGTCGATATGTTGCCGCTTATCAGCCGGTGAGCAGGAGGGCTCTTGCAGCGTCCGGGTTGGGTTTTCTATTTCTCTCTACTGTTTCTTGCGCTTTTCGTGGGGATGGGGGTCGGTCTGCCCGACACCTTCGCTGCGTGGGCGCAGGAGGCGCTCGATTTTACTACCTCCCACTTCGGTTGGCTCTATCTGTTCGTCACCACCGGTTTTCTGGTATTCAGCCTGAGTATCGCCCTGGGTAGCTATGGGCAGATCCGGCTGGGGGCCGACGGTGAGGCGCCGGAGTTCTCCTACGGCTCCTGGCTGGGGATGATCTTCTCCGCCGGCATGGGGGTGGGGCTGGTCTTCTGGGGGGTGGCCGAGCCGATGACCCATTACGTCAATCCGCCCCTCAACGGCGCCGAGCCGAGCTCTCCTGAATCGGCGGGCTTGGCGATGCGCTACTCACTGTTCCACTGGGGCTTCCACCAGTGGGCCAACTTCGGTGTGGTGGGGCTGGCCATTGCCTATGTGCGCTTTCGTCAGCAGCGGGCGGGCCTTATCAGTGAGGCCTTCCGCTCGACCCTGGGGGAGCGGGTGGATGGCGGCATCGGCCATGCCATCAATGTTCTGGCGGTGGTCTCCACGGTGTTCGGGGTCGCTACGACCCTGGGGCTGGGGATGATTCAGGTCAATAGCGGCATGGTCTCGGTGTTCGATATCAGTTTCGGTATTGAATCGCAGCTGGCGATCCTGGGTGGGGTGGGGATCGTCTTTCTGCTCACCTCGCTGGCGCCGTTGGAGAGCGGTATTCGCTATGTCAGTGACGCCAATATGTTTCTCGCCGCGGGGCTGCTGCTGTTTGTCTTTTTCGCCGGGCCGACCGATTTCATCACCGCGGCGATGACCAATGCCATCGGTGACTACTTTAATAACGTCATCGGTATGAGCCTGGTGATGACCCCCTACACCGGGGATGAGTGGGTGGAGCGTTGGACTATTTTCTACTGGGCCTGGGGGCTCTCCTGGGCACCGTTTGTGGGGAGCTTTATTGCGCGGATCTCGCGCGGACGCACCATCCGCGAATTTGTCCTTGGGGTGATCGGTATGCCGGTGCTACTCAGCGCCTTCTGGTTTGCCACCTTCGGTGGCTCGGCGCTCTACTTCGAGCTGTTCGAGGGGGCGGGGCTCGGCGCCGTGGTCGCCGACGAGATGAGCGCCGGGCTGTTCGCGATGATCGATCTATTGCCCGCTGCCGGTGTGGTCAGTGTGTTGATGCTGGTGCTGATCATCCTTTTTGTCATCACCTCGGCCAACTCCGCCACCTTCGTTCTCGGTATGTTCACGGCCAAGGGGGTGTTGGTGCCCCAGCGCTGGCTGCGCCTGACCTGGGGGGTGACCCAGGTGCTGGTGGCAGGGGTGCTGCTATTGAGCGGCGGGCTGGAGGCGCTGCAGACCATCTCCATTGTGGCGGCGTTTCCGTTTATGGTGCTGATGGTGTTCATGGCCGGGGCACTGCTCAAGTCGTTGCGTATGGAGCAGCGCCAGGTGGAGCTGCATGAGGCGCTGATGCGTGAGCGTCTGCAGCGGCTGCTGGAGGAGCATGAGCAGCACGAGTTCACCAAAGAGCAGGTGCAGGATATGGCGGAGTTTGTCAGTGATACGCCGCGCACACCGGAGCCGGCCGAACCACCCCCCGAGGAGCGAGAGAACGATGGCTACAGATCCTAAGCGCAGTGCCCCCGTCTATGTGGAGTTCAGTCGGGATATCGACGCCCCGCCGTCACTGGTGTGGGAGCTGCTGAGCGACATCCGCGGCTGGCCGCAGTGGAACGCTGCGGTCAGTGACGTGATGGTGCTGGGTGAGCTGGAGCCGGGGACGGAGTTTCGCTGGAAGTCGGATCGGGTACTGATCGTCTCCACCCTGCAGGAGGTGGTGCCCACTGAGCGACTGCTCTGGACCGGGCGCAGCCCCGGTGTTCGGGCCACCCACCTGTGGCGGATCGAGTCGCGCGGGGAGGGGACACGACTCTATACTGCAGAGTGTTTCGAGGGTCTGCTCTCGCGTCTGTTGGCCCGGCCTATGACGCGTATGCTCGGTGAGACGCTGGAGCAGACACTACAGCGGCTGCAGCAGGCG
>JBNJGC010000178.1:3061-5042 GCA_051747405.1 Pseudomonadota bacterium
GCTCAGTCCGGTGGCGCGCTTTGCCCCGGCGGAGGGGCGCATCAGCCACCGCATCGACGGCACTACGGTGGATCTCCGTCTCGCCCTGGCGCCCTGTCTTCGCGGCGACAAGCTGACTATTCGCATTTTTGCCTCCCGCTACCGGGTGGAGGAGCTGGAGGAGCTGGGGCTGGTTGAGAGCGGGCTGGAGGATATCCAGGAGTGGCTGGACAATGTCAGCGGCATGCTCATCGTCTGCGGCCCGACCGGCAGCGGCAAAACCACCACCCTCTACACTCTGCTGCACAAACTCAAGTTGCACGAGCGCAATGTGATGACCGTGGAGGACCCGGTCGAATACGAGATCGACGGCATCAACCACCTGCAGGTCGACCCGCGCCACGGCATGGACTTCTCCCAGGCCCTCAAGGCGATCCTGCGGCTCGACCCGGACTACCTCTTGGTGGGGGAGATCCGTGACAGCGATTCGGCCCAGTCGGCGGTCACCGCCGCCTCCAGCGGACACGCGGTGATGACCACCCTGCATAGTCGGGATGCCGTGGGTGCTCTCGATATGCTGCGCAACTATGCCCTGAGCGGGCAGGATATCTCCTCCACCCTGATGCTGGTGGTGGCGCAGCGGCTGGTGCGTACCCTCTGCAGCCACTGTGCCGAACAGGGGCCGCCGAACGACTCGCAGCGCCGCTGGCTGGAGCGTCTGGGGCGGGAGGTGCCGCAGACGGTCTGGCATCCCCGGGGCTGTGAGCACTGTAACGACACCGGCTACCGGGGTCGCACCGGTGTGTTTGAGGTGTGGCGGGTGAACAAAAAGGAGTACCAGCTCATCCTCAATGAGACCGACCGCTACCACATCTATCAGAGCCTGGCGCAGCGGGGGCACCGCTTCTTGCTGGATGACGGGCTGAGCAAGGCGGTGCGGGGGATAACCAGCCTGGATGAGCTGCGCAGCATGGGCGGCTATAGCGCCCTGCCGCCGCTCGATGGCGCCGAGGGCTGAGTCGGTGGGCAGTGTCGCCGCGCGGGGTGTTGGTCGGTGAAAGAGGCGATCGTGCTGGTCCACGGTCTGTGGATGAAGGGGCCGGAGATGTTTCTGCTTCGGCGCCGGTTTCGCCGAGCGGGCTATAAGGTACACCAGTTCAGCTACCGCAGCGTCGCCCGCAGGCTGGCGGAGAATGCCCGCCGTCTCGACGCCTTCGTGCAGAAGGTGGAGGGGGAGCGGGTCCACTTTGTGGCGCACAGTCTCGGCGGCCTGGTGGTGCGCCGCCTGTTCCACGACGCCCCTCGGCAGCGTCCGGGGCGTATCGTCACCCTTGGCTCACCGCACAGCGGTAGCTATGTGGCCAACCGCCTTAGCCGCTCGAACCTGATCCGCAAAATGCTCGGCTGCAGTCTGCCGCCTCTGAGCGGTGAACTCCACCCATGGAGTGCAGAGCGGGAGCTGGGCTCCATCGCCGGCTCGCTCTCGGTGGGGGTGGGTTGGCTGGTGCGCGACCTGCCCCGGCCCAACGACGGTACCGTCGCCGTTGAGGAGACCCGTCTGGAGGGGATGAGCGACCACACGGTGGTACGCACCAGCCACATGGCGATGCTCTTCTCCGCCAGAGTGGCGAACCAGAGCATCCACTTTTTGCGCCATGGCCGGTTCGACCACCGTCAATAGGCCCCGACTCGCCCCAGAGGGCGCCCCGGGCGACTCCACCCGGCGGGGGCCATCCTGTGCGGCACACCGCTGTGGTCTTTATGGGACTGGGCTTTGGCTCGGGCAACCCTACGAACTCGATCCCCGCTGGCTGTGCCCCGGCGACACAGTTTGTAAGTGAGCACTTACGCTCTAGCCGGGCGGACCGGTGTGCTGGGGCTGCGTTGCAGGGTGAGCGCATAGTTACATAACACCCCGCGTACAGCTAGTGTAAGCCCTTGATTTACGGTACGCCGTGAATCCCTCCCTGGAGGCTCGACTGCCGCGTCCTTGCGGCAGACG
>JBNJGC010000179.1:0-5030 GCA_051747405.1 Pseudomonadota bacterium
GCCGTCGCCAACAAAGAGCGACGCGGCGACCGCGAAGTCACCATCACCCTCCCCGAACGCGACTATCGCCACCACGAAGTGATCCTGGTCGACGACATGATCAGTACCGGACGCACCCTCATCACCCTCGCCGAACAGCTCAAACAACAGGGCGCCCAGCGCCTCCACTGCCTGGTCACCCACGCCCTGTTCGACGACGCCACCAGCCACGCCCTACACCAGGCCGGCATCGAAAAGATCTGGAGCAGCGACAGCATTCCCCACCCCAGCAACGCCGTCAGCCTCAGCCAACTCCTCGCCGACAGCGTGTCCGATGCGCTTCGCACCACTGAGCCGTAGGCCAGGCTGCCCCATCTGATGCCCGGTTCGCTAACGCCCACAGGCTGCCCGGCAAAGGCACTGACCTTGAACGCCACGCGGCTGCCTGGCATCCCTCCGACAGCTGCCACCTCGAGAGGTGGACTCCGGTGTTGAACCGGGGCACGTATGGAGTACAGCTCTTGAGCTGTCAACACTGTATCCGTGTGATGCCACCTCGAGAGGTGGACTCCAGTGTTGAACCGGGGCGCGTTTGGAGTACAGCTCTTGAGCTGTCAACGCGGTGGCGGGCTAGTCGTAGGCCAGGCTGCCCCGTCCGGGGGCGCATGCGGCGATGCCATAGCGATGCCTGGCGAAGCTGACGGCTTTGCTCTGCACGGCTGCCTGGCGCCTGTGCATGCACGGAGACGCCAAGCTCCAGCATTTTCCCTCGTAGCATTCCCGCGCGGAGCGTCAGCGACTTTGAACTTCGAACTTGGAGCTTTAAACTCGGTTACATGCCCAGCCCATCCCCACGCAACCTGCTTTTTCTGCTACTGGCTTTTGGCTTTGTCATCGCCGTCATTCAACTCGGTCTGTTGCGCATCGCGTTTGATAAGCTGGGCCTCTCTGCCGGCTCCGCCTACCTGCTGCTGATAAGCTCCCTTATGGGCAGCTTGGTCAACCTGCCGTTGCTGACGGTGCGCGCCGAGCAGGACCACAGCCAGCCGCCGCCACGCCACCCGCTCTTTCCCGGGCTGCCGCCGTGGCGCTTTGCCGATCGCACCCTCATCACCCTCAACGTGGGGGGCTGCCTCATCCCCCTCGCCTTCAGCCTCTATCTCTACCGCCACAGTGAGCTCTCCCCCGCGGTCGTGCTGCAGGCGATCTTCATCGTCTCGCTGGTCAGTTACTTTTTTAGCCGTCCGATCAAAGGCTTGGGGATCGGTATGCCGATCCTGGTGGCTCCGCTCACCGCCGCCCTTGCCGCCATCGTTCTGGCACCACAAAGCAGTGCCCCACTGGCCTATATTGGTGGTACTATGGGGGTATTGATAGGCGCCGACCTGCTGCGCCTGAGGGACATCCGTCGTATGGGCGCCCCCATCGCCTCGATTGGTGGCGCGGGCACCTTCGACGGCATATTTATCACCGGGATCGTGGCGGTACTGCTGGCATAGCCACTACCCACACACAAACCACAACGACGGGGGCAACATGGCTGGTAACTCCCTATTCCATCGCCAGGACTCATTGGCCATTCTGCACGAGAACCGACCGCTATCGGACAAACTCGGCTATCTCCACGACCTGCTCAACAAACGTCACGCCTTCATCAAGCGGCTTGCGGTGGCCATCTACGACCCCAAGACCGACATGCTCAAGACCTTCATCCACAGCAGCGGCGACTCCAATCCGCTCAAGCATTACCAGGCCCCGCTGTCGGATGCCACCTCACTCAAGAGCGTGGTCGAATCGGGCCAACCGCGAGTGGTCAACGACTTGAGCATCTTCGCCGACAGCGACCGCCCCCACAGCCTCAAGATCCGCGAACAGGGCTACCGCGCCAGCTACACCATGCCCATGTTCCGCAACGGCAACTTCTGCGGCTTTATCTTTTTCAACGCCAGCGAGGCCCACGTGCTCACCGACGAGGTACTGCACGACCTCGACATGGTCGGCAACCTGCTCTCCCTGACCATCATCAACGAGCTGCAGCAGTACCGCACCCTCGAGGCGGCCATCCACACCATCCGCGACATGACCCACCACCGCGACGCGGAGACCGGCGGCCACCTCGATCGCATGTCGCGCTACGCCCGCATCATCGCCCAGGAGCTGGCCGAGAAGTACCAGTTCACCGACGAGCACATCGAGAAGATCTTCCTCTTCTCCCCACTGCACGACATCGGCAAGATCGCCATCCCCGACAACATCCTGCTCAAACCGGGCAAGCTCGCACCCGACGAATTCGACGCCATGAAGACCCACACCACCAAGGGTCGCGAGATCATCGAAGCGATGCTCGACCACTTCAAAATGGACGGTATCAGCCACAACCAGATGCTCATCAACATCGCCGAATACCACCACGAAGCCCTCAACGGCCAGGGCTACCCCCACGGCCTGAGCGGTGAGGCGATCCCCATCGAAGCGCGCATCATCGCCGTGGCCGACATCTTCGACGCCCTCACCAGCAAACGCCCCTACAAACCCGCCTGGGAGAACGACAAGGCTGTCGAAGCCCTCCAGGAGATGGCCGGCAGCGTACTCGACCCCGACTGCGTCGCGGCCCTTTGCAACAATATGGATCGCATCGAAACCATCCAACAGAGCTTCAAACAGGACTACTACGGCTAAACATGCCCCGCAACGACCACACCCCCAACATCCTCATCACCGGCTGCTCCAGCGGCATCGGACTCTGCGCCGCCGAAAGGCTGAAAAGCCGAGGCTACCGGGTCTTTGCCAGCGCACGGGCAACCGAAGATGTAGAAAAACTCCAGGCGCAAGGCTTCGAGGCAGTGCAACTGAACCTGGCCGACAGCGACTCCATCCAGCGCGCCGTCGAGACGGTGCTTGAGCGTAGCGACGGGCGGCTCGACGCCCTGTTCAACAACGGCGCCTACGGCCAGCCCGGCGCGGTGGAAGACCTCAGCCGCGAGACCCTGCGCGAACAGTTCGAGACCAACCTCTTCGGCACCCACGAACTGACCTGCCGCATCCTGCCGACCATGCGCCGCCAGGGCCATGGCCGCATCATCCACAACAGCTCCGTCCTCGGCCTCATCGCCCTGCCCTACCGCGGCGCCTACAACAGCAGCAAATTCGCCCTCGAAGGCCTCACCGACACCCTGCGCCTCGAACTGCACGGCAGCGGCATCCACATCAGCCTCATCGAGCCGGGCCCCATCACCAGCCGCTTCCGCGCCAACGCCATG
This sequence comes from Pseudomonadota bacterium, assembly GCA_051747405.1. GTDB lineage: Bacteria > Pseudomonadota > Gammaproteobacteria > Thiohalomonadales > Thiohalomonadaceae > JAPHTQ01. The sequence continues at coordinate 3,240 of JBNJGC010000179.1, forward strand.
GCCATGTACCGGAAAAACATCGACAAAACCGCCAGCCCCCACCGCAGCACCTACGAAGCCATGGAGCGGCGCCTGCAAAAAGCCGGCCCCGCCGCCCCCTTCACCCTGCCGCCCGAGGCCGTCGTGGAAAAACTCACCCACGCCCTCGAAGCCAAACGCCCCAAAATCCGCTACTACGTCACCTTCCCCACCTACCTCTTCGCCACACTCAAACGACTGCTCCCCCACCACGGCCTCGACCAGGTCCTGCGCCGCGTCTCCAAAGGCGAAAACCACTGACAGCGACGGAAAATAGAAACATTGACAAGGTTTGGGCCGGCGCTAAATTTTAATCCAGCATCGACACAGCAAAAAAGCCACAGGGGAAACCGCACCGACCGTACCGTGCCCGCCTGGAGTCTACCCTCTTGAGGTGGCTTCAACGATAGGATGCGCCGAGCCTGCGAAGCGCATCGGACCGGCAGGTGGATGCCCTGACGCATACCCGCTACCTATCCGCTGCCAGATCCTCCTCCAGCATCCGCGCCAACGGCTCCAGCCAGCGCTCGGTCTCACCGCTGTAACGACTATCGATACCGTAGATCCAGAGCCGCGACGGCAACTCCCCCAACACCTCCGCCAAGGCAAGCGCCTCGGCCACCCCCGCCGAGTGCACCGAAAGCGCCCCCGCCTCCGCCTGCAACAGGGCAGGCTCAATGCGCCGCACCGGCTCGCCGGGGGTGTCAGTCTGCAACGCATCGATCAACACCACCTGCGCCGCCCCCCGCCACGCCTCCAGCAACGACACACCCGGTCGCTCCAGCACACGCCACACCACCGGCCCCGCCAGAGACAGACCCGCCGTGCGCAGCCGCTCCACCGCGACCATCCCCGCCTCATCCCCCGCCACCGGCGAACCGACACCGAGGATCAAGGTCACTGCACCATCCGCTCCTCTGTCCAACAATCGATACCTCTACAATAGTTCATACTCCCCCAAGCTTATGGCAGGATAGCTGTTTAACCCAAACACGGAGATACCGATGAAACCGATCGCAGGCGCACTGACCATCGCCGCCCTTGCCGCCGCCCCCCTGGGCACACTCCACGCCCAAGACTGGTCGGGCGAAGGTGAGCTGGGTTACGTCACCACCGACAGCGAAACCAGCAGCAACGACACCTTCACCCTCAAGGCAAAGGTCGGTCGCGAAAGCGAACTGTGGCGCCACACCGCTCACGCCGAGGTGATCTACGCCGAATCCGAGACCGATGGAGTCAGCTCCAAGACCTCCGACCGGCGCTTCGTCAGCTGGAAAAGCGATCGCAAACTGGGCGAAAGACACTACATCTACGGCCTGGTCAACTACGAAGCCGACGACGTCAACCAGCTCGACTACCGCGCCAACGTCTCAGTCGGTTACGGTAACCAGATACTCCGTGGTCCCAGACACAAACTCGACGCCGAGATCGGTGCCGGTTGGCGCGAAACCAAAATCGCCGGGCTGAAAGAGGACGAAGCCGTTCTCCGCTTCGCCGGTGACTACCGCTACAACATCACCGACGCCAGCCACATCAGCGAAGAGCTGAGCGTAGAGTACGGCAGCGAAAGCACCGTCACCCGCTCCGTGACAGGCCTAAGCAGCAAACTCAAAGACAACCTCGCCAGCAAGCTCAGCTACACCCGCCAGCGCGTCGACACCGACGAGGCCACCACCGACGAATCCATCCTCGCCGTCACCATCGTCTACAGCTTCTAATCACAAACGGCGGGCACAGCCCGCCCTGGGTGCTAGGTGCTGGTTGCTGGTTGCT
>JBNJGC010000180.1:0-5018 GCA_051747405.1 Pseudomonadota bacterium
AAATCGAGCCCAATCCAGAAACAAAAAAGCCAGCTTTTCAGCTGGCTTTTCAGTTACTTATATTGGGGTGGACGATGGGACTCGAACCCACGACGACTGGAATCACAATCCAGGGCTCTACCAACTGAGCTACGCCCACCACTGAAACTGCTTTTACTACCCGACGCTAAAATGGCGCGCCCGGCAGGACTTGAACCTGCTACCCTCGGCTTAGAAGGCCGATGCTCTATCCGGATGAGCTACGGGCGCATATCAACCGAGTTATCACTTGCTCTGGCGCTCGCGATGTAAATGGTCGGGGTAGAGGGATTCGAACCCCCGACATCCTGCTCCCAAAGCAGGCGCGCTACCAGACTGCGCTATACCCCGTTCCAGACTTAAACTCTTTCGCTACGTCCGGCTACCGGGGTGTTCCCGCCAGCTTTGCTCGCAGGCTGTTTCTAGGCTCGGCTCCTGCCTCGCCGAGAAACCCGGTCGCCTGCCTCCTGCAGTCGGCGTTCGTCGCGCTGCGAAATGCCACCGGCATTTCGGTCACGACTCACCCCAAAGCAGGCGCGCTACCAGACTGCGCTATACCCCGAGCAGTGCGGGAAAACCTTACTCAGGAAGGCCCGTACGCGCGAAGACCGGAATACTACCCGCCATGGGGGTTGGGGTCAATACTCCGATGGCGGCAATTTTGTCGTCGCAGGTCCCGACGGGGAACGGTGGCGATGAGTCACGCCCATCTAATGAATGGGGTGTACGCTTGGCCTCGACGGCGGGGCGTGAGAAGATAGCGCCCCGTAATTTTGAGTAGCGACAGGATCTCCCATGAGTGCACAGATCATCGATGGCAAGGCGATCGCCGCCGAGGTTAGGCAGGACATCAAAAAGCGTGTCGAGCAGCGTACTGCCGAGGGCAAGCGCCCGCCGGGGCTGGCTGTGGTGCTGGTGGGCAATGATCCGGCCTCTGAGGTTTACGTTGGCAGCAAACGCCGCGGCTGTGGTGAGTGCGGCATCCTCTCGCTGGCCCACGATCTACCGGCGGAGACCTCTCAGGAGGAGCTGCTTGCGATCATCGATGAGCTCAACGCCGACCCCACCGTGGATGGTATTTTGGTGCAGTTGCCGGTGCCGGAGCACATCGATGAGGAGGCGGTGATCGAGCGCATCGCCCCGGAAAAGGATGTGGACGGTTTTCACCCCTACAACATCGGTCGCCTGACCATCCAGATGCCGACCCTCCACCCCTGCACTCCCCGTGGTGTGATGACCATGCTGGCGCACACCGGCGTCGATCTGGCCGGGTTGGATGCGGTGATCGTCGGCGCCTCCAACATTGTGGGACGTCCCATGGCACTGGAGTTGCTCAACGCCCGCTGCACCGTCACGGTCTGCCACAGCCGCACAAAAGACCTTGAAGAGAAGGTCCGCAGCGCGGATCTCGTCGTGGTCGGCGTGGGTCGGGCGGAGATGGTCAAGGGGGACTGGATCAAGGAGGGGGCCATCGTCGTCGATGTGGGCATCAACCGTCTGGACAGTGGCAAGCTGGTGGGGGATGTGGAGTTTGCCAGCGCCCGCGAACGGGCAAGCTGGATCACGCCGGTGCCGGGCGGCGTCGGACCGATGACCGTGGCAACCCTGCTGCGCAACACCCTGGATGCGGCAGAGCTGCGGGGGGAGTAGGCTCAGCCCCGCTCCCGCCCTTCGGCGCAGACGATACACAACGGCACCGCCGGGTTGAGCTCCAATCGGGCCGGGGCGATGGGCTCATCGCACTCCAGGCAGTAGCCGTAGTCTCCGCTTTCGATCCGCCCCAGCGCCGCCTCGATGCGCTTGAGCTCAAGCTGTCTGCGCCGCTCGCTCTCCTGCGACATCGCCTGCGCCTGCAGGGCATCCATCCGCGAGAGTCTGCCGACCTTGCTCTGATCGAGCTCCACCGTGCCGGCCGCTTCGCGTCCGGTCTGCTCCAGGGCCAGCAGCTCATCGCGCCGCTGCGCCAGTAGGTGGCGATAGTGTTCGGTGTCAAACTCGGTGCTCACACTGCGTCTCCTGCCGTCATGCCTGCCCATGGTCGGTGCCCGCTACCAACCTCAGGCCAGAGGCCCAGAGTGGCGCGACCTGCTCTGCTCTGCGGCTATTCAGCCGCTACGGTACCAGAATCACACGAAAAAAACCCCCGCCACGACTGCGGCAGGGGTGCAATGGGTGCATCAATGGAGGAGGGGGAGGAGGATGCACCCGCCTACCCGGAGGAGGCAGAAAATGGGAGGGTTAATCCTCGATATCGTCCCAGGTCCAGGGGATGTAGTTGTCGGTCACACTGTCCCAGTGCCAGTTGGCGGATTGCTCGTCGGCGCTTTTATCCGACTCCGCCGCGTGAACCGCACCGACAGAAAGGGTGAACAACAGGCTCAGAAAGATCGCTGCAAACTTTTTCATGACAATACCCTCTTGGGTTGAATGAAGTCACTTAAGCTTTTGCAACGGCCATGCCAACCTGGCGTGTGTGGCGAAACCGCGCCATAACCAACTGTTTTAATAGGCATTTGGCGAACAGTTCGGCACGGGAACGGGGGGGAGCGGGTTGCATAGGGTCTTTGTGAAGCGTCAGATATGGCATACCAGTGGTGGTTCGGGTGTCATATGCGGCGCGTAGACGGTGCGATCCGGCGGCTACTGCTGCAGGCTACCGTAGAGTTTGCTATAGAGGCCCTCCTGGCGGAGCAGCTCTTCGTGGCTCCCCTCTTCGATAATGCCTCCATCTTCAAAGACATAGGCACGGTCGGCCTGCTTCACGGCACTCAGGCGGTGGGCGATGATCAGTGTAGTACGCCCCGTGAGGAATCGGCTCAACGCCTGGTGCAGCAGCGCCTCGGTCTCGGCGTCGAGGGCGGAGGTGGCCTCATCCATCACCACCACCTTGGGATCGGCCAGAACCATACGGGCGATGGCCAGGCGCTGTCGCTGCCCACCGGAGAGACGAACCCCCTGACGCCCGATCACCGTGTCCAGCCCCTGCGGCAACTCCTCCACCACCGTCTTGAGCTGCGCCACCTCCAACGCCTCCCACATGGCCGCTTCAGTAACATTACGCCCCAGCGAGAGGTTGGCTCTTACGCTGTCGCTGAATAGCGCCGGATGCTGCAGCACCACCGCCACATTCTCGCGTACCACATCCAGACCGATGCGCTCGACCGGCTCGCCGTCGAACAGCACCCGTCCGTCGCTAGCGGGATAGAGCCCCAGGATCAGCTGCACCAGGGTCGACTTGCCACCGCCGCTGGCGCCCACCAACGCCACCTTCTCCCCGGGGCGAATTGTGAGATTGACCTGTCGCAGCACCCACTCCCCCTCCGGATCGTAGCGGAAGGAGAGGTCGCGCACCGCCAGACCGACCGTGGTTTTACCGGTAAAGGGATCGACCAGATGCGGGTACTGCGGCTCCTCATGGAGGGAGATCAGGCGATTGACGCGCGCCAGCGCCGCCTTGGCGCTGTAGTAGGCGTACTGGACATTGAGCACCTCCTGCACCGGGGTCATCATGAACCACAGATAGCCGAATACCGCCATCATCTGACCGATGGAGAGATCGGAAAAGACCACCATCAGCATGCTTACGGCACGGAAACTGTCGAACCCCAGCAGGAAGATATTGAAGGAGAAACGCCCTGCCGCTTCACTGCGCCAGGCGTAGGCCGCCGAGTGCTCCCGAATGGACGCGGCGCGCTGGCGCACACGGGCCAGATAGTGGGCCTCCCGGTTGGTGGTGCGGATCTGCTGTATCGCGTCGAGGGTCTCGGTCAGGCTCTGCTGGAAGAGCTCAAAGGCGCTGTTCTCGCGCCGCTTGAGCGTCTTGACCCGCTTGCCGAAAAGCACCGTGAAGTAGATCACCAGCGGATTCATGAAGAGGATGAACAGCGCCAGCTGCCAGTGCATCCACAGCAGCACGGCACTGACGCCGATAAGGCTGAGTACGGCGATGAGGGTTTTACTCACCGAGCTGCCGATAAACTCGTCGATGGCGTTGAGATCGGTGACGAAATGCGAGGCCACCGCCCCGCTGCCGAGGGTCTCGTACTCTCGCATGGAGATACGTTGCAGCCGGTTGAGCATCTGGCTGCGCATGCGGTAGGTGACATCCTTGGCGATCAGGGTGAACTGACGGTTCTGCCACACCCCCAGCACCAGCGCCCCCAGTCGCAACAGGATGGTCAACAGCAGTATGGCAAGGATATAGAGGATGGGCCCGTGCCACGACGCGGGAAACAGCGCCTGCAACGTCGCCACCAGTTGTGCCGGCTGATCCAGCAGCACCTCATCCACCAGCAGCGGCATCAGAAGCGGGATGGGCACCGCCACCAGCGCCCCCAACAGCGCCACCAGGTGCGCCAGGACAAGCTCACGCCGGTGCTCCAGCACGATACGCCCGATGGTGGCCCAACTGTAACCTGCCGAAAGGGGTTGTGAGGGTGATGCCATGTCCTGCCTGATACGACGCCTGCAAAAGACCAACATCGCAGCAGTGGTCAATCAGGTCAAGGGGCACCGACAAATAGGGACAGCGCCGGAGGGTTGGGAGAGCCGGAGTTTCGGGCGTGCGGACCTCAGATCGACGCTTCACTCACCCGTAGGGCAAGGTAATAGCGTGCAAGGGAGAAAAAATGGCGGCAATCCCTTGCCTGCAATTTGGAGGGTTCCCTATCGGCACTCCGTGCCGGAATATGGAGGGAGTACTACATAAACGGGAGCCGAAGCTCCACTCTGCTACCACATACAAACCACAAAAAGATCGCAGCCTCTGGCTGCCCGCCGCCATGAGGCGGCGTATGGGTGGGATTATGCTGGCAGAGTGGAGAAAAAGATATTGGGGAAAACCCTAAGGAACCGTCTTTCGGCAGTAACTACTCTCCCTCCCCCTCTGACAAGATTTTCCACCGCAGAGGCGCTGACGCCGCCATGGAGGGCGGTGATAGACAATGCATGGGGCACATTGTCGAGGCGCAAAGTTTATGAGGCGGGTGTGAGTTCGTAGG
>JBNJGC010000181.1:0-4937 GCA_051747405.1 Pseudomonadota bacterium
CTCGCCCCCTCCATATTGAGGTCATCGCTGAAGATAACCCCCTGGAACGCCAGCTGGCTGCGCAGAACCTCCCCCAGCCAGTACGACGAGAAGCCGGCCGGCTGCGGGTCCACATCGGTGTAGATCACATGCGCCGGCATTACGCCGGCCATGCCGTTGGCAATCATCGAGCGGTAGGGACGAACATCCTCGGCCAGGATATCCACCAGTGGGCGAGAATCCTGCGGTATCGCTTCGTGGGAGTCGACCGTCACCGCACCGTGGCCGGGAAAGTGCTTACCCACGGCGGCCATTCCCGCACGCTGCATCCCGTGCATCAGTGCCGCGCCCAGGTCGGCCACCACCTCGGGGGAACGGTGAAAGGCCCTGTCGCCGATAACGGCACTGACCCCGTAGTCGAGATCCAGCACCGGCGCAAAACTGAAATCTACCCCCACCGCACGCAGCTCCGATGCCATCACCCATCCGGCCTGTTCCGCCAACTGGCGGGCACGGCGCCGATCGCGCTCATAGATCTCCCCGAAACGGCGCATCGGCGGCAGGCGGGTAAAGCCCTGGCGGAAACGCTGCACCCTGCCCCCCTCGTGGTCGACCGCCACCAGCAGCGGGGGGGTACGCACGGCGTGGATGGCATCGATCAGCGCCGTCAACTGCTCCGGGTTCTCGTAGTTGCGACTGAAGAGGATCACACCACCCACCAGCGGGTGCCGCAGCAGCTCAGCCTCACCGTCCTGAAGCGTGGCGCCGCGCAGGTCCAGCATAACCGGTCCCAAGGACATTAAACGGCTCTCTCCCTCTGTTGGCCGGCATCGATAAAGACCCGGGTGCCGACACTGACCCGGTCAAACAGCGCAATGATATCGCTATTTCGCATCCGCACACAGCCGTGGGAGCGCGGTTCACCCATAGGAAATGCGTCGGGGCAGCCGTGCAGGTAGATATAGCGGCGCATGGTATCGACGCGACCGAGACGGTTTTTACCGCGCTCCAGGCCGCTCAGCCAGAGGATGCGGCTGAGGATCCAGTCGCGCCCGGGGTGTTCTCGCGCCAACTCCGGGGTGTAGATCTCACCGGTGGGACGACGACCGACAAAGACGCTGTTGACCGGGCAGCCGGCACCGATCCTGGCGCGTATCACATGCCAGCCGCGCGGGGTGCAGCCGCTCCCCTCCTGCTCACCCACGCCGTTAAGAGCGGTGGAGACGGCCACATCCATCACCACCTCGGCGCCCCGCTCCAGCCGTAGCCGCTGCCGGGCGATATCCACCGTGACCAGCGGTTCACTCATCACGCCAGTTCCGGTAGGGGTGCTTTACCAAGCAGACGTTGTAGTAGCGGGTATCGTGGCTCACCTCCTCACCCACCCACGGCGGCAGCTCCAGCGCTTCGTCCTCATGCGCCAACTCCACCTCCGCCACCACCAGGCCGGCGTTCTCCCCCTCGAACACATCCACCTCCCAGGTGTGGTCGCCGTGGGGTACCAGGTAGCGGGTCTTTTCGATCTGCGGTTTCTCACAAAGGGCGTCGAGCATCTCCTCCGCCTCGTTCAGAGGTACCGGGTACTCATACTCCAGCCGCCGCACCCCGAGGGTGGCGCTTTTAATATTGATGTTGGCCCGCTCGCCCTCGATGCGTACCCGCACCGAGGCCCGTTCGGCACCGACGATATAGCCCTGGCGGAAGCGCGTACCGCCATTGGCCGCGTCGCGCCAGCGCGCGTCGGTCACCAGAAACTTGCGTTCTATCTCCGTAGCCATGGTGCAATATGTTACCTTTAGTATGAGTTCATTTGGCCATTGTCTCGAACTTTGGCCCGATTATAAAATCTCCCACCAACCAGGCAGCACAGCAGGAGGTCACGGCATGATGAGAGCAGTCCTGATGCACCAGAGCGGCACCCCCGATGTGCTGCTCTACAGCAATGAGGTCCGACCACCACGTATCCACGGTGAGCATGAGGTACTTGTGCGCCTGCGCGCCGCCGGGGTCAACCCGGTGGATACCAAGCTGCGCAGCAAGGGCACCTACTACCCGGAGCAGATGCCGGCGATCCTCGGCTGTGACGGCGCCGGCGTGGTCGAGGAGGTCGGCGAGGCGGTGAGCCGCTTCCAGCCCGGCGATGAGGTCTACTTCTGTTATGGCGGTATCGGTGGTGAGCAAGGTAACTACGCCGAGTTTAACGTCATCGATGAGCGCCTGCTGGCGAAAAAACCCAAACACTTTGACTTTGTCACCGCCGCCGCGGCCCCGCTGGTGCTGATCACCGCCTGGGAGGCGCTGCATGAGCGCGCCCGCATAAAACCCGGGCAGAAGGTGCTGGTCCACGCCGGTGCCGGCGGAGTCGGTCATGTGGCGATCCAGCTGGCCAAGGCCGCCGGCTGCGAGGTAATCACTACCGTCAGCTCCAAGGAGAAGGCCTCCTTCTGCCAACAACTGGGGGCCGATGAGACGATTCTCTACCGCGATGTGGACTTCACCGAAGCGGCCAGCGGCTGGAGCGGCGACGGTGTCGATGTGGTGCTGGACACCGTCGGCGGCAAGATCTTCGAGCAGAGCTTCGCCGCCACCCGCCCCTACGGCCATGTGGTCAGCCTGCTCCAGCCCGCCGAGGTGGACTGGAAGGAGGCGCGGCTACGCAACCTAAGCACCAGTCTGGAGCTGATGCTCTCACCGATGTTCTTCAGCTGGCAGGAAGCGCGGGAGCACCAGCGCTGGATCCTGGAGCAGTGTGCCGCCCTGGTGGATGCGGCCAAACTGCAGGTCAAGGTCAGCCACACCCTGCCGCTGGAGGATGCCGCCCGGGCCCACGAGATGCTCGAACAGGGCGGCATGCAGGGCAAGATCGTCCTCACCCTTTGAGGGCTCGCAATGCCGCGCAGCCACTACCAAAACCTGCCTGCCTATACCACCCGGGACGGCTCCGCGATCCGCGAGCTGATGCACCCGGCGGTACACGGCAACACCAACCAGAGCCTGGCCGAAGCGACCGTGGCCCCGGGGGAGCGTACCCGACTGCACCGCCACCACCGCAGCGAGGAGCTCTATCACATCACCGCCGGCAGCGGACGCATGCAGCTGGGTGAAGAGCGCTTCGCTATCCACACGGGCGATACCGTCGCCATCGCACCGGGAACGCCCCACGCGCTGGAGAATACCGGCGATGAGCCCCTGCGCGTCCTCTGCTGCTGCGCCCCACCCTACGCCCACGAGGATACCGAGCTCTTGTAACCATCCGCAATGAACCGCAGAGGCGCCAAGGCGCAGAGAAAAGAATGGAAGAGGTCATAACTTATAGGGTAGGCCGTGCCCACCTCAAGCAAAGCTAAATGTTCAGCTGGCGCCCACAGGGCGTATATGGCTACGTAGCCTCTGTGGCTATATGCTCACGACCTCTCATTGACATATAATCCGCCGCCACGATAGCCAGTCACATTTGAAGACCATGCGAATCCTGCTCGCCCCGATGGAGGGTGTCGTCGACACCTACATGCGCGAACTGCTGACCCGGATCGGTGGTTACGACGGTTGCGTGACCGAGTTTGTCCGCGTCACCCGCGGGCGGATCCCACGCAAGAGCCTGCGCCGCCTCTGCCCGGAGCTGGAGAGCGACGGTACCACCCCCCACGGTACCCCGGTGACCGTGCAGCTGCTCGGCGGCAACGTGGATGCGATGGCGCTCAATGCCGCCATCCTCAGCGATATGGGCGCCCCCGGTATCGACCTTAACTTCGGCTGTCCATCAAAGAAGGTCAACAGCAACGACGGCGGCGCCATCCTGCTAAAGGAGCCTGAGCGTATCCACGCCATCGTCGAAGCCGTGCGCAGGGCGGTACCCAATGAGGTACCGGTCTCTGCCAAGATACGGCTCGGCTATGATGACACCTCAGCGGCACTGGCGATCGCCCGCGCCACCGAGGCAGCCGGTGCCGACTTCATCACCGTCCACGCCCGCACCCGTGCCGACGGCTATCGCGCACCGGCACGCTGGGAGTGGCTGGCACGGGTCAACGAGGCCGTCTCCATCCCGGTCATCGCCAACGGCGATATCCGCAGTGTGGAGGACTACTGGCGCTGCCGCGAGGTAAGTGGCTGTGAGGAGGTGATGATCGGTCGCGCCGCGGTCAGTCGCCCCGACCTGGCCTACCGCATCAAGCGTTCACAACAACAGCGCGAGTACGATGAGATGAAATGGTCCGGGGTCGAGCAGCTGCTACTGGAGCTGGGTGAGCGCATGGTGCGGGATATCGAAAGCCGCCATGTCGCCACCCGGCTGAAGCAGTGGCTGGCGATGCTCAAACAGGCGTATCCCGAGGCGCAGCACTGCTTTGATCAGGTGCGGCGGCTACGCACCTTTGAGGGGATGGCACGTGAACTTAGCGCCGAGGCAGCCTGAACCGTATAAACATTAACGCGAAGGTCGCAGCGGAGGCGAAGTGTAACTACTCGTTCCCGCCTCTGACAAGATTTTCACCGCAGAGGCGCTGACGCCGCCATGGAGGGCGGTGATAGACAATGCATGGAGCACATTGTCGAGGCGAAAAATTATGAAGCGGGTGTGAGTTCGTAGGCCAGGCTGCCCTCTCCGGAGGCGCTGCTGCGATGCCATGGTGATGCCTAGCGTAGGTGACGACCTTGAGCTGCACGGCTGCCTGGCGCTTCTGCATGGACGGAGTTACCACGCGGCAGTCATTGACCGAATAGGATGCGCTTCGCAGGCTCAGCGCATCCTATGGATAGTGCCCGTCAGGCATAGACAGCCCGTGGCAGCCGCCACAATGACCGAGGAATCGAACGCTATGTCAGGGGGCGAGAAGTTACGTTTAGGGTTTTAGAAGCCACCTAGTGGTCCATGCGGGAAATAATATCATTCTCAGAGCCCCGCTAATGAGTCAAGGCAAGGCGCACTGCGCAGGGGAATGGCTGGCCCTTTCCAAGCA
>JBNJGC010000182.1:0-4858 GCA_051747405.1 Pseudomonadota bacterium
GTCGGTTTCTTGACTTCAGTACAGCGTGTCCGCGCCTGTTCCCCTTCGTCATGCAGTGTCTGCATGGGACCGAATTTCACCTCGAAACCGAAGGCGCAGCCGATACGGCGCAGGGTTTCCAGCGTCGGGTTGCCCGCCTGGCGCTCGAAGTCGATGTAGGTGCGTTCGGCGATACCGAGCATGCGGGCGAATTGGCGCTGGTTGAGTCCGAGTACGGCGCGCATACGCTTGGCCGCCTCATGCAGATAGAGTCGACCGGCGGCGACGTCGTCGTAGAGTTCACGGCGCAGGGTGGCGGTGTCGCGCTTGTTGCGTGAGGCGGTCACGGTTTGATCGCCTGTAGCTGCTTTGCCACGTTTTCGCAGCGGGGAGCGAGGCGTTCGATGACGCTCCGATCGGCACCGCAGTTGTGCAGTGTTTTCGGCAGGGTCAGGACCGTGTCGGCCAGGTTGGCGAGCTGTTGTCGCAGTGCAACGGCATCCACGCCGTAGGGCGCGACAATCTCTGTTACGGCCGCCCAGTCCGGTATGCCGGCCTGCTCGGTCGGCGCCTCCCAGCGGCAGACGCGGGCGATCCCGGCATCGTCGAGAAACATGGGGGCAAAGTCGAACAGCGGTGCCAGCGTTACCCCCCCGTGGCGCTTGAGCAGTGCGGTATTGCGGCCGTGGTTGTCAGTGTTGAGCAGGGCGACATTGAGCAGGTCGCGCAGGACATACTCCGTCAGTTCTGCTGCCGGATCGTCAACGCAGCGGGCCAGGGCGGCGAGCAGCCTGTTGTGGGAGAGCGCAACGCCGAACTCGGCGACGCCGGCGACCGAGTAGAGGCTCTCCAGACCATGGCGCTGGACGGTGCCCTCCTCAGTGCGCTCACGGTCGAAGCGCGGGACGAACAGCACTCCCCGCTCGTACTGCAGGGGGGCGCCGACGCGTAGGCCGAAGCGGCGGGCCGCCTCGTAGTAGGGGGCCTCGTTGCTGAGGACGAGGCGGTCGCTTTCCGTCTTGCCGCGGGGGAACTTGACCAGCCAGTGGCGGACGGCGCGGCTGTCTTCCAGTGCACCATCGGCGTGCCAGTTGCCGGCCCCGTCTTCGGTCAGGAGAAACTTCGGTGCGTCCCCCTGTACCCCGGTGGAGCCGGCCACCGGTGCGCCGTGTTCCCGGGCATATTCGATGAACTGTTCACGCCGTTCCAGCACCGCTTGCCGCGGGAAGCCGGGATGCGGTTGCGCTGGATGAGGGCGTACAGCCTCCGCCACCCTGAGTGCGCCGGGCGGGGCGCTGGCGGCGGTGAGCAGGATGTCCCAGTCGTTGGAGGGGCCGTCGGGGCCGGTACGTCCCAGATCTGCCAGCGCACGTCTGCGCCCGGCGCCCTGGGGAAGCAGGTCGAGTAGGAACGGCGGCCACCGCTCCAGGCGCCGGTGCTCCAGGTTGACCGGATAGGCGCAGGCGACCATCGCCGCCTTGCGCCCGAAGTGCTCGACGGCATAATCCGGCTCATACTCGAAGATGCACGGTCCCAGATGTCCGTTAGCGGGATCGTCCAGCGCGGTAACGGTGGCGACCGGTTGCCAGCGGCCATCGAGGAAGTGCTCAATCGTGCAGTGCATGGGTATCCAATAACAATGTTGCTATTATAATAGCAAACGATTTGCGGTTTGTCGCAATTTGTTGCTATTGAAATAGCAATTTAAGATGGTTTTGCTGAATAGAATGATAGAAACCGTCTACCTGCTGCGCTCTTCGGCCAACGCCGCTCACCTGAGCCGCTCCATCGAGCAGTACAAGGCGGGGTCAGGCGAGTGAGCGCGAACTTATCGATGAGACCCACCGCTTGGTGTATGTGATCGACGATGGCAGGGTTACCATTATCTCCTGCCGCTACCACTACTGAGGATACTCCGGACATGGAAGGCGCAAACCGACTCTTCAAAGTGGCCCAGGACTTTATTCTTCATCTTAGGCGGTTGCGCGAGCAGCGCCTTGAAAGGAAGTTGACCCTGAGAACGGGGGCATCCGCAAGGCCAGGTCTATCGCCCAACCAGAGGGAGGCGATTTACCGAAAAACCGGAGGCTTTTGCCACCTGTGCGGCGGTGAGTTGACGGAAAAGTGGGCGGTCGATCACGTCAGCCCCTGCGCCTTGGGCGGTGAGAACAGTACTGACAACTATCTCCCTGCACACAGGCTTTGCAATCACGCCAAGTGGTTTTACGGCCCCGAAGAGTTCCAGTGGATTATGAAGTGGGTGTCTACTTCCGGACTGAGCTGGAAGAGAATGAGAACGAAAATGCCATCGCGTTGGCGGAAGGTTTCCTGAAAAAAGAGCGCAGGAACTCATACCGGCGAAAGGTTGCCAAGCTTGAACCCTAAGGAGGCTGTTCAAAATAATGTTTACATTCGGACGCCCCTGGACCGTCACTGCAGCGTTGCGTTTTTTGGCAAGGACGCAGCCATTCCCTGCAAAACGCGCCTTGCATTGACGGCCCAGGGACGCCCTCGGTGTTGACAACATTATTTTGAACAGCCTCCTAAGTGGGCGAAAGGCATTGCCCCCTAACCGCCCATGCCGCGCAAGCGCAGTCTGTGGTGACTGCCAGGGTGCCGATTCAGCGCTCTCGCATGGCTTGCTGTGCTGCGCGTACCAGAAAACCCGAGCGGGTCTCGCCGTGGTTTTTGGCGTAGTCGTCAATGTGCCGCAGCAACCGTGCTGGAACGGTGATATTGATCTTCTCGGCGGGGCCGAAGTAGCGTTCCACCGGCACATCAATGACCGCCCACACCGCCTCGGCCAAGTCGGGGTTCTGCCGGTGTACCGAGATCGGTTTTGACTGTGGCAGCTCGGCTCCCTCTTCAGCCAGAAGCTCCACATGGGCATCGATCGCTTCGCGGGCATTATCTATCGCCTCATCAAAGCTCTCACCTGCGGAGAAGCAGCCGGGCAGGTCGGGCACGATAACACCGTAGTTCACGCCATCGTCACTGTGTAAGGCCAGGGTAAATCGCATCGTTTATCTCCAAGGCCACCCTGCCTGGCGGTAGATACCTCGCAAGGTTGGCAGGGGATGTCAGATTTTGGGTGTGGAACGGTCACCAAGCCGGGTTGGCCCGGTTTGCGAAATTGGTGGTGTGACCCTTTTACGCGAACCTGCTGCCAACCATCATCCTTGAGCTTTTTGATGACATCCGAACTCCTCATAGTGGTTATTGTAACCACTGCCTGCACTCATTCAACCTAAACTGTGGGCAGGGTGCCCGTATAGTAACCCGCCGCTAACTCTTTGCCGCCCCTTGATGCAAATCAATCCTTAGCCGCGACATAGCGTCTACGCTGTACCCGACAAACCCAATCAGGAACAGCACCATGGCACTTGTTCAGATCCAGAGACCCAGCGACGGGCCGTTGAATAACGGTATGACCTTTTTCGCCTTGGGGTTTCGCCCCTTCTTTCTCCTTGCCGGTATCGGCGCGGTGGTCCTGGTGGGGTTGTGGCTGTTGTTCTATCACGGCACGTTGGCGGCGCCGGGCTATTACGGTGGGGTGGCGTGGCACGGCCATGAGATGCTGTTTGGCTATACTGCTGCGGTGGTGGCCGGTTTCCTGCTTACGGCAGTGAAGAACTGGACCGGCATCCAGACGCCGCGCTACTGGCCGTTGGCGGGGCTGACGCTGTTGTGGCTGCTGGGAAGGCTGGTGCCGTTCGTGCCGGGGCTGCCGGGGTGGTTGGTCGCGTTGGTCGATTTCGCCTTCTTGCCGCTGGTGGCGCTGGGGATCGCCATTCCGCTGTTCCGTAGCAAGCAGCCGAGTAATATCCCCTTTGTCTTTATCCTGCTTGCGCTGGCGGTTGCCAACGGGCTGTTCCATGCCGAGTTGCTGGGTTGGATGCAGAGCTCGTTGCAGACGGGTATCCGCCTGGCGGTGGGGTTGATCGTGCTGCTCATCGCAGTGATGGGTGGGCGGGTGATCCCGTTCTTTATCGAGCGTGGGCTTCCCGGGGTGCGGAACAGGAGCTGGCCGTGGCTGGAGAAGGCGGCTGTCGCTTCGGTGATTCTATTCGTATTGGCGGAGCTATTTCTGCCCGGTCGTGTTGTAACGGTTGCCGTGACCTTTGCTGCGGCGGCTGTTCACCTGCTGCGTGTGGCGGGGTGGTACCACCACCGGGTGTGGACGGTCTCGCTGCTGTGGGTGCTGTTTATCGGTTATCTGTGGATCGGCGTCGGTTTGCTGCTGCACGCTCTGGCGGCGCTGGGTGTGATCAATCCGATGCTGGCGCTGCACGCCTTTACCATCGGTGCCATCGGTATCCTCACCCTGGGGATGATGGCGCGGGTGGCCATCGGCCACACCGGGCGGATGATGCAGGCGCACCCGGTCATGGGCTGGGCCTTTGCCTTGCTCGTGCTGGCGGCGGTGGTGCGGGTGGTGTTGCCGATCTTTGTGCCGCAGATGTATCTACGCTGGGTCGATGTGACCGGCCTGCTGTGGTTGCTGGCGTTTGTGCCGTTTGTGGTGATCTATTTTCCCATCCTGACCAAACCGCGGGTGGATGGGCAGGAGGGGTAGGTGGGTTTCAAGTTTCAAGTTTCAAGTTGAAAGGTGACGACTCGCCCCTCCCTCCGTCATCCCCGCGAAGGCGGCGATCCAGTGTGCCGCCCATGGATTCCCGCCTTCGCGGGAATGACGGTTGCTCTGTATCTGTAGCGTATTGGCAACAGGCACGTGCGAGTAGTTACGTTGAAAATTCAGGATGCTCCGGTCATCATTTTGCCTGAACCCTGAACCCTGAACCCTGAACCCTGAACCCTGAACCCTGAACCCTGAACCCTGAACCCTGAACCCTGAACCCTGAACCCTGAACCCTGAACC
>JBNJGC010000183.1:0-4841 GCA_051747405.1 Pseudomonadota bacterium
GCTGCGTTACAACCAGCGCCTGTGCGAGATACTCGGTTATCCGTGCGAGGAGCTGGCCGAGTTGAGCTGGGCCGAACTGACCCACCCGGACGACCTGGCCGCCGATGAGGCCCAGTTCGACAGGGTGATGCGCGGTGAGATCGACGGCTATAACATGGACAAACGCTACATCCGAAAAGACGGTAGCGTGGTCAATGCCTATATCGACGTTAAATGCATCCGTGATGCACACGGCAGAGTGGACCAATTCGTCGCCATGGTGCAGGACATCAGCGAACGCAAGGCCGCAGAGGAGCGACTGCGCGACTCCGAGGCGCGATTCCGCGCGCTCTTCGATACCGTCACCGATGGCATTCTCGTGGCCGACCTCGACAACGGCCACTTTGTCATGGGCAACAGCGCGATTGAGGCGATGCTGGGTTATAGCCACGAACAGCTTACGCGGCTGAACTTCGATGATATTCACCCGGCAGAATCGCTCGCAACTGTACACAAACACATTCACCGCCAGGTAAACGAGGCGATCACGCTGGCGGTCGAACTTCCCGTACTGCGTAGTGACGGTAGCGTATTCTACGCCGACATCAGCTCGGCACCGTTGACACTGCAAGGGAAATCCTACCTTGTCGGCGTCTTCCGGGACATTACACAGAAAAAGCAGGCCCAGGAGGCGCTGGAACGGGCAAGACAACAGGCTCAACACTACCTCGACATCGCCGGAACAATGATCATCGCCCTCGACCTTGAGGGGCGGCTCACCCTGGCCAACCGCCTTACCTGCGAACTGCTCGGCTACACAGAGGAGGAGCTACTTGGTCAGGTGTGGTTTGAATGCTGCATCCCGCCATCGCAACGGGAGGGCGTCAAAACCGTGTTCGAGAAACTTCCCTCGGCCAAGAGCGACGCGCTGGAGTATTTTGAAAACCCGGTACTGACCCGCAGCGGCGAGGAGCGCCTCATCGCCTGGCACAACGTTCTACTGCGTGACAACGAGGGAGAGCTCTACGGCATTCTCAGCTCCGGCGAGGATGTAACGGAGCAGCGACAGGCCGAAGCGCGCCTCATCGCCAGTGAGGCACGCCTGCGTACCCTGGTCGATACCATGCCGGACCTGGTCTGGCTCAAGGATGTGGAGGGGCACTATCTCGCCTGCAACCCTCGCTTTGAGCGCTTTTTCGGCGCCTCAGAGGCGAAGATAATCGGTAAGACAGACTACGATTTTGTCGACAGGGAGCTGGCTGACTTTTTCCGCGAACACGATCTCAGGGCGATGGCCGCCGGCAGTCCAAGTCGAAACGAGGAGACCCTCAACTTTGCCGACGGCAGCTATACCGGCACCTTCGAGACGATCAAGACACCCATGCTAGACCGTGCCGGTCAACTCATCGGGGTGCTTGGCATCGCACGCGATATCACCCAGCGCAAGCAGCAACTGGCACACATCGAACGGCTGTCCAGACTCTATGAGACCCTGAGCCATACCAACAAGGCCATCGTCCACAGCAGCAACCAGGATGAGCTGTTCCGCAAGGTATGCCGAAGCGCGGTGGGCAGCATCGGTTTTCAACACGCCTGGATTGCCCTGCTCGATGACGACGGGCATACGCTGAATGGGCAGACCGCCTTCACTTCGCAACCCGACGGCAGCATCGAAGAGCGTGATGCCGGCCAACTGATCGCGACCTTGCAGCAGCAGGATATTGCTGAATCACTACTCCAACACAGCCCGCTCTGGTGCGATGAAAGTGACTGCAGCCTTTCCCCATGGACCGATAGCATCCCCGCCACCAAGGAGAGCAGAGGTCTCACCGCCATCCTGCCTCTCTATCGGCGCCACCATCTGGTCGGCGCCTTCGGCCTGACCGCAGTCGAGGACTACGCCCTGGGGAAGGATGCACGTGAACTGTTGCTGGAGATGGCCACCGATATCGGTTTTGCCCTCGACAATTTCGAGTTGCAGCGTCAGCAGCGTATTGCCGAGGAGGCGATGCGTCAATCGGCCAACGCCATCACTATCCTCGACCCGTCGCTCAACTTCATCTTCACCAACCACGCCTTCAGCGAGCTCTTCGGTTACGACACTGAAGAGGCTAACGGGGCGTCCATCGCCCTGATCGCACCGCCGTCGGATGTGGCGACGCTTCAGCGTGATCAGGTCAAGGAGCAGGTAGATCGGCACAGCTACTATCGCGGTGAGGTTATTCGCCGGCACAAAAGCGGTGAACTCATCCCCGTCTACATAAGCGCCGCCTCATTGCTGGACCAGGAGGGCGAATTGGTCGGCTACGTCAGCAGCTACAACGACATGCGCGCAATAAAACAGTCGGAAGAGCGATTGCGCCATGCATTGACCGACACCATCATGGCTATCAGCCACACCATCGAAAAGCGCGACCCCTACACTGCCGGGCACCAACAACGGGTTGCACAACTGGCGGTAGCCATCGCCCGCAAGATGCGACTGACACCCGATCGTATCGAAGGGATCTACCTGGGCAGCTTGATCCACGACATCGGTAAGATCTACATTCCCTCGGAGATCCTCAACCGTCCCGGGAGGCTCTCGAGGCACGAGTTCGGTCTCATTCAATCCCACCCCGAAGTGGGCTATGAGATCATCAAGGACGTCAAATTCGATTGGCCCATCGCCAATATGGTCTATCAACACCACGAACGTATCGACGGTTCGGGCTACCCGCTTGGGCTCAAAGGAGAGGCGATCTGCCTTGAGGCGAGGATCATCTCCGTTGCCGACATCGTCGAAGCGATGACCTCGCATCGCCCCTATCGCCCAGGGCTTGGGATCGAACCGGCACTGGCGGAGATCAAAAAACAGGCCGGCAGCAGCCTCGACCAGGAGGTGGTAGACACCTGCCTGACTCTGTTCCAGGAGCAACAATTCGAGTGGACAAGCGCCTTCACACACAGCTAACGAGGCGTTTCAATCATAAAACCCCGAGATTGACCGCCATAAAGAGCTTGAACCTTTCTGGTTTTAAAGCAGTCTGTCATGTTTGGTAAACACTGGCAGGACAGCATGGTTATGGCAATGTTTTCTTAAACCCTTATTTGCCGCTGAATTAAATGAAACCTATAGCCCCTGAAATAGAACAACTCTTTGCCACGGTTGCACAATTTACTGATATCAGTAAGGACGCCCGCATGGCCATGGCACGTGAGCTGACACCTATGGAATTCAGTAAGAATCAGTTTCTGGTGCATGCCGGAGAGAACAATGGAGACCTTTTTTATATACACCAGGGATTGGTTAGGTTTTTCTACAGCACAGAAGATGGGCGTGAATTCAATAAATCATTTGCCGCAGAAGGTGGCTTCATCGGCTGTCTCCGCAGCATGCTCACACTACAACCATGCCGTTTTTCTATCCAGGCCCTGGAGCCTACCCGGACACTCGTTCTTTCGACCAAGGCGCGCAAATCACTCTGGAATGAATTTCCTGAGTGGGACCGTCTGGGGCGTATTCTGGCTGAGCGTTTGGCACTAAAGAAAGAGGAACGAGAGGCACAATTCCTGCTGGACCCGGTAGAGAGGCGCTATCAGCAGTTTCACAACGAACACCCCTGCTTATCTAACCGCCTCGCCCAATACCATATCGCCTCCTATCTGGGCATAACGGATGTCGCTCTCTCACGAATCCGTAAGCGCCTCAATACCGCTTAACCTGGGTTCATAGGTTTGTTATTAAGGATTATTTGCTCCCCTCTCCCTAACCCTCTCCCGGGGGGAGAGGGGATTCAAAGACCGGAATGAGTCTTAAGAACAAACCTATAAACCTGGGTTAATGACGTAGCCCATTGAGTGCCGCATGCTCCGTATTTTCTTACGGAGACCGCGCATGAACCTTAACAATCTCACTGTTCTCATTACTGGCGGCAGCAGCGGCATTGGTCTTGCCTTTGCTGAGGCGCTGCTGGAATACAATAATCGTGTCGTCATCTGTGGTCGCACTCACGATAAGCTGGAGAAGGCCAGGCAACAGCTTCCTCAACTGGATTGCCAGATTTGTGATATCACGCAAAAAGGCGACGTTGTCGCACTGG
Organism: Pseudomonadota bacterium; assembly: GCA_051747405.1. Lineage (GTDB taxonomy): Bacteria > Pseudomonadota > Gammaproteobacteria > Thiohalomonadales > Thiohalomonadaceae > JAPHTQ01. Next base: position 4,062 of record JBNJGC010000183.1, read on the forward strand.
CTGCACACTTACGCCGCGAATACGGCAAGCTAGACCTTCTGATTAATAACGCCGGAGTCCAGCAAGCCATTGTGCTGAATGATGGTGAAGACCATTGGTCTGATATCGCCGCTGAGTTCGATATAAATTTGGTCGCCCAGGTTCAGCTAACCCAGCTACTACTCAAGCTGTTGACCCATAAAGGCGGCGATAGCGCCATTGTCAACATCACCTCTGCACTGGCCGTGACTCCAAAGAGAAGTGCACCGATTTACTGCTCAGCCAAGGCGGGAATGCATAACTTTACCCGTACCCTTCGCTATCAACTTCACGGCACTTCAGTTCGAGTCTTCGAGGTGATTCCGGCATTAGTGGATACAGCTATGACGAGCGATCGGCCTTCCCAGGGAAAGATTAGCCCACAGAGGCTTGTGAGCGATGCACTCCGTGGCATGATGCGCGACCACAAAACTATCCCCATAGAGCGTTCCCGCCTGCTGCTACTCCTACACCGGATTTTTCCAACCGTTGCTTATCGCATTTTGCGCGATCAATAACGCCAGGAGTGAATGATGTGAAAGAGCTTCTAAAAATCATGTTCTTCCTTGCCCTGTTCTTCGCTGCAACATTTGTAATGATAAAAAATTCAGGTGTTATCGACGCCGAGAGCATCAATATTTTATTTGGAAGCCTGCAAGAACATACTACTATTGTTATCGCTATGGCAGTTATTGCCATATTGTTTGCGGACCTGTTTATTGCCGTGCCAACACTGACAGTATGTTTGTTAGCAGGATACTT
>JBNJGC010000184.1:0-4799 GCA_051747405.1 Pseudomonadota bacterium
GTAGAGGCGGTTCCAGAACAGGTGGCTGGCGCCGGTCTGCTCGATCAGCTCGCCGAGTATCCGGGCGCTCTGACCGCGCCGGATGAGAAGCCGTGAGCCGAGGGCGGCCAGCTCTTCGCCCAGGGCCGCAAGACTGTGGTGGAGCCACCAGCGGCTGGCGCCGCCCGCTGCGCCCTGTTCGGCCTCCTCCGGGGCGTGGATGTAGACGGGGATCACCGTATCGCAGCACGCGAGGGCGGCGTGCAGGGCGGGGTTATCGGCCAGGCGCAGGTCGCGGCGCAGCCATAGCAGGCCGGTGGTGTGGCTGCCCATTATGCACTCTCCCAGGCCGGCATGGCCTGCTCCATCCGCTGCAAGGCGGTGGCGGTGTCGATCCCCAGCGGGGTCGTGCCGGCCTCAACCAATCTCTCGTGGTGTTGGGCACAGATATAGCCTCCGACAAGCACTGGGGTGGGCGTCTCCTGACGAAGCGCCTTGAGTGCGGACCAGTCCGGCGTGTGCCCGGTTGTGGCAGAGCCCGAAAGCAGGATCCCCGTTGCCCCCGACTGCCGCTGTGCGCCGGGCAGGACCTCCAACGGGGTGTCGGCGCCAAGGATGATAAAGCGGTAGCCGGCGCGCTCAGAGGCGGCGACACAGTAGAGCAGTAGCCCCAGCTCGTGCTGCTCACCGGGAAAACAGGCAGCAAGCAGCTTCGGGCCGCGCCTCCTCTGGCTGGTGTGGTGGAGTCTGGCACCGAGTTTGTTGCGCAGGTAGGTGCTGAAGAAGTGCTCCTCGGCGATGCTGCCGAGGCCGTTTTGCCAGCGCTCGCCAAGCCGGCGCAGGGTGGGCTTGACCAGTCGTTCGGTGACGATATCCGCCGGATAGAGGGCCAGCGCTTCATTGTAGCTGCGCTCCAGCGCGGTCTCGTTGAACTGTTCAATGGCGCGTAGCAGACGCGCCTCCAGACGAGCCCAGTCACTGGGTGGTTCCTCACCGCTTTGAAGCTCCTGCTGTTCCAGGTAGTGGCGGGCCTGGCCGATGGCAATGCCGCTCTCCAGCAGCGCCACCACCTCGCGGATCAGCGCCACATCCTCTTCATTGTAGAGACGGTGCCCCTTGGGGCTACGGGCCGGCTTGACCAGCCCGTAGCGGCGCTCCCAGGCGCGCAACGTCACCGGGGTGATCCCGGTTATCTCCGAGACGGTACGGATGGGGTAGTACCCCGTTCTTGTTGTCACGTGCTGTGCTCCGCGTCTGTAGCGACAATGTACAGGTAATGTAACATAAATGGCGCTGCTGTATATATGCTGTATAGAATGTGTGGCTGAAATAAGCGTTGCCCGTCTGAGCCGCTGCAAGCCACTCGTCGGATTGTCATTCAATTTTCATGCTCGTGTTCTAAGCTTGAGGAGTCCGAACCCGGATTCGAAGTAGAGAGCAAGTTTTTTGGAGGGATACCGATGGGGACGCAGATGTTTGAGGTGGACGCCGCACCGATGCCCAAGAGCGGCACGATCTACCGGACCGTGGGCGGTGAGAGCTTACTGGTGCTGGGGGTGAGGCAGGGGAGGGTCTTCGTGGAGTGCCCGGACGGGAGCTTTCGCCATATCAGCGAGGGGGAGTGGCAGCGCCTCTCGCCGGCGCCGGCACGCTGTTAGGCGGTGGCGGAAACACAAAAGCCGGCGCAAGCCGGCTTTTATGATCGTTGATGGTGGGTGCTGCAGGGATCGAACCTGCGACCCTCGCCTTGTAAGGGCGATGCTCTCCCAGCTGAGCTAAGCACCCGTTGTTCCGAAGCCGCGCATAGTAGCGGCAAGCCGGGCCGTGGTCAACGCCCGGTGATGACTTTTCTTCTCTCCTTCACGCGGACGCCCCATCCCCATAGCGGTGGAGGCCCTTGCGCCGTGTGGGGTCACACCGGCCCAGAAAAAGCCCATGCCCGCCCCGTCTCCTTCATCACAGGCATCGCAGGCGCAGGCGCAGGCGGTTATAATCCCCGCACACAGCGTTCTGAGAGGTTACCCGTGAGCGGAAACGAACACCCCCTGCGTACGAGCGGCATCCGGCTCGGCAAGTTGATTGAGGATGCCGGCCTGATGCTGATCCTGCTGGCCACCGTGGTGGCTGTCGGTCAGGAGGTCGTGTCGATGGTGGTGGCGCGTGAGGTGCTGCTGAGCGACCTACTGCTGCTATTTATCTATCTGGAGGTGGTGGCCATGGTCCACGCCTACTGGAACTCCGGCCAGCTGCCGGTGCGTATGCCGCTCTACATCGCTGTGGTGGCGCTGGCGCGCTACCTGATTCTGGATATGAAGGCGATGGACGAGTGGAAGGTACTGGCGGTGGCCGGCGCCATCGTGCTGCTGGCCGCCGCGGTGTTGGTTATCCGCTACGGCCATACCCGTTTCCCCTACGAAAAGTGCGCCGACCCGACAGCCAAGCGCGACCCCGATTCACATTGATTGCAACAGGCCCTGAAGAGAGTATGACCATCAAGACCCGCTTTGCCCCCAGTCCTACCGGCTATCTGCACGTCGGTGGTGCCCGCACCGCCCTGTTCTCCTGGCTCTTTGCCCGCAAGCACGGCGGGCGTTTCGTATTGCGTGTAGAGGATACCGATCTGGAACGCTCCACCCAGGAGTCGGTCAACGCCATCCTCGAGGGGATGACCTGGCTGGGGTTGGAGTACGACGAGGGGCCGTTCTACCAGACCCACCGCTTCGACCGCTACAACGAGGTGATCGACCAGCTGCTGGAGAAGGGGCTGGCCTACCGCTGCAACTGCCCCAAGGAGCGGTTGGAGGCGCTGCGCGAGGCGCAGATGAAGCGCAAGGAGAAGCCGCGCTACGACGGCCACTGCCGCGACATGCATGTGGACCCGGACGAGCCGCACGTGATCCGCTTCCGCAACCCGGTCGACGGCATGGTGGCGTTTGAGGACATGGTGCGCGGCAAGGTGGCGTTCCAGAACAGCGAGCTGGACGACCTCATCATCCGCCGCACCGACGGCTCGCCCACCTACAACCTCACCGTGGTGGTGGATGACCTGGATATGGGGATCAGCCACGTCATCCGCGGCGATGACCACATCAACAACACGCCGCGCCAGATCAATCTACTGCGCGCCATGGGTGCCGAGCCGCCCAAGTATGCCCATGTGCCGATGATCCTCGGCGACGACGGCGCACGCCTGTCCAAGCGCCACGGTGCGGTGAGCGTCATGCAGTACCGCGAGCAGGGTATCCTGCCTGAGGCGCTGCTCAACTATCTGGTGCGTCTCGGTTGGTCCTATGAGGACCGTGAGCACTTTACCCTGGATGAGATGATCGAGCTGTTCGATATCGAGGAGGTCAATCGCGCCGCCTCCGCCTTCAACAGCGAGAAGCTGCTCTGGCTCAATCAGCACTACATCAAAACCGAGCCGGCCGAGCGCATCGCCCACCTGCTGAGCGTACATATGGGGGATCTAGGGATCGACCCCGCCGTGGGGCCCGACCTGGTCGAGGTGGTCGAGGCGCAACGAGAGCGCGCCAAGACCCTGGTCGAGCTGGCCGAGATCTGCGCTTTCTACTACAAGGACTTCGACGGCTACAACGAAAAGTCGGCCAAGAAGGCCTTCAAGGAGGCCGCCATCGAGCCGCTTGAGAGGGTCAGGGAGAAGCTCTCCGCGCTGGATGAGTGGCAGCGTGAGGTGCTGCACGACGGCATCAAGCAGACCGTGGAGGAGCTGGGGATCGGCATGGGCAAACTGGGCATGCCACTGCGTCTGGCCGTCACTGGCGGCGCCCCGGCACCGGATCTGGATCTCACCCTCTACCTGGTGGGCAAAGAGGCGACCCTGCGCCGCATCGACAAGGCGCTGGATTACATTCGCCAGCAGGGATAGGTGCAGGCAGGGCAATCCGATAGTAGGGAGCTCGGTGGGGTTGAACTGGGTCTCACCGCAAAGGCGCTAAGTCGCAGAGGGGATTGTTGTGGCCCGAAACATGTCTGGCATGGCGTATTGAGCAGTCTTCGCGCCTTGGCGCCTCTGCGGTTTATTTTTAGTCTTTAGATATCAAGCGCAGTTACAAATTATCAAAAAGGTTCAATAGCATGAGCAACAGCGATTCCGCTGCACCGAAAAATTTCATCCGCCACATCATCGACAAGGATATTGAGGCGGGCAAGAACGGCGGCAAGGTGGTGACCCGCTTCCCGCCCGAGCCCAACGGCTACCTGCACATCGGCCACGCCAAGTCGATCTGCCTCAACTTCGGTATCGCACTCGATTACAACGGCCAGTGCAACCTGCGCTTCGACGATACCAATCCGCACAAGGAGAACATCGAGTACGTCGAATCGATCAAGAAGGATGTGGCCTGGCTCGGCTACGAGTGGGGCGAGAAGGTCTACTACGCCTCGGACTATTTCGAGCAGCTGTATAATTTCGCCGTGGAGCTCATCGAGAAGGGCAAGGCCTACGTCTGCGACCTCTCCGCCGAGGAGACCCGCGCCTACCGCGGCACCCTGAAAGAGCCGGGCAAGAACAGTCCCTACCGCGACCGCTCGGTGGAGGAGAACCTGGATCTCTTCCAACGCATGCGCGCCGGCGAGTTCAAGGATGGCGAGAAGGTGTTGCGCGCCAAGATCGACATGGCCTCGCCCAACATGAACATGCGCGACCCGACCCTCTACCGCATCCGCCACGGCGTGGTTCACCACCAGACCGGTAGCGAGTGGTGTCTCTACCCGATGTACGACTTCACCCACCCCATCTCCGATGCGCTGGAGGGGGTGACCCACTCGCTCTGTACCCTGGAATTCCAGGACCACCGTCC
>JBNJGC010000185.1:0-4791 GCA_051747405.1 Pseudomonadota bacterium
AGATCGGAGCCGCGTACCATGTCGCCACCGGCGAAGATCTTCTCGTTACTGGTCTGGTACTTGAACTTGCCCTCGGCGGGCGCCTTGACCCGACCGCGCTCGTCCAGCTCGATGTTGAAGTCGCTGAACCATTCCGCGGGGCTGGGGCGGAAGCCGTAGGCGATGATCACCGCATCAGCGGGGATCACCTCTTCGGAGCCGGGTATCGGCTCGGGGCGGCGGCGGCCACGCTCGTCGGGCTCGCCCAGTTGGGTGGTGACCACCTTGACGCCCTCGACCTTGCCGTTGCCGACGATCTCAACCGGCTGGCGGTTGAAGAGGAAGTTCACCCCCTCCTCCTTGGCGTTCTGCACCTCTTTCTTCGAGCCGGGCATGTTGGCCTCGTCACGACGGTAGGCGCAGCTCACCTTGGCCGCCTTCTGGCGGATGGAGGTGCGGGTGCAGTCCATCGCGGTGTCGCCGCCGCCGAGGACCACCACGTTCTTGCCCTCCATGCTGATGTAGTCATCAGCGGACTTTTCATAACCGTGGCAGTGGTTCACATTGGAGATGAGGAAATCGAGCGCAGCGTAGACGCCGGGCAGCTCCTCACCGGGGTTGCCGCCGGTCATGTAGTTGTAGGTACCCATGCCGAGGAACACCGCGTCGTATTCGCTCTCCAGCTCAGAGAAAGCGACATCCTTACCCACCTCAACGCCGAGGCGGAACTCAATGCCCATGCCCTCGAAGATCTTTCTGCGGCGCTTGACGATCGACTTCTCCAGCTTGAACTCGGGGATGCCGAAGGTGAGCAGGCCGCCGATCTCGGGATGGCGGTCATAGACGGTGACCTTGACGCCGTTGCGAGTCAGCACGTCGGCGGCGGAGAGGCCGGCGGGGCCCGCCCCGATCACCGCGACCTTCTTGCCGGTATCGGTCACCTCGGAGAGGTCGGGGGTCCAGCCCTTTTCAAAGGCGGTATCCGAAATATAACGCTCAACGGTACCGATGGTGACCGCGCCGAGGCCGTCGTTCAGGGTACAGGCGCCCTCGCAGAGGCGGTCCTGCGGGCAGACACGACCGGTCATCTCCGGCAGGGAGTTGGTGCGGTGGGAGAGCTCCACCGCCTCCTGCCAGTTGCCCTCGTTGATGAGCTGCAACCAGTTCGGGATGTAGTTGTGCACCGGGCACTTCCACTCGCAGTACGGGTTGCCGCAGTGCAGGCAACGGCCCGACTGGTAGGCCGCGGTCTCGCTGTCGAAGTCGCCGTAGATCTCCGCATACTCCTTGATACGGATATCCACGGAGACCTTCTCCGGATCCTGGCGCGGAATGTCGAGAAACTGTAATGCGTTCTTCTTACTCACGGTAAATCACCATCAGTAGTAAAAATTGGTCTCACCGCAAAGACGCGAAGGTCGCAAAGGAGAAGACGAATTAAAACCCCTTTGCGCCCTCTGCGCCTGTGCGGTGAATCGTATCAATCAGGCCGCGCGCTCGAGCATCACCTCGAGCAGGGTCTCCAGCTCAGCCGCCTTGGGCTTCACCAGCCAGAACTTGCCGATGTAGTCCTCGAAGTTGTCGAGGATGTTTTTAGCGTAGTCGGAGCCGGTCTCCTGCACATACTCTTTGAGCATATCGCGCAGGAAGTTGCGGTGCGCTTCAGTCGCCTCGGTGTTGATGCGGTGGTAGTCCACATCACCGTTGCAGCGATCGGAGAATTTGTTCTCCTCGTCGAGGACGAAGGCGAAGCCGCCGGTCATGCCGGCGCCGAAGTTGACCCCGGTGGGGCCCAGCACGGTAATCACTCCACCGGTCATGTACTCGGCGCAGTGGTCGCCAGCGCCCTCGATCACCGCCTGGGCACCGGAGTTGCGCACACCGAATCGCTCACCGGCCATGCCGGCGGCGAAGAGCTTGCCGCCGGTGGCCCCGTAGAGACAGGTGTTACCCATGATGGCGTTCTCATTGGTGCTGTAGCGACTACCGGCAGGCGGACGGATCACCAGCTTGCCGCCGGCCATCCCCTTGCCCACATAGTCGTTGGCATCGCCGTCGAGGTACATGTGCAGGCCGCCGGCGTTCCACACGCCGAAGGATTGGCCGGCGGTACCGGTCAGGCGTAGGGTGATCGGCGCATCCTCCATACCCAGGGTGTCCCAGCGCTTGGCGATCTCTCCGGAGAGGCGTGCGCCTATTGAGCGGTTGATGTTCTTCAGCTGGTAGCTGAACTCGCCGCCGGATCTGTTCTCGATAGCGGAGAGGGTGTCGGCGACCATCTGCTCGGCCAGTTTACCCTCGTCGAACGGCACGTTGCGCGACTCGATGCAGCACTGCGGTGCGTCGGTCGGGGCGATGGAGCCGTCAATCACCGGCTTCAGATTCAGCTTCTGCTGCTTCTCGGTCTCACCCGGCAGTACCTCCAGCAGGTCGGTTCGACCGATGAGATCCTCCAGTTTGCGCACGCCTAGCTTGGCCATCCACTCGCGCACCTCGCGGGCGACGAAGCGGAAATAGGTCTCGACCAACTCCGGTTTACCCTTGTAGTGCTTCTTGCGCAGCACGTCGTGCTGGGTGGCGACACCGGTGGCGCAGTTGTTGAGGTGGCAGATACGCAGGTATTTGCAGCCCAGCACCACCATCGGCATGGTGCCGAAGCCGAAGGACTCGGCGCCGAGGATGGCGGCCTTGACGATATCCAGACCGGTCTTCATGCCGCCGTCGGCCTGCACGCGCACCTTGCCGCGCAGGTCGTTCATGCGCAGCACCTGGTGGGTCTCAGACAGCCCCAGCTCCCAGGGCGAACCGGCGTACTTGACCGAGGTGATCGGCGAGGCCGCGGTACCGCCATCGTAACCGGAGATAGTAATCAGGTCGGCGTAGGCCTTGGCCACACCGGCGGCGATGGTGCCGACGCCCGGCTCGGAGACCAGCTTGACCGAGACCAGCGCATCCGGGTTGACCTGCTTGAGGTCGAAGATGAGCTGCGCTAGGTCCTCGATGGAGTAGATGTCGTGGTGCGGCGGCGGCGAGATGAGTGGTACACCCGGGCGTGTGTACCGCAGGGTGGCGATCATCTCGTTCACCTTGTGGCCGGGCAGCTGGCCGCCCTCGCCGGGCTTGGCACCCTGGGCCACTTTGATCTGCAGCACCTCGGCGTTGACCAAATAGCCGGGGGTGACCCCGAAGCGACCGGAGGCGATCTGTTTGATCTTGGAGAAGCGGCTCTTGTCGACGTAGCGCTTCGGATCCTCACCGCCCTCTCCGGAGTTGGAGCGACCACCGAGGCGGTTCATGGCGATGGCCAGCGCCTCGTGCGCCTCGGGGGAGAGGGCACCGAGCGACATTGCTGCGGTGTCGAAGCGCTTGAACAGCTCGCTATCGGGCTCGACCTCATCGATGGAGATGGGCTCGATATCCTCGCGCAGCTTGAGCAGGTCACGCAGCACCATCGGCGGACGGTTGTTCACCAGCGCGGCGAACGCCTGGTAGTCGTTCCAGTCGCCACTGTTGACCGCCTGGTGGATGGTCTTGATCACATCCGGGTTGTAGGCGTGCTGTTCGCCTCCGTGGACGAACTTGAGCAGGCCGCCCTGATCGATCGCCTTGCGCGGGTTCCAGGCGGTTTTTACCAGCGACTTGACGTCCTTCTCCAGGTCGCTGAAATCGGCGCCCTGGACGCGGGATGTGGTGCCGCAGAAGCACCGATCCACGACCTCGTCCTGCAGGCCGACGATCTCGAACAGTTGGGCGCCGCGGTAGGAGGCCACAGAGGAGATACCCATCTTGGACATCACCTTGTAGAGACCCTTGTTGATGCCCTTGCGGTAGTTCTCACCCAGCTTGGCCACATCCTTGTCGTTGATCTCGCCGATACGGGCCATGTCGTTAATGGTCTCGTAGGCAAGATAGGGGTAGATCACGGTGGCGCCGTAACCGAGCAGCACGGCATAGTGGTGCGGATCGCGGGCGGTGGCGGTCTCGACCACGATGTTCGCGTTGCAGCGCAGCCCCTCGGTGATGAGGCGGTGGTGGACCGCACCGGTGGCCAGCGCGGCGTGCACCGGCATGGTCTCCTTGGCGACATTGCGGTCGGAGAGGATCAACACCACCTTGCCGCCGTTGACCGCAGCAACCGCCTTGTCGGCGATATCCTCGATCGCCTTCTGCAGGCCGAAGTCGAGCGGGTAGTTGAGGTCGATCACCGCATGGGCAAAGTCGCCCTCGTCGTGGGCGAGCAGCTGGCGGAATTTCCCCTCGGAGAGGACCGGTGAGTCGACGATCAGGCGCTTGGCATGCTCGGGGGTCTCCTCGAAGAGGTTCTTTTCGCTGCCCAGCAAGGTCTCCAGGGACATGACGATCTGCTCGCGGATCGGGTCGATCGGCGGATTGGTCACCTGGGCAAACTGCTGGCGGAAGTTATCGTAGACCGAGCGGGCGCGATGCGACATCACCGGGAACGGCGCATCGTCGCCCATGGAGCCGATCGCCTCGGCGCCCCCCTCGGCCAGGACGCGCAGCACCTGATCGCGCTCCTCGAAGGAGACCTGGAAGAGCTTCTGGTAGGTATCCAGCTCGCACTTCTCCATCGGCTGATTGGTGAGCGGGTCGCCCTCCAGCACGGAGTCGAGGTGCAGGGCGTTCTTCATCCACTCCTTGTACGGCTGGGCCTTTTTCAGGCGCTCGTCGATGTCCTGCGGCAGGATGAGCTCACCGGTCTGGGTGTCGGCGGCGATCATCTGACCGGGCTTGAGACGCCCCTTCTTGATCACATCGGCGTTGTCGTAATCGTAGACACCGATCTCGGAGGCC
>JBNJGC010000186.1:0-4704 GCA_051747405.1 Pseudomonadota bacterium
GGCCACCTCCAACCGCCTGCTCGATAAGGCCGGGACCGATGTTTGTGTCAAGGATGATTTCGCCACCTCCTTCCCTGCTCACCGCCAGAAGCGCCTCACCGGCGTCCCACACCGGAAGTCAGTCGGTTCCCTGACAGAGGGGGGGGGCTGGCGCTTACTGTGTACCACAGGTGCGGGGTAAGACGAGACGTACGAGGGGGGGGCGTGAAAACCGGACGTAAACGGTCTTGTTGCGCGCGCGATAACGGGGCAAAAAAAGCGCTTGAGGCGCTTGTCAGGGGCGAACGTTTCTGTGCTATAGTTCACATTTTTCCGGTCGCCTGAATGGTCTGGCGCTTGTTTCCCGAGCCATTCGCATGAGTCGGTGGCCAGTCAATGGAATGTTAAAGGAATTGGTATGGTACTGAACTGGGACGTTGTGATCGACCCCCCCCAGGAGCTACTGCGCGACGAATCGATCTTCGCCGACAAGGCCTATGTGGCCGAGTGGGTCTCACGCCTGCCGTTGGCGGCTTCGGGCAAGGCGGCGGAGGGTATCCGCGTCGCTTTGGGAAATGTGACCAGCCATGAGCTGCCCTATGCCGCCCGGCTTTACTTTCTCGAGCAGACCTCCCCCATCATTACCTCGTTGACCCAGGGCTTGCTCCAGTCGATCCACCATGAGGGGATCCCGCTTCAGGAGAAGACCGCCGATAAGGCCAAGCTGGTGTTGGACATCCTGGCGCTTAAAGTGATCGGTTATCGGCAGATTATCGAAGCGCTCACCGGCTCCATGTTCGCCGGAGGGCTGCGACGGCGCCAGCTCATGGGCAGCAGTATGTTGCGGGTGATGGAGCTGCTGGGGCAGATGTTCGAGATCTATCGACACGCCTCCACCCCCACGGCGCCCGGTCTGTGGCGGCTGTTCAACCGTTACTACGCCATCGCGGAGGCGGACAAACAGCTCGACAGCCGTTTTGGGCGGATTCAAGGCGGTGCTAAGACCACTATCGCCACCCTGTTCAAGACCCAAGTCCTGCTCGATGCTCTCAACTATTACGATCTGCGCCACTACGAGCTGGAGCAGGCTCGCGAGCTGCTGACCTCACTGGCGCCGTATGTGTCGATTGGTGAGGTGGGCGATGCGGCCCAGCCCTACCACTTCTGTTTTCGCATTGACGAGGATGCCCCGCCTTCTCGTTTTGCGCCGGAGCGCAAGCGTCAGTGCCAGAGTAGTGCCCAGCGCAGGGTGCTAGACCTGGAGGCGCTGATGGGGAAGCTGAAAAAGCTCCAGGCGCAGACCGGCAGCCTGGGTGTGGCGCAGGCGGCCAATCAGCATGTGGCGCGCAAACTGTTTGAGGGCTGGCACGTCACCGGCGATGGGCGGGATGAGCGCAAGGATACAGAGCGTCCGATCCGTGTCGCCTTCGGCCTGAGCAATATCGTCGCCACCCTGGCCAAAGAGTATGAGCCGGAGGAGCCGCCGGCGCCGGAAGAAGAGGCCGAGATCGTCATCGGGCAGCATGAAGAGGTCACCCCCCTGGATGCCGGTATCGACGGTCTGGATCTCGAGGCGCACAGCCAGCAGATGGAGGAGGATCGCGACGAGTGGAGCGTGGTCCCCTATGCCGGGGGCGAGCGGGACAGCTGGTCCGAGGAGTACCGCAAAGAGGTCGCCCTCCAGGTTCACGACGCCCGCCTGGTGAATGAGAGCGCCGGCGGTTTCGGTATCGCCCTGTCACGGGATATGGCCGCTTCGCGCTTCAAGGCCGGCGAGCTGGTGGCACTTTACATCGATGGCGAGTGGGTGCTGGCTTCGGTGCGTTGGGTGCGTATGGGAACCGATAGCGTCTCAATGGGATTGGCCCGACTGGGGATTCACCTCTATCCGTTCTCGCTGGTGGTGAGCCGTAGCCACAAAGAGAGTCAGCCCCAGCCGGTGCTGCTGCTTAAATACCGTAGTGGTGAGTCGGCGATCGTGCTACACAACCTGAGCCTTCGCTCTGAGCAGAAGGTGAGCTTTGCCGGCTCGCAGACCCTTAGCGCCGAGTCGAAGCTGGAGTCGACCCCCTCCTACGTCTGTTACCGGATCGATGACGAGGTCTATGACAAGCTCTACCACGACCTGAATCGGATGATGGACGAGCGTGCAAACAGTGCAGTGCCGGTGGACCAGACTACACTGGAACAGGAGTGGGAGAAACTGGTCGCCGAGCGCGGTGGGCAACAGGCCGCCGATGAGCCTTCGGGTTACGATGCGGTGATGGATGATGGCTTCGACAAGATTATCGCCCATACTCGAAACAGTGAGAGTGGCCGTCGGGACGATGATTAGCCCGAATAGTTCTACACAACTTTCAGAATATATCGATGCCGTGGCGGGGAATATGAAAAAGACGACAATCGCAATGTCACTGGCGGCGGCCCTGACCGCTGGCCAGGCCTTTGCACTGGGGGTGGGAACACCGCAGGTGCGCTCTTATCTGGGGGAGCCGCTGGAGGTGACCGCCCCCCTGATTCTGGAGTCTAATCAACGCGGTCAACTGGCCAACGGTTCCGTGCGGGTGGGTGATGCGGCCCTGTTCCGGCAGTTTCAACTGCAGCAGCAGGCGGTCCACTCGCAGCTGGAGGCAACCCTGGAGCGGAAAAACGGCGAGACCTATGTTCGCCTCACCAGCCGACGTCCCTTTACCGAGCCGATGCTGGAGCTGCCGCTGGATATTCGCATCGGCGGTAGCCGCCTGGTGAGGGTGGTCACCCTGCTGGTCGATCCGGCCAGCGCCGCAAGCCGGGATGAGGCTGAGCGCCAACCGACCGCGGCTACGCAGGCCGATACGGCGCCTGCTGACGCAGCAGCGCATCGCACCACCGCTCCACCACCGCCGCGACCGCGCAGCGGCGCGCAGATGCCCACTCCGGCACAGCGCACCAACGGCAGTTACGGGCCGGTAGCCCTGAACCAGACACTCAGCGATATTGCCCAGGAGATCGGCTACGATGAGGCGACCCTCTACCAAAACCTGGTCGCTCTCTGGGAGGCCAACCCCGAGGCCTTTCTGCGCAACAACATGAACCACCTCAAGGCCGGTTCCACGCTGCGCATCCCCAGCCGTGAAATGGCCCTGAGCCGCTCACCCGCAGCGGCCAAGCGTGAAGTGCTGATCCAGTATCACGGTGGCGATAAAACCTCGACCGCCGAGCAGCAGCCTTCGTCAACCGCTATTGAGCCTACCGCCAGCGCAGAGGCGCCGCAGGCCGAGCCTGCAGCGCAAACCGAGGCGCCAGAGCGTGATGCACCTGAAAGTGGTGCGCCAACGGAGGAGCAGACTGAGGCTACCGAGGAGGGCGGACGGCTGAAGATCACCACCCCCGCCTCGGAGGGTGAGATCCCGCCGGAGTTCCGTGAGGAGTTCAACGCCCTCTATGTAGCTCTGGATGAGACGGAGAAGGAGAACAGCGAGCTTCGTGAGCGTATCAACCTGTTGGAGAAGCAGGTAGCGGCAATGTCGGAGATGTTGCTGGCCGACGCCGCGGAGCGGATCGATGAGTTGGACCAGGCCGCCAAGCAGGCAGAGGGGGCCGAGCTGGCGCTAGCGACCGATGAGGACGAGGCGTCAGCTCAGGAGAGTGAGGAGTCCCTCTCTTTGCCGCCTCAACTGGAGCCGGAGGAGTCCGTAGAGACGGATGGTGCTGAAATGCGTGCCTTGTCCGAACCCGCTGAGGCGCAGGCCGAGAGTGAGGCGCCGGTGCAGCTTGCAGGTGAAGAGACCACGGCACAGCAGGCCCCGACCGCGTCCGATAACTCTCTGCGCAACGGAGTGATCGCCGCCGTAGTGATTGGTCTTGTCGCTGCGGCTGGAGCGTGGCTGCTGCGGCGTCGCCGCCAGCTGCATCACTACCAGCAGCTGTTCAAGGATTTTTAGGTAGAGCCCTGCGCCAACCGCCGTGCGGCCCGAAAAAGAACAGGGCCGCGGCGGCGACCACGATGGCCGGCCCTGCCGGCAGGTCCCACTGGTAGGAGCTGAACAGTCCGCCGCTCACGGCGAGCATGCCGATGATAGAGGCCAGCAGCGCCATCATCTCCGGGGTGCGGGCGTAGTGGCGCGCGGTGGCGGCGGGGATGATCAGCAGTGAGGTGATGAGCAGGATCCCCACCACCTTCATCGCCGTGGCGATGACCAGCGCAATCAGCAGCATGAACAGCAGCCGGGTGCGCGCCACATTCACCCCCTCCACCTGGGCCAGCTCCTCGTGTACCGTCATCGCCAGCAATGGTCGCCATAGCCACAGTAGCAGACCCAGCGCAAAGAGCGAGCCGGCGGCGATCCAGATAAGATCCCCCAACCCTACCGCGAGAATGTCTCCAAACAGATAACCCATCAGGTCGATACGCACCCCCTCGGTAAAGGAGATGGCCACCAGGCCCAGTGCCAGCGCGCTGTGGGAGAGGATACCCAGCAGTGTGTCGGAGGCGAGCTGGCGCTGACGCTGCAGCCCCACCAGTGCCAGCGCCAGCATCAGGCAGACCAGCACGATGGCCAGGTTGAGGTTCAGGTCGAGCAGTACGCCGAGACTCACCCCCAGCAGCGCCGAGTGGGCCAGGGTATCGCCGAAGTAGGCCATGCGGCGCCAGACCACGAAGCTCCCCAGTGCCCCGGTGACCAGGGCGACGGCGAGTCCGGCGAACAGGGCGCGGAGAAGAAAGTCATCCATGTCGGCGTACCT
>JBNJGC010000187.1:0-4693 GCA_051747405.1 Pseudomonadota bacterium
CCCTGAACCCTGAACCCTGAACCCTGAACCCTGAACCCTGAACCCTGAACCCTGAACCCTGAACCCTGAACCCTGAACCCTGAACCCTGAACCCTGAACTTTGAACCTTGAACTCCTATACACCTCCCCCAACGCCCTGCTGGTTAGCCACGTCCGTAATCTGCTGGAGGTGGCGGGTATCGAGGTGCAAATGAAGAATCAGTATCTCGGTGGCGGGGCGGGGGAGTTGCCGCCTACCGAGGCGTGGCCGGAGCTGTGGGTGGCGGTGGCGGATTACTGCCGTGCCAGGGCGGTGGTGGAGGAGTTCGAGCGCGACGATGTGATACTGCCCTCCTGGCGCTGCGCCCATTGTGGTGAACGGGTGGAGGGGCAGTTTAGCGTCTGCTGGAACTGCGGGGCATCCCGCACCGACGCCTGAACCCAGGGTGAGCGCATACTCACGACATACTCGGAGTACAGCTGGTGTAACACCTCGATTTTCGGTACGCCGTGAATCCCTCCCTGGAGGCTCGACTGCCGCGTCCCTGCGGCAGACGACCGTAAATCAAGGGCTGAAACCAGCCATGGCGAAGTATGCGGTTGCCCTGCGTATGAACCGGCATCGCTTGCCAACCCCCGCCCGTATGCGAGTATGATGTCATCACACTCACTTGCCAAAAGGGCCCGCCCCAGCGTGGACAGTAGCGCAAAAAAGCCTGAGCAGCGGCGCGCCATCGGTACCATTGCCGAGGTGCACGGTCCGGTGGTGGAGGTCAAGTGCACGCGGTTGCCGCCGCTGCGCCAGGCCCTCTCCGCCGAGCTGGGCGACGAGACCTTTCTGTTTGAGGTCCACCAACACCTGGACCAGCACCACCTCCGCGCCATCACCCTGCACCGCACCGCCGGGCTGCGCCGCGGAATGCCGGTCTACGATACCGGCGCGCCGCTGCATGTGCCGGTCACCCCCGACTGTCTGGGGCGGCTGCTCAATATCTTCGGCGAGCCGCTTGACGGCGCCAAACCCTTGCCGACGGATCACTTTCGTAACATCCACGCCAAGCCGCCCCTGCTGCATGAGTCGCTGGGCACCAGCGGCATTCTGGAGACCGGTATCAAAGTGATCGACCTGCTCTGCCCCTTCGTTCAGGGGGGCAAGACCGGCCTGTTCGGCGGCGCCGGTGTGGGTAAGACGGTGTTGGTGATGGAGTTCATGCACGCCATCGCCGCCATCCACCAGGGGGTGTCGGTGTTCGCCGGGGTGGGCGAGCGCATCCGCGAGGGCCACGAGCTGTGGCACGAGATGCGCAAGGCCAAGGTGATGCCCCATGCGCTGATGCTGTTCGGGCAGATGGATGAGTCGCCGGGGGTGCGATTTCGCGTCGGCCTCTCGGCGCTGACCTATGCCGAGTATCTGCGCGATGTGATGGGAAAGGAGGTGCTGTTCGTGATGGACAACATCTTCCGCTTCGTCCAGGCCGGTAGCGAGATCTCCAGCCTGCTCGGGCGCATGCCGGCGGCGGTAGGCTATCAGCCCACCCTGCATACCGAGGTGGCCGAATTACAGGACCGCATCCTCTCCACCCGCCGCGGTGGCATTACCTCGGTGCAGGCGGTCTATGTGCCCGCCGACGATATGACCGACCCGGCGGTCAACGCCATCATCAACCACCTCGACACCACCGTGATCCTCTCGCGCAACCAGGCGGCCAAGGGGATCTACCCGGCAGTCGATCCGCTACGCTCCACCAGCAAGATGATGGATCGCCACACCCTCGGTGAGCGCCACTACGCCGTGGCCGAAGGGGTGCGCGAGGCGCTGGCCCGCTACGCCGAGCTGGAGGATATCATCACCATGCTCGGTATCGAGGAGCTCTCGCCCAAAGACCGGCAGACGGTGATGCGGGCGCGCAAGCTGCAGCGCTATCTCACCCAGCCGTTCTGGGTCACCGCCACCTACACCGGTATGCAGGGCCACTCGGTCAAGCTGGAGGATACGCTGGATGACTGCGAAGGCTTTCTGCGCGGCGATTTTGATGATGTGCCCGAGGATGAGTGCTATATGCGCGGCAGCATGAAGGAGGAGAGGTCGTGAGCGGTTTTACCCTGCAGCTTTACGACGGTCGCGGCAGCGAGCGCATCGAGGGGGTGAGCAGTTTCGTCGGTGAGGACGCCTCCGGAAGCTTCGCCCTGCTGCCGGGCCATGCGCCGTTGATGACGACACTGGTATTCGGCCTGGCCCGTTTTCGTCGCGAGGCGCAGACGCCGTGGCAATATCTGGCGATGCCGGGAGCGGTACTCTATTTTCTGGACAACACGCTCAATCTCGCCTGTCGGCACTACCTCATGGACGAGGACTACGGGCGTATCACTCAACGGCTGAACGATGAGCTGCTGGCCGAGGAGGAGCAGATCCGCGCCCTGCGCGAGAGCATTAACGAGATGGAGCGGGAGATGTTCAAGCAGATGTGGGAGTTGGGGCAACAAGGTATACGGCTGCAATGAGTGATCACCGGCAACTGCGTGAAGGGGTGGAGCGGCAGGTCAAGCGCATGCACAAGGCTGAGCGGGAGCGCGATACCCTGCTGGCACAGACGATCTTTCTCGGTACCCTGGGTCTGGTGTTCGTGCTGCCGGTGATCGGCGGGGCCTATCTCGGCCTCTGGCTCGATGGGATGGGCGAGGGTTACTCCGTGCGTTGGACCATTAGCCTGCTGTTTCTCGGCATCGTGGTCGGTGCGGTGAACGTCTACCTGTTGCTGCGGGAGAGATAGATGCACGGCGAAGGGCTTGGTGTTGAAAACCTGTTTCATCTGGGGCCGCTGGCATTCAGCCTCAGCCTGGTGACCAGTGCGGGGCTGACGCTCTTTCTCGGTGGGCTCTTTTTTCTCCTTACTCGCAACCTGCAGCGTCTGCCCGGCAGCATGCAGGTGGTGCTGGAGGGGATGGTCGGCGCGCTGGAGGGGGCGGTTTCGCAGGTGGCGGGACGGCACACGGCGCGCATCATGCCCTTTATCGCCAGTCTCTGGGTCTTTTTGATCTGCGCCAACCTGCTCGGCCTCATCCCCGGGCTCGACTCGCCCACGCGGGATCTCTCGGTGACGGCGAGCCTGGCGATTCTGGTCTTCCTCTCGGTGCACTGGTTCGGCATCACCTCCCAGGGCTTGGGGCGCTACCTTAAACACTACCTCAGCCCCAGCCCGATCCTGCTGCCGTTCCACATCATCAGTGAGATCACCCGTACCGTGGCGCTGGCGGTGCGGCTGTTCGGCAACATGATGAGCCTGGAGATGGCGGCGCTGCTGATCTTGATGGTGGCGGGCTTTCTGGTGCCGGTGCCGATTCTGATGCTGCATGTGATCGAGGCGCTGGTGCAGGCCTACATCTTCGGCATGCTCGCTCTTATCTATGTGGCCGGCGGGATCCAGTCGCAGGAGGAGGGGGCGGCGCGTGCCTGAGGCGAGAGGGTTTTCGCGCAAAGTACGCCGGCGAATTGATACCGATTTTTGTGATTTAGGAGATACCAATGAGTGACATGAACTGGATTGTGCTGGCCTCCACGGTGGCATCGGTGCTCGCCATCGCCATCGGTGTGCTGCTGCCGGCGCTGGCCATGGGCAAGGCCATCGGCAGCGCGCTGGAGGCGCTCTCGCGCCAGCCCGAAGCGGAGAAGTCGATAATGCGCACACTGTTTATCGGTCTGGCGATGATCGAGTCGCTGGCCATCTATGTGTTGGTCATCGTGCTTATCGTGCTGTTCCGCAACCCGTTGCTTGAGTACCTGGTGGGTTAAGGAGAGACGCTTTGGAACTGAACTGGACCACATTCGTCCTGGAGATCCTTAACTTCCTGGTACTGGTATGGCTGCTCAAGCACTTTCTCTACCAGCCGGTTATGGGAGTGGTGCGCAAACGCCAACAGGGGATTGAGGAGCAGCTTCAGCAGGCCGAGGCCAAAGAGCGCGAGGCCGAAGCGCTGCGTGAACGGTATGAGAGCAGCCTGGCCAACTGGGAGAGCGAGCGCCAGTCGGCGCGGGAGAAGCTGCACCAAGAGATCGAGCAGGAGCGCCAGCAGCAGCTCAAGGCGCTGCAGGGGGAGATGGCCTCGGAGCGCGAGCGACGCCAGGTGCTGATGCAGCGGCGCGAGCAGGAGCAGTGGCGCCAGAGTCAGGCGCAGGCGCTGGAGCAGGGCGCGCGCTTCGCCAGCCGGCTACTTGAGGCGATCGCCTCACCGGAGGTGGAGCAGAAGCTGCTGGAGCACCTCCTGGCAGAGCTGGATGAGCTGCCGCCGGCCCAGCGCGACGCGCTACAGTCCGCCGTGGAGAGTGGCGGGAGCGTTGAGGTGGATGTGCTCAGCGCCTATCCGTTAAGCGAAGCGCAGCAACAGCAGCTGCGCCAGGCGCTGGAGAGGCGGGTACCGCGCCAGCACCTTCACTATGAGTTCCACAGCGACAGAAAGCTCCTCGCCGGTCTGCGCGTGACCGTCGGCCCCTGGGTGATGCACGCCAACCTGCACGACGAGTTGAAGACCTTTGCGGCCATTGCCTATGAGCGCTGAGATGGGCGAAAACGCACTGCTGACCAAGCAGCGCCAGTGGCTGGAGTGCTACCGCTACGGTATGCGCATGACCGAGCAGGGGGAGGTGGTCTCGGTCGGTGACGGGATCACCTGGCTCTCGGGACTGCCCTCGGCGCAGATGGATGGGCTGGTGGTCTTT
>JBNJGC010000188.1:0-4608 GCA_051747405.1 Pseudomonadota bacterium
CCCCCGACCACCCACCTACCCGGGAATCAAAACAGCTTTAACGGAGTCAGTAACGGCTCTGCACCTGAGCGGCGCGATCTTCCATGAGATGGGTCTGGGCCAGTTCCGTAATCAATACCCCCATACCGATGAGCACCGCCAGCATGACGATAATATCTGGCTTTCTGCGCATTCTCTCACCATTGTTTAGTGGCCACGCCCCGATTGGTCGTGGCCGCCTAGAGCTTTATTTATTATTACGGTATATTAACGCACAAAACAGAGGGGATTTCTTTGACCTCGATCACAAAAACCTGTCAAATCAGTAAGTAATACCAAACACCCGAGGTCACGCTTAAACAAGCGCGGTTAAGCCCCGATACCGGGGCCCGTCTAGCGCAGAAATAGTGGATAGACCGGATTATCGGTCTCCTCCCAGGAGCGGTAACCGAGCTGTTCGAGGAAGGCGTCGAACTGGGCGTACTCCTCCGGCGGGACCTGGATACCGCACAACACTCGCCCGTAGGCCGCACCGTGGTTGCGGTAGTGGAACAGGCTGATGTTCCAGTGCTGCCCCATGTGGTTGAGGAAGCGCAGCAGGGCCCCCGGTCGCTCCGGGAACTCGAACCGCACCAGCCGCTCGTTCTGCGCATCGGCCCGCCCGCCGACCATGTAGCGCATGTGCAGTTTGGCCATCTCGTTATCACTCATATCCAGCAGAGGGTAGTCGCGCGCCTTGAGTAGCTCGACCAGTTCATCCTTCTCCTGCTGACCGCGACCCAATTGCACGCCGACGAAGATATGCGCCTCACTCTCATCGGCGATACGGTAGTTGAACTCGGTAATGGCCCGCTGGCCCAGGGTCTCACAAAAGTGGCGGAAGGCACCGGGGCGCTCGGGGATAGTCACCGCCAGCAACGCCTCGCGGCGCTCACCCAGTTCGGCCCGCTCGGCCACATGGCGCAGGCGGTCGAAGTTTATGTTGGCGCCACTGTCGATGGCGACGAACTCGCGCCCCGTACACCCCTCACGCTCGACGTACTTTTTCAGGCCCGCCACCGCGAGCGCACCGGCCGGCTCGGCGATGGAGCGGGTATCTTCGAAGATGTCCTTGATCGCGGCGCAGATCTCGTCGGTCTTGACCAAAATGATCTCGTCCACATATTTGCGCGCGATACGAAACGGCTCCTCCCCCGCCTGGCGCACCGCTACCCCGTCGGCGAAGATCCCCACCTGCTCCAGTATCACCCGCTCATCGGCCTTGAGCGCCTCATACATACTGGGGGCATCCTCCGGCTCAACACCGATCACCTTGATGTCGGGGTAGAGATACTTGACGTAGGCGGCCACCCCGGCGATGAGACCACCGCCACCCACCGGGACGAAAATGGCATCAAGATCACCGCTGTGCTGGCGCAGGATCTCCACCGCCACAGTACCCTGGCCGGCGATCACCTGCGGATCGTCGTATGGGTGGACGAAGGTACGCCCCTCCTCCTCGGCGATGGCCTTGGCGTGTTCAGCGGCATCGTTATAGGTGTTACCGTGAAGAGTGATGCGCGCGCCGCGCCGCGCCACCGACTGCACCTTGATCTCGGGGGTGGTCTTGGGCATGACGATGAGCGCGTCGATACCGAGGCGGCTGGCCGAGAGCGCCAAACCCTGGGCGTGGTTGCCGGCGGAGGCGGCGATCACGCCGCGCTCTCGCTCCAACTGGCTCAGGTTCACCATGCGGTTATAGGCGCCGCGCAGCTTAAAGGAGAAGACCGGCTGCAGGTCCTCACGCTTGAGCCAAACTCGGTTGTTCAGACGATCGGAGAGGGAGACGGCGTGCTCCAGCGGCGTCTCGATAGCCACATCGTAGACCCGGGCGGTAAGAATGCGTTTAACGTAGTCACTTAACATCGGCATAACATAAGCAGGTAGCGAGCAATATACAAGAGACAAACACGCTGCCAACGTGCAATGTGGCGGTAAACTGGTAAAATCCCCTGCAACCGAATCAACAAATAGACAATCGAGAGGATACCCTTCCCATGGCGATGACACAGGACGAAATGAAGCAGGCCGTAGCCCGCGCCGCGCTCGAACACGTGGTTCCCGACACCATCATCGGCATCGGTACCGGCTCCACCGCCAACTACTTCATCGACTACTTGGCGGAGATGAAGGGCAAAATCAAAGGCACCGTCGCCAGCTCCGAGGCGAGCGCCGAGCGCCTGCGCGGCCACGGCATCGAGGTGTTCGACCTGAACAACGTGGATGCGATCTCCGTCTACGTCGACGGCGCCGATGAGACCAACCGCTACGCCCACCTGGTCAAAGGCGGTGGTGGCGCCCTGACCCGCGAGAAGATCGTCGCCGCGGTGGCGAAGAAGTTCGTCTGCATCGTCGACAACACCAAGGTGGTCGACATTCTCGGCGCCTTCCCGCTACCGGTGGAGGTGATCCCCATGGCCCGCAGCTACGTCGCCCGCGAACTGGTCAAACTCGGCGGCGAGCCGGTCTACCGCGAGGGCTTCGTCACCGACAACGGCAACGTCATCCTCGACGTCCACGAGATGCAGATCATGAACCCGGTGGAGCTGGAGCAGAAGCTCAACAACATCACCGGCGTGGTCACCAACGGCCTGTTCGCCATGCGCCCCGCCGACACCGTGCTGGTCGGCAGCGAAACGGGCGTCAGCACCCTGGACTAACCGCAGAGAGTTATCAGCGTGGCCGACGACACACCCAGCGGCGCCGACAGGCGGCAGAACTTCCGTATCGACGAGTCGATCCACCTCGACTACCGCCCCCTGCGTGAGGGTGAGGCCCCGCCCCGCCTGTCGCAGAAGAGCGCCGACGTCTGCCGCGGCCTGATGCAGCTGCGCGAGCTCACCCTCCAGGGGGGCTACGCCCTCGCCAGCATTCGCAAACACCACAGCGACATCGCCCAATACCTGAGCACCCTCGAACGCAAGATTGAGCTCCTCTCCCAGATCACCGGCGCTATCGCCCTGGGTGACGACATCACCCCCAACACAGCGGTCAACATCGGCGCTGGCGGCATGGCCTTCACCACAGCGGAACCCTTCACGGACGGCCAGCGACTCGCCCTCAACATGGTACTCTTCCCCTCCTACCTCTGCCTGCAACTGACTGCCAAAGTGGTCTACAGTCGTCCCCAAACGCAGGGCGGCTTCACCACAGGCCTCGAGTTCGAGCCGCTCCCGGAGAGCGAAAACGACGCCCTTATCCGCCACCTGCTGGAGAAACAGTCGGCTCAACTGCGCGAAGAGCGCGAAAACTCACGCCGCCCATAGCCGTAGCCCAGGCTGCCCCGCCCGATACCGCGAAACCCAACGAACCGCCACCGCTCAGCAAAACCGCCAAACCGAACGCCCCTAATTTGAAGTTGGAAGTTGGAAATTCGTAGGCCAGGCTGCCCCGTCCGATAGCGCGAGACTCGACGAACCGGCACCGCTCAGCAAAGCCGCCAAACCGAACGCCCCACGGTTGCCTGGCAAACATCGCCACACAGCTGCGCAGTGTGGCCTACAAGGTGGCTCCGAGATAAAACACGAACCCGTAGGCCAGGCTGCCCCACCCACCACCCCGAACCCCAACACCACACCACCGCAGACCGAAGGCGTCACACCCTCCCGCACCACAGGCTGCCTGACACCCATCGCCACAAGGAACTCCGAAATAAAACACGAACACGCAGGC
Organism: Pseudomonadota bacterium; assembly: GCA_051747405.1. Lineage (GTDB taxonomy): Bacteria > Pseudomonadota > Gammaproteobacteria > Thiohalomonadales > Thiohalomonadaceae > JAPHTQ01. The sequence continues at coordinate 3,691 of JBNJGC010000188.1, forward strand.
CAGGCTTTAAGTTCGACAAAAAAAAGCCGCCCTTACGGGCGGCTCGTTACAGCACAAAGCGGCGACTTAACCGCGATAGGCCGGGTCAACCCAGCACTTCGGCAGCGCCTCGCCGGAGGGGAAGACCAGCTCAGCCTTGGCAAAGCTTGCCGCCTCCTGCATCTCCTCGCCCGCATGGTAGCGACCCGTGATGGCATCGACATTGGGGTCGAACAGCGCAGAGGTATCCAGCACCTCAACCAAGTCGCCATTGTTCGGATTCTTCAGGTACATACATAACCTCCCTAAAATGCCGCCATTTCCAGCTCATCGATAACCGCATCGATACCTGCCTGGGCGCAACGCTCATCGGTCTCGCCGGAGGGGGCGCCACTGACGCCGACACCGCCCAGGATGGTACCGCCTGCGGTGATCGGCAGACCACCGGCACTGATGACCAGACCATCGATTTTCGGTACCGCATGCGGCCCCTCAAAGCGCCCCTCCAGAGCCGAGGTGGCGCTGTTGAAAGAGAGCGCGGTGTAGGCCTTCTGCTTGGAGATGGTCAGCGTCAGGTCCATCGCCAATACGTCGCGCAGCACCGCCTGCGCATGACCGCCACGGTCCACCACGGTGGCCGCCACCTGAACCCCCTCCTCACGGCACGCCTTGACCGCCGCCTCGGCGACCTGCTGCGCCATCTCCATGCTAAGCCGCTTGATCGGCACCATCGGCGCATCTTCCGCCTGCACCGTGCCGAAACTCATCATACCGATCGTAGTCGCCGCAGCGAGTGACATCAGTTTCTTCTTCATGGACAGTCTCCTCTGGGTTGTAGTCCCCCCATCCTAGCTCAGGAAACGCCGCTTGACGACACAAACCGCCCAGCAATCCGCCACACAGCCCGTAGGGCTGCCCCGCTTCGCAGTGTGCCCTATA
>JBNJGC010000189.1:0-4536 GCA_051747405.1 Pseudomonadota bacterium
TTGCCACAGAGGACACAGAGAGCACGGAGGCCGCCATGCCGGACCTGCTCCGGCATCCATGCCAGGGTTGTCTTCGCCGTGTGTTTCGGGTTGGATTCCGGGTCAAGCCCGGAATGACGGTTTGTTGTGGGGATGGGGCAAGCATGGGTGTCTAAGAAGATAGGATGCGCTGAGCTTGCGAAGCGCATCAGGTTCGGTCAATGACTGCAGCGTGGTCACTGCGTCCATGCAGAAGCGCCAGGCAGCCGTGCAGCTCAAGGTCGTCACCTTCGCTAGGCATCGCCGCAGCGCATCCGGAGAGGGTAACCTGGCCTACGAACTCACACCCGCTTCATAATTTTGCGCCTCGACAATGTGCTCCATGCATTGTCTATCACCGCCCTCCATGGCGGCGTCAGCGCCTCTGCGGTGAATATCTTGTCAGAGGTGGGAACGAGTAGTTACGTTAGTTGTAGGTTGGGTTGCCCCACTCAAGGTTCCGTGCCTGTAGGTGATGGCGGTGCATGGAGCAGGCGCAGGACGGGAAACGCCTCGGTAATCTGGCGTCTTTGGGCTGGGTGCTAATCTCCCGGCGGGCGTGGCTCACCCTATCGGTGTTTCAGGCGGCTGCTCTGTGACCGCTATGGCAAAAGGTCTCAGGCGTTGCCGGCGTACTTCTCCTGGTCGGCGGCCTGCAGGAATTCGATGAACTTCAATGCTGCCGGACTGAGGTGTTTGCCCTTGCGGTGAACCGCGTACCAGTGGCGCTTCAGCGGTAACCCCTCCACATCGAGCAGCACTAACCGTTCGGTCTCCAGCTCCAGCTTCAGACTGAAGTCGGAGAGCATGGCGATACCGATATCGGACATGACCGCCTGCTTAATCGCCTCGCCACTGCCCAGTTCCATGTAGGGTTCTACGCTAAGCTCCTTCTCAGCCAGCAGCCGCTCGAAGGTCATACGGATCCCCGAGCCCGGCTCACGGGAGATGATTCTTTCACGCAGTAGCCTCTCCAGGGGAACGCGCTTCTCATTGGCCAGCGGATGCCCCGGGTGGGCGAAGATGACCAGCTGGTCCTCCAGAAAGGGGTGTGCCTCGATATCGAGGTGTTCAGGCAGGGTCGCCATGATGTAGATATCGTCCTCATTGGCCTCCATTCGCTCGACGATACGGGCGCGGTTGCTAGCCTTGAGCTGAGGGGTCACCTTGGGATAGCGGCGCAAAAAGGCGCCCAGGTAGTGGGGAAGAAAATACTTTGCCGTGGTCACCGCCGCCAGATTGAGGGGGCCGGCCACCTCGCCGCGTAGCTCATCCAGCTTGCCTTCGAAGGCGCTTAGCCGCTGAAAAATGTCCTGACAGGTGGCATAGAGCTCCTTGCCGGCTGCCGTCAGATAGATCTTTTTGCCCATCTGCTCAAACAGCGTGACCCCAAGACCCTCCTCTAATCTTTTGATTTGTATGGAAATAGCTGGCTGTGTCAGGTGGATCGCCTCGGCGGCACGGGTGTAGCTGCCGTGCTTGGCGACCGCCTCGAAGAGTCTCAGCTGCTGCAGGGTGGCGCGAATCATAAGGCCCCTTATCGGTTGGATAATGCATTAACAAAAGTAAATGCTAAACATATTAACAATTAATTTTTATTTATCTCAATCCTCGTCTACATTTTCACACGTCAGGACAAACAAGCGTCGGGAAGCCCAAACAGGCGGACCGGCATTGGACCAAAACCCATGAGGAGATTGAGAACCATGGCAAAGACATATGATGCGGGTGTAAAGGAGTACCGTGAAACGTACTGGATGCCCGAGTATACCCCGAAAGATACCGACTTCCTGGCCTGCTTCAAGGTCATTCCCCAGGAAGGCGTACCGCGCGAGGAGGCTGCCGCCGCTGTAGCCGCCGAGTCCTCCACCGGCACCTGGACCACCGTCTGGACCGACCTGCTGACCGATCTGGACTACTACAAGGGCCGTGCCTATGCCATTGAGGACGTGCCGGGCAACGACGAAGCCTTCTACGCCTTCATTGCCTACCCCCTTGACCTGTTCGAAGAGGGCTCCGTGGTCAACATTCTGACCTCTTTGGTGGGTAACGTCTTCGGCTTCAAGGCCGTTCGCTCTCTGCGCCTGGAGGACGTTCGTATCCCGCTGGCCTACGTCACCACCTGCAATGGACCGCCCCACGGTATCCAGGTCGAGCGCGACAAGATGAACAAGTACGGTCGCCCGATGCTGGGCTGCACCATCAAGCCGAAGCTGGGCCTCTCCGCCAAGAACTACGGTCGTGCCGTCTACGAGTGCCTGCGTGGCGGTCTGGACTTCACCAAGGACGACGAGAACGTCAACTCTCAGCCCTTCATGCGCTGGCGCCAGCGTTTCGAGTTCGTCATGGAGGCGATCCACAAGGCAGAGAAAGAGACCGGTGAGCGCAAGGGTCACTACCTGAACGTGACCGCGCCGACCCCGGACGAGATGTTCAAGCGTGCCGAGTTCGCCAAAGAGCTGGGCGCCCCGATCATCATGCACGACTACCTGACCGGCGGCTTCACCGCCAACACCGGCCTGGCCCAGTGGTGTCGCGACAACGGCGTACTGCTGCACATCCACCGTGCGATGCATGCGGTACTCGACCGTAACCCCAACCACGGTATCCACTTCCGTGTCCTGACCAAGATGCTGCGCCTGTCCGGTGGTGACCACCTCCACTCCGGTACCGTTGTGGGCAAGCTCGAGGGCGACCGCGAGGCCACCCTGGGCTGGATCGACCTGATGCGTGACTCCTACATCAAGGAAGACCGTGCCCGCGGCATTATGTTCGACCAGGATTGGGGCCACATGCCCGGTGTTATCCCGGTCGCTTCCGGTGGTATCCACGTCTGGCACATGCCGGCGCTGGTCTCCATCTTCGGCGACGACTCCGTCCTGCAGTTCGGTGGCGGTACTCTGGGTCACCCGTGGGGCAACGCTGCCGGCGCCGCCGCCAACCGTGTTGCGCTTGAGGCCTGTGTCCAGGCGCGAAACGAGGGCGTGGAGCTGGAGAAGAACGGCAAAGAGGTTCTCACCACCGCTGCCGAGCACAGCCCTGAGCTGAAGATGGCGATGGAGACCTGGAAAGAGATCAAGTTCGAGTTCGACACCGTAGACAAACTCGACGTGGCGCATAAATAAGGCAAAGGATAAACGCAAAGAACGCAGAGACGCAGAGGGCGCAAAGGATAACAATGCCCATTACTTCACAGGGAATGAGAACCCTCTGCGTACTCAGCGATCGCTGCGACCTCTGCGTTAAAGCCTTTAATTGATATTTACGAGGAATTAATCATGAGCGATATGCAAGATTACGCATCAAGCCTGAGTGATGTCTCAAGCCGCAAGTTCGAGACCTTCTCCTACCTGCCGGAGATGGACGACGCCCGTGTCCGCAAGCAGGTGGAGTACATCGTCAGCCAGGGCTGGAACCCGGCCATCGAACACACCGAGCCGGAGAACGCCTTCGACCACTACTGGTACATGTGGAAGCTGCCACTGTTTGGCGAGACCGATGTCGACGCCATCCTGGCTGAGGCCGAAGCGTGCCACAAGGCGCACCCCAATAACCATGTGCGTCTGGTCGGCTACGATAACTACGCCCAGTCCAAGGGTGCGGAGATGGTTATCTACCGCGGTAAGCCGGTATAAGGCAGTTCGTCCCCGCCTTCGGGCGGGGAACGTTATCCCCGTGCAGACGGCAAACCTGTCTCCACCGGAATGACGAGTTGAACCGATAAATTCTGTAACGCGAACCTGCAGAAGGATGAGTGCCATGACGGACATGAATTACGACCAGTATAAAATCAGCGCCGAACCTTTCTACAAGCCGGTCACCAATGAGGTGGACCTTTATGAGGCAGCCTATGCCCGTCGCATGCCGATGATGCTCAAGGGCCCGACCGGTTGCGGTAAGTCCCGCTTCGTTGAGTACATGGCGTGGAAGCTGGGCCGTCCGCTGATTACCGTCGCCTGTAATGAGGACATGACCGCCTCCGATCTGGTCGGGCGCTTCCTCCTCGACAAGGACGGCACCAAGTGGCAGGACGGACCGCTGACCACCGCAGCGCGTATGGGTGCCATCTGCTACCTCGACGAGGTGGTCGAGGCGCGCCAGGACACCACCGTGGTGATCCACCCGCTGACCGACCACCGCCGCACCCTGCCGCTGGACAAGAAGGGGGAGTTGATCGAAGCGCACCCCGACTTTCAGCTGGTGATCTCCTACAACCCCGGCTACCAGAGCCTGATGAAGGACCTCAAACAGTCCACCAAGCAGCGTTTCGGCGCCCTCAATTTCGACTATCCCGAGGCGGATACCGAGGCGGAGATCGTCGCCAAGGAGTCCGGGGTGGATGCCGATACCGCCGGCAAGTTGGTACAGATCGCCCACCGCGCCCGTAACCTCAAGGGTCACGGCCTGGACGAGGGGATATCCACCCGTCTGCTGGTCTACGCCGGCAACATGATCGCCGAGGGCGTCGACCCGGTAGCCGCCTGCCACATGACCCTGGTCACCCCGCTGACCGACGAC
>JBNJGC010000190.1:0-4501 GCA_051747405.1 Pseudomonadota bacterium
AGTTTGTAGCGCAGGGTACGCGGGCTGATGCCGAGCTGTTCGGCGGCGGCTTTGCGGCTGCCGCTCTCCAGCGCCAGCATGATGCGTTCGTACTCGCGTTGCTTGAGGTCGTCGGTCAGGCGCCCGCCTGAGGGGGTCTCCGGGGTCGAGTTGACTCGCCGGGTGACCTGCTCGAAATGCAGCGCCTGCTCATCGATGTGATCGCCGGTGGCGAGGATTTGGGCGCGCTGCATCATGTTGTCCAGTTCGCGCACGTTGCCCGGCCACGGGTATTCACGCAGTCGCTTCTCTGCCTCCGGGGTGAGCTGCGGTACCGCTGTGCCGCTTTGGCGACAGGCCCGCTCCAGTAGCAGCTGTGCCATGGGCACGATGTCCGCCGGGCGTTCGCGCAGCGGCAGCAGGTGCAGGGGGAAGACGTTGAGGCGGTAGTAGAGGTCCTCGCGAAAACGCCCCTTCTCCACCTCGGCGCGCATGTCGCGGTTGGAGGTGGCCAGGACGCGGACGTCGAGATCGATCACCTTGCCGCCGCCGAGCCGCTCCAGCTCCCGCTCCTGTAGCACGCGCAGGAGCTTCGCCTGGAGGGCGAGATCCATCTCGGAGATCTCATCCAACAGCAGGGTTCCGTGCTGGGCCTGCTCGAACTTACCCGGCGAGGCCTTGTAGGCGCCGGTAAAGGCCCCCTTCTGATAGCCGAACAGGGTCGCTTCGAGCATGTTCTCCGGGATAGCGGCGCAGTTGATCGCCACAAAGGGGCCCGCGGCACGGGTTGAGTGGTTATGGATGTAGCGGGCTATCACCTCTTTGCCGCTACCGCTCTCGCCGGTAAGTAGCACAGTCGCCTCGCTCTGCGCCACCCGTCGCGCAAGGGCCAGCAGTTCGATACTGGCGGGATCTTCGGCCACGGGGGCGCTGTCGTCGTGCTCACTCAGGGCGTAGCGTGTGACTGCCGCCACCAACACGTCTGCCTCGAAGGGTTTCATCAGGTAGTCCACCGCCCCTTCACGCATCGCCTGCACCGCACGCTCTACCGAGGCGTAGGCGGTCATCAGCAGCACCGGCAGATCCGGCTGACGATCCTTGATCTCACGCAGCAGGGCGTGGCCGTCCATTCCCTGCATGTGGACATCGCTCACCACCAAGTGGAAGGGCTGCTGCTCGAGCCGCTCCAGGGCGATGCCGCCGTGGCGGGCGCAGCTGACGGCAAAACCGCTCTCCTCCAGGGTATCCTGCAGGGCTTCGGCCAGCGCCGTGTCATCCTCGACCAACAGTATGCGTTGCGTCATTGCGCTCTCCTCATCGTCTCAAGCGGTTGCTACATCAAAAGGCAGGTACAGAATAAACTCGCTCCCCGTGCCGGGGCGGGAGTGGAGCACCACCTCCCCTCCCATGGCTTGGGCCACAGCCCGCACCACCGCCAGACCGAGGCCGGTCCCGCCGTCACGATGGCTGACAAAGGGCTCGAAGATCCGCTCCTGACGTTCAAGGGGAATACCGGGACCGTCATCGCTGACGCGGATGGCGCACTGGCCCGCCTCTTCGGTCGCTGCCAGTGTGATATTCCCGGCCCCCGACTCCAGGGCATTTACCACCAGGTTCTCCAGGGCGCTTTTGAGTAGCACACGGTTCACATTGACCGGGGTATCGCTCAGCGGCCCGAGGTGTAAGTGGGCGCCTTCACCACAGCGGCGCTCCAGTTCGGCACCCACCTCCTCCAACAGCTGCCGGGGCGAGAGCGGCTCGCGCCGCTCGGCCTTGCCGTTGGCAAAGAGGAGCATATCGGTGATTAGCCGCTCCAACCCCTGCAGGCTGCCCATCGCCCGTTCGACCATACGCTCGCGCCGCTCACCATCGAGGCGCGGCGCCTTGAGGCGGGAGAGGTAGAGCATCGCGGTGGAGAGCGGGGTGCGGATCTGGTGGGCCAGACTGGCGGCCATTCGCCCCATGTCGGCGAGCCGCTGGAAGTGCTCCAGCCGACGGCGCAGGCGGTGGTTATCGGTCACGTCATGCAGCATCAACACTTGACCCGGTTCGCTCCCCAGCGGTCGGGTAGAGAGGGTAACAAAGCGCCCACTTCGAAGCGCCAGGGCATCGCCCGAGGAGGCATCCGGCATAAACAGCTCCTGAATCAGCTCACGCCACAGTCGCCCCTGTAGCGGCTCCTGCAGCAGTGCGACGGCCGCAGGATTGTGCTCCTGGACCCGGCCATGCCGGTCGAGCACCAGTACCGCTGCCGGCAACGCATCCATTAACGCCTGGAGCCGATCAGCCAGCCGACGGCTCTGCGACTCGGCCTCGCGTTGGCCGCTACGCGCCTCATCCAGCACCGCACTGAGCTGCGCGACCTCACGCGCCGCCGTGGCGGTGGCGGGGCTATCTTCGCCATCAGGTTTCACACACTGCTGGGAGAGCGAAAGGCTCATCGTTTAACTCCGGTCTGTTTCACTACCCGGTGTTAAACAAGAATCGTGCCTAGTCAATATTGCTATTTATTTTCAATGACTTAAAACAAATCAAGATAGCGTAAGTCAAGAGTTTGACTCGCCACTCTGCTATATGAGGGGGAAGGGGCGCGGCTGTGTCAGAATTCCGTACAGCCGCAGAGGTAGGTGTGTGGGGAGGGCAGCTCAGTCGTTACGCTGCAGGTCGTACTTACGCATCTTCTCCACCAAGGTGGTGCGGCGCAGGTTGAGCAGCTTGGCCGCCTGGGCCACCACGCCGTCGGCGGCCTCCAGGGCCTGCTGGATCAGATCCCGCTCCAGTACCGAAAGATACTCCTTCAGGTCCACCCCTTCGGTGGGTAGCAGCGCCGGGTTGCCGCCCTGTGCGGAGGCTCCCACTTGCGGCTCCTCGGCAACTTCAGGGAGGGGGATCGTTGCGTCCGCCTCGACCCCGTCGCTACGGTACTTCTCAGGCAGGTCATCCACGTCGACGATCCCTTGGGGGTGGATGATCACCAACCTTTCGATGAGATTGGCCAACTCACGCACATTGCCGGGCCAGGCGTAGCGCGTCAGAGAGGCCATGGCGGCGGCGGTAAGACGGACGCTCCCGCGCTCCTCACGCTCAAGCCGTGCCACCATCTCATGCACCAGCGAGGGAATGTCCTCCGGTCGCTCCCGCAAGGCGGGCATTTCGATGGGAAAGACATTGAGCCGATAGTAGAGATCCTCACGAAAATCCCCGTCCGCGATGCTCGCCTCGAGGTTTCGATGGGTGGCGGCGATTACACGCACATCGGCACTGATGCTTTTGTTGCTACCCACCCGCTCGAAGGTGCGCTCCTGCAGCACCCGCAGCAGCTTGACCTGCATCGGCATGGGCATGTCACCGATCTCATCGAGAAACAGCGAACCGCTCTCGGCGATCTCAAAGCGCCCCTGGCGAGCGGTTAAGGCGCCGGTAAAGGCCCCCTTTTCGTGGCCAAAAAGCTCGCTCTCAAGCAGCTCACCCGGAATGGCGCCACAGTTGACCGGCACGAAAGGCTTTTCACGGCGTGAGGAGAGATAGTGCAGCCCCTTGGCCACCACCTCTTTGCCGGTGCCGGACTCGCCGAGGATTAAAACATTGGCGTCGGAGTCCGCCACCTGCTCTATCAGGTGACGCACATGGCGCATCGCCGTGCTGTTACCGACCAGGATCTTGCCCAGAATGGGGTGACCACCGCTATGACCGCCTCGCCCTGCGAGGATGTCGACACGATGCAGACAGGTCAACAGCTGGGCATAGTCCGGCGGGTAGGCGATCGAGGCAAACACACCGCTGGGTAGAGAGGGCTCCTCCTGCGTCTGCTCAGCGAGGAGAAACAGCAGCGCACCGGGGGATGCCTTGGACAGAGCCGCCACCTCCTCTTCCAGATCGGACGGCGCATCGAGGGCATCCACGAAGATCGCCGCGGCGGAGGCGGTCGCGTCCGCTTGCCACTGACCGAACCCCGCCGTATGCACCAGGCACTGCTGCAAGAAGGAGAGGATATGTGCCAGCTCGGTGCTGCGCGCTGCGCTGTCGCTGACGATGAGATAGGGAGGGTTGTTATCCGCCATGGGCCGCTGCCGTGTCACCTGACTGTTTCAGCACAGACTACCACTTATGGTGTGCATGTCAAAATATTGATGGCGCGGCAACAACCGCAACAGATGCGGGCGTCAAATATTTGTGGGCCAGGCTGCCCCGTCCGGTGGCGTATGTGGCGATACCCTAACGATGCCCGGCGGTATCTTCTTAGACACCCATGCTTGCCCCACTCCCACAACAAACCGCCATTCCGGGCTTGACTCGGAATCCATCCCGAAACACACGGCGAAGACAACCCTGGCATGGATGCCGGAGCAGGTCCGGCATGACGGCCTCCGTGCCCTCTGTGGCAATAATCTCAAGGCCCCGGCATGATGCGCTTCGCAGACTCAGCGCACCCTATGGATAGTGCACGTCAGGCATAGAAGGACCGTGGCCACCGCCACAATGACCGTGGAATAGAACGCTACGCCAGGGGGGCGAGTAGTTA
>JBNJGC010000191.1:0-4477 GCA_051747405.1 Pseudomonadota bacterium
CGCAAACTGGAGCGCTATGGCAGCGCCTTTTTGGCGGTCATCACCGAGCACGAGATGACAACTCAAACCTCATAGGATGTGCCGAGGGACGAGGCGCATGGACCACTAGTGTAAGCCCTTGATTTACGGTACGCCGTGAATCCCTCCCTGGAGGCTCGACTGCCGCGTCCTTGCGGCAGACGACCGTAAATCAAGGGCTTACACCAGCGATGAGAAGGTATGCGGTTGCCCTGCGAAGGGGTGGGGCTTGGTTTTGATGCGCCTAGTAGGCAGAGTAGGGTGGATAAGCGTCAGCGCATCCACCAGAACAAGACCCCCCAAGGGTTGGACTCCAGCCCCCTTATCAGATCGGACGCTCGCGCTCCTCAAGCTCGATCTCTATGCCATGGATGCGGTCGATATAGCGGGAGGGGATGTAGACCTTTTTCTCCAGGCGCTTGCTGCCGAGCCGTCCCACGCGTGCCTGGCCGGGTACCTCGTAGACCACCTCACCCTCCTCCGAGGTGAACTGCACACTCAACAGAGCATCGTGTGAGACCTCGCAGCTGTTCTCGATCTCCACCTCCCAGAAAACCTGAGAGGCACCGGCATCGGCGCTCTGGGGGTCAATCGCCTTGTGGGTAACGGTGAGGCACTCTGCAGCCAGCGGTCCGGTGGTGACGAGGATGGCAAAACCGATCAAAAAACGCTTCATGTGAACTCCGGCATGGTGATTGCTGATTGGGTGATGTATGACCAGAGAACATCGCAAGAGCCGTGCCAGTCGTTTCAAGCTAAACGGTCGCCCTGAAACCACTGCCAGCATTAGCGAAGCCCGGAGGGCGGCGCTGCTGCGGTTCGTCACAGCGGCCCATTGAGCGTATCATTCTGACACATGAGCCAGTTAAAGACACTTAAACGCCTGCTTCAGCCCGGACGTCCCCCACTGGCCGTCACGCTGATGTTGGTACTGCTGTTGCCGCTGCTGCTGGCGGTGGGGGGCGTCGGTTGGTACGCCATCACCCAGTTCGAGCGCCAGAGCGAGGAGCGCATGCGCCAGGATATCGAGCTGGTGGCCCGTGCACTGCGCCTGCCGTTGAGCCATGCGCTGGAGCGCGGTTACGAGCGCACCGTACAGCAGGCGCTGGAGTCGGCCTTTAGCATTGACCGCGTCTACGGCGCCTTTGTCTACGATCGTGATGGCAAGACCCTCGCCGCCAGCGGCAAAGGCGATGCCGACATGCAGGAGGATCGGGTCAGTCAGATCGCCTCCGAAGGGGAGCGTCAGGGCGAGTTCGGACGCATGGCCGGTGAGGAGGTCTACTCCTACTTCGTCCCGCTCACCGACAGCGGCGGGCGTATCAGCGGCCTGCTCCAGCTGACCCGCCAGCGTAGTGAGTTCGACAACTACATCACCGACCTGCGGCGGCAGACCCTGATAACCCTGGCGGGGGTCGGGTTGCTGCTGGCCGCGCTGCTCTTTTTCGGCCACCGCTGGGCGCTGGGGCGCCACCTGACCGCAATCGAGAGCAGCCTGCAGCGCATCGGCGAGGGGGATATGGCTCACCGCCTGCACAGCGGCGGCCCCCGCGAGGTGCGCCACCTCAGCAGCAGCATCAACGCCATGCTCGACGCCATCGAGCGCTCACGCCAGCAGCTCGAACACATGGGACGAAGGCTCCACCAGTCGGAGAAGATGGCCGCACTGGGACAACTCTCCGCCGGCGTGGCCCACGAACTGGGCAGCCCGCTGAGCACCATCGACGGACGGGTCCAGCGCCTGCTTCGCCGCGACGACCTGCCGCCGCGGGCCGAGCAGGCGGTGGCGGCGATCGGTCGCGAGGCGCAGCGCATGGAGCGTATCATCCGTCAACTGCTCGATTTCGGTCGCAACAATCCGCTGGAGCTGCGCCGCATCGACGCCGTCACCCCGCTGCGTGCCGCCTGCGAGCTGTTACGGCCCCGCAGTCCGGTGCCCATCCACCTGGAGCAGCCCGACTCACCGGGGGAGATCCGCATCGACAGCGTGCGTCTCGACCAGGCCCTGAGCAACCTGCTGGAGAACGCCAGCCAGGCAGCCCACAGCCGCGTAGAGACGCGCTGTTACCGCCGCGGACAGTGGCTCGTCTATGAAGTCGACGACGACGGCCCCGGCGTCAGTGAGGAGCATCGCGCCCACCTATTCGAACCCTTTTTCACCACCAAGCCGGTCGGCCAGGGCACCGGCATGGGGCTGGCGGTGGCCCACGCCGCCGCCAAAGACCACGGCGGCGAGATCGAACTGGCTGAAAGCCCCCTTGGCGGGGCCCGTTTTCGGCTACGCCTGCCGCTGCATGAGGAGAGTGTATGAGTCAAACCGAATCGACCCCCACCGTACTCATCGTGGAGGACGACCACGGCCTGCGCGAACTCATCGCCGAGGAGTTGGAGGAGGCGGGCTACCGTATCCGTCAGGCGGCCAGCCTGGCCGAGGCGCAACAGCAGCTCAGCGCCCACCCGCCCGTGCTGGTGGTAAGCGACCTACGCCTGCCCGACGGCGAAGGGCTCGCCCTGCTACAGCATGTGCGCGCCATGGCCCCACTGCCGCCGGCCTTTATCATGATCACCGCCTTTGGCACCGTGGAGCAGGCGGTCGAGGCACTCAAACAGGGGGCCGATGACTTTCTGACCAAACCGCTCAAGCTCGATCATCTGGGCCTGGCGGTGGAGCGCGCCATCGAACGGCGCGAACTCAAGCGCCAACTCAGCCACTACCGCCGCCTGCTGGGGGATGACGACTTCCACGGCCTCATCGGTCGCAGCCCGGTCATGCGGCGGCTGTTCGAACAGATCCGCCGCATCGCCCAGGCCAGTGGTCCGGTTCTGATTCTGGGTGAGAGCGGCGTGGGCAAAGAGCTGGTGGCCGAGGCGCTGCACCGCGAGAGCGATCGCCGCGACGGCCCCTTCGTCGCCCTCAACTGCGCCGGCATCCCCGCCGAACTGCTCGAAAGTGAACTATTCGGCCACAGTGCCGGCGCCTTCAGCGGCGCGCAGCGGGCACGCAAGGGGCTGTTCGCCGAAGCCGAAGGGGGCACCCTGCTGCTCGACGAGCTGGGCGAAATGCCCGCTCCCATGCAGGCCAAACTGCTGCGCATCCTCCAGGATGGCAAACTGCGTCCGGTGGGTGAGAACCGCGAGCGGGCGATCAACGTGCGCATCATCGCCGCCACCAACCGAGACCTCGACGAAGAGGTGGAGCAGGGAAACTTCCGCGCCGACCTCTACTACCGACTCGAAACCTTCGCCCTCGAAGTTCCGCCGCTACGCCGGCGCGGCGACGATATCGACCTACTCAGCGCCCACTTTATCCACCGCTTCGCCGACCAGGCCCCGCACCCCATCGAAGGGATCAGCCTTGAGGCGATGGAGCGGCTACGCGCCTACCCCTTCCCCGGCAACGTGCGCGAGCTCTCCAACGCCATCGAACGGGCCGTGGTCTTCTGCCGCGGCAGCGAGATCGAGCTGGTCGACCTCCCGGCGCGCATCCGCGGTAACAGCACCCCCCTGCCGGAAGCCTCTGCCGGAGAGCGCGCCCCCCAGCTGTTCGACCCCACTCTGCCGCCCCCGCTCAAAACCGTCGAGCAGCGCTACGTCCACTTCGTGCTCAACCACACCGGTGGCAACAAACAGCAAGCGGCACGCCTGCTCGGAATCGGCAGACGCACCCTCTACCGCTACCTGGAAGAGGGCGAAGGCTAGGGCCGCCCCCGGATGCGACTCGGCTGGCGCCACTTTGCGACATGCCGGTTTATCCTCTGCCCCCATTCAACCCAGCAAGTTGCCAATTAGCCGGGAGCCATGTGGAGCAGCGGCGCGGTTTCCGCCGGGTGGGGCGGCCTGGTTCGCAGTAGCGTGGCGGGGCAACCTGGCCCACGAACTCCGAGCTCTCCCTGCACATGCGCCCATCTGGCACACTCCAGGGCGCCCCAACCCTCCTCCCATCGCCGCAGAGGCCCTGTTATGGCGCAACCAACGTAACTGGCACGGGTGTTGCAACCCTCGACACTGAGATTGTTCAACGTCACAAGGAGACACCATGAAAGCACTGAAAAGCATCCTCACCGCCTCACTTCTCGGCGGCGCACTGGTCCTCGCCCCCATGACCGCCAGCAGCCAGGAGCCGGCGCAAAACCCGGCCGCCTCTGCACCGAGCAAGGCCGACATTGGTGATGAGAAGCTGGGCCAGTTCGTCGACGCCTTCGTCGAAGTCCGTGAGCTCGAGCAAGGGTTTACCAGCAAACTGGAGAACATCGAAGACCAGGAAGAGGCCCAGGCCCTCCAGCAGCAGACCCAGCAAGAGATGATCGGCGCCGTTGAAGATGCCGGCCTGAGCGTCGAGGAGTACAACAACATCGTCGCCGCCATGCGCCAGGACCCGGAGCTGCGCGACGAGATCCTCAGCCAGGTAGAGTAACCCCCGTACCGAGGCCATCGCCTCAATCCAAGGCCCCTTCTCCCC
>JBNJGC010000192.1:0-4434 GCA_051747405.1 Pseudomonadota bacterium
CAGGCGATCTCTGAAGTGGATTTGAAATGGTATGACTGGGTCCGATACTCGAACAGGCAAAATACACATATGAAGATGGGAGGGCTGGTCGGAGAGTTTGTGTTGGATGAGCCCGGCTTCACGGAACTTCTTCCCGTTATGCAGATGGGTGAGTTAACACATGCGGGCAAAGCCTGCACTATGGGGCTCGGTCACTACTCTGTTACTTGAGTTTTGTGGTTTGTGTCAGGGGTGTTGTTTTCCACAGGATCCCCTCTTTGAGGGTGGCACCGGTGGGCTGTGCACCGTATTCTTCCGGGTTGGGTAGGTGGAGTATTGTTTCCCGACTGAGGCGATAAGAGCGGATCGATATGAGTAACGGGTTGGATAGTGCGCTGGTCTATCTGGTGGTGCAGGATGAGTCGCTGGCGGGACGGCTGCGTGGTGCGTTGGAGCCGGCGGGTTATCGGGTGGTGGCGACATCGGCGCTGGATCGGTTGTGCTCTCTTGCTGCAGAGCAGGGCAAGCCGGTGGCGGTGGTGGTGGATATGGCGCTGGGTGGTGCGGGGGCCGGCGATGCGCTTGCGGCGTTGCGCAGTGAGTGTCTGCAGGCGCCGCCGGTGCTGTTTATCACGCCGGATGATGATGTGGCGGTGCGCCTTGAGGCTTATCGAGCCGGGGCCAGTGCCACGCTGAGCAGGCCGTTTACCACTGAGGGGCTGTTGCGGACGCTGGAGCGGATCAGCCTTGCGCTACCGAGGGATCCCTATCGGGTGCTGTTGGTGGAGGGTGATGAGGCGCTGCTGGCTGAGCAGGCTGCGGTGCTGCGTGCCGCGGGGATGGCGGTCGAGACTGAGTCCGAGCCGTTGTCGGCGCCGGGCAGGGTGGAGGCATTTGCGCCCGATGTGCTGGTGCTGGCGATGGAGATGCCCGGGGTGAGTGGGCCGGAGCTGGCCGCGCTGGTGCGGGATCGGGAGAGCCATGTGGGACGGCCAATCCTCTTTTTGACTGAACAGGCGGATCCTTGTCAGGCGCTTCTGGCGCTGAATCTTGGCGGTGACGATTTCCTGTACAAGCCGGTGGAGCCGGCCTTGTTGGTGGCTGCGGTGAGCAGCCGTGCCCGGCGTTGGCGCGAGGTGCAGGAGGCCCAGTCGTCGCTCCGGCAGGCGCTGTATGAGAAGGAGCGTGAGCATCAAGCGCTCAATCACCACGCCATCGTCAGCATCGCCGATGCGCAGGGGCGGATCACCTATGTCAATGATCGCTTCTGCGAGGTGAGCGGCTACGAGCGCGATGAGCTTATCGGCCAGAACCATCGCATTATCAAGTCGGATCTCCATCCGCCGACGTTCTACCGGCAGATGTGGCAGACCATTGCCCGCGGCCATGTTTGGAGCGGCGAGGTGTGCAACCGCCGTCGTGACGGGGAGCTCTACTGGGTGGAGTCGACCGTTGTGCCCTTTATGGATGAGCAGGGTAAGCCCTATCAGTACGTCTCTATCCGTACCGAGATCACACAGGTCAAGCAGAGCGAGTCTGCGTTGCGGGCGATTGTCCAAAGCAGCGCCTTTGCCGGTGGCAGTGAGTTTTTCGACTCCTCCGCCGAGTGGTTGGCCAAGGCGATGGGGGTGCGCATCGGCTTTATTGCCGAGCGTGACCCGAATGAGCCGGAGCGTTTGCAGATGCGCTCTCTGTGGGATGGCGGGGTGATGCGCGAGCCGTTCGCCTACGATATCGCCGCAACGCCCTGTCAGTGGGTCTATAGAAAGGGGCTGGCCGCCTACGTCTCCGGCGTGGCGGAGCGCTTCCCCGAGTATCAGTGGCTGCGTGAGCATGGTGTGGAGGGCTATGTCGGGCTGCCGCTTCACGATCCGCAGGGCAAGCTCCTGGGCCATATCGGCATCATGGATGACAAGCCGCTGCATGAGCTCAACAGTAAGGTGGATCTGCTGCGCATCTTCGCCTCGCGGGTCGGTGGCGAGATCGCCCGGCGGCGCTCGGAGCAGGCGCTCAAAGAGAGCGATGAGCGGCTGCGGCGCAGCCAGGTGTTTGCCAACATCGGCACCTGGGACTGGGACATTCGCAGCGGCGAGCTGTTCTGGTCGGAGCGTATCGCGCCGCTGTTCGGTTATAACGAAGGTGAGCTGGATACCACCTATGAGAATTTCATGGGGGCGATCCACCCGGAGGATCGCGATGCGGTCACTGCGGCGGTGAGCGCCTGCATCGAGCAGGGTCGGGAGTATAATATCGAGCACCGTGTCGTCTGGCCCGATGGCCAGGTGCGCTGGGTGCAGGAGAAGGGGGATGTGGTGCGCGACGCCGAGGGGCGCCCGCTACGCATGCTCGGTGTGGTGATGGATATCCACGAGCGCAGGGAGGCGCAGCAGGCGCTGGAGGACAGTCGCCAGCGCCTGCTTGAGGCGCAACGTCTGGCGCGCCTGGGCAACTGGGAGGCGAATCTGCAGAGCGGGGAGTTGGAGTGGTCCGAGGTGGTCTACGATATCTTCGGTCTGCGTCAGGGGGTGGACAGCCTGAGCGTCGAGCGTTTTCTCGACATGGTCCACCCGGCGGATCGCCCGCTGCTGGAGGCGTCCCAGCGGCGGGCGGCGCAAAGCGGCAGGCAGGATCTGGTACACCGCATCCTGCGCCCCAGCGGCGAAGTTCGCTACGTACACGAGTTGGCCAACGGCGTCTACGACGAGAGGGGCAGGCTAATCGGGCTGATGGGGACGGTGCAGGATGTGACCGAGCTCAAACGCGCCGAGCAGGAGTTGATGATCTTCCGCCGTATCTTCGACACCGCCGAGCAGGGGATCGGAGTGACCGATGCAGAGGGCTATGTTCTCTACGCCAACCGCGCCCATGATGCCATTCACGGCTATGCCCACGGTGAGACGCTGGGGAAACACTTTCGGGAGTTCTTCAGCAGTGAAACCCTGGCCTGGGCGCCACAGGCGATTAACGAGGCGATCGCGCAGGGCCACGGTTGGAGCGGTCTGATCCCGGTGCAGCGGCCCGACGGCACGGAGGTGATCACCGCCGCCAATGTCGGCTTTGTCGCGGCCGATGACGGTTCACCCCAGTATCTTTTCAACATTCTCAGCGACAATACCGAAGAGCAGCAGCGCCAGCGCCAGCTGGCCGAGGCGAAGGAGGCGGCGGAGCGGGCCAGTCAGGCCAAGTCGCAGTTCCTCTCCAGCATGAGCCATGAGCTGCGCACCCCGATGAATGCGATCCTCGGCTTTGCCCAAATCCTCGAATACGACGAGAGTCTGGGAGGGGAGCAGCGGGATGGGGTCCATGAGATCGTCAAGGCCGGTAACCACCTGCTGTCGTTGATCAATGAGGTGCTGG
The DNA here is from genome assembly GCA_051747405.1 of Pseudomonadota bacterium. Lineage (GTDB taxonomy): Bacteria > Pseudomonadota > Gammaproteobacteria > Thiohalomonadales > Thiohalomonadaceae > JAPHTQ01. The sequence continues at coordinate 3,337 of JBNJGC010000192.1, forward strand.
ATCTGTCCAAGATCGAGGCCGGTCACATCGACCTCTCGCTTGAGGCGGTCAGCCTGGCCGAAGTGGTGGAGGAGTGCGCCTCGCTGATCGCACCGGTGGCCGACAGGGCGGGCATAGCCCTGCACTATGCGAAGCTGGAGGGCTTCTGTCTGCGCGCCGATCGCACCCGCTTGAAGCAGGTGCTGCTCAATCTCCTCTCCAACGCCATTAAATACAACCGTGAAAACGGCAGCGTCTCGCTGGTGGCGAGCGCACAGCCGGAGCAGCGGGTGTGTATCACCGTGGTCGATACCGGCCAGGGCGTCAGTGAGGAGAAGCTCGAACAGCTGTTCGAACCGTTCAACCGCGTCGATGCCGAGGGCAGTGAGGTTGAGGGCACCGGTATCGGTCTGGCCATAACCCGCCGCCTGGTGGAGATGATGGGGGGCAGCATCGGTGTGGAGAGCCAGCCCGGCAAGGGGAGCCGTTTCTGGATTGAGCTGCCCGGCGAGAGTGAGGTGAAGACAGCCTCGAAAGCCGATGCCGGGCCGAAGACGCTCGCCACCGAACAGCCCCCATCGGCGGAGTATACCGTGCTCTATATTGAGGATAACCCGGTCAACCTCAAACTGGTCAGCCAGCTGCTGGGCCGGCGCGGCCACATCCACCTGCTCACCGCGCATGAGCCACAGTTGGGGCTGGAGCTTGCCGCAGCCCATCGACCGGCGCTGATCCTGCTCGATACCAACATGCCCGAAATGGACGGTTACCAGGTACTCGAGCGCCTGCGGGCCGAGCCGCAGCTGTGTGATATCCCGGTGGTTGCGGTGACCGCCAACGCCATGCCGCGGGACATCGAGCGGGGCAGGGCGGCAGGCTTCGATGACTACCTGACCAAGCCCCTCAATATCCCCCAATTCATCAGCACGGTAGAGCGCTTTCTGCGGGCCGCCCCGGCCTCGGATGAATCCTGAGTAGGCGCTGCGACGAACCCGCTCCGCCCTGAGAGCAGGGCGTCTCAGGGCGGGCGCCGCCTGTGCCGAACGACGCAAGCTGTGTCATATGCCGCAGTGGCACCGCGGCATATGCCCTGTTCCGATCAACCTCCCCAAATAAATG
>JBNJGC010000193.1:0-4421 GCA_051747405.1 Pseudomonadota bacterium
AAGCGCTCGGCGACCTGTTCCAGTTGCGCCTGTACCGCCGCATCGTAGAAGACCACCACACGGGTGGCTCGATTGGGTTGCAGCACGGCGAGAATCGACTCGAGGTTGCTGGTCCGGTCACGGAAGGAGAACTGGTAGTTGAACTCGGTGACCACCACCTCGGGGCGGGCCTTTTTCAGCGCGCTGATGGCGCGGCGACCGGTTTTGACCGTCTCCACCCGGTAGCCCAGGCGCTGATAGAGCGGTGTGAAGTTGGGGTAATCACCCAACTCCACCACCTGCATCAGCAGCGCTGCCGTATCACTCACGCCGCACTCGCCCCCATGATGAACTCGGTCTCCTGCATCTCGCCGCTACTGTCGATGCGCACACCTTTAACCCCCGGCATGCGCGAGAGGATGTAGGCGGCCATCATGCTCACCATCTGCGGGTTGTCCGTTTGCAGGGCGGCCATCAGCTTGTCAGCGACAATCTGGCAGCGCTGGGTGGTATCGGGGTTATCGACCCATTCACGACTCATCTGGCAGCCGCTGTCCATATCGCTGTCCATTTTGGCGAAAAACGCCTCCGCATCACCGATCAATGCATCGGCCACATCCAGCGGATAGTGGTGGTCCTCGAAATAGACATTCAGTATCAAGATCGCTCTCCGGGTAAGTGGCTCCACCCCCTATTATGGGGCGATGCACTCCAATCGCAAGCCGGCGGTGGGGCGTCGGTGGCCGGTCCCCGTCGGGGCGGCGCCTCAATCCGCTTCAGACCACGGGGCATAAGGTGCTAAAATAGTCACCGGTAGTGTTTACGGCCCGGTAAACAACACCATTATATGCCGCGCCGCCGCTGCCGTTTCACTCCCGCTTTTTTTGCTATTGCTGATAATCCTTAAGGTGAACGACCCATGAAATTTCCCTCCTTTGCACAGGCCCTGCAGTCGCTGGTCATCGCAGTCATTGTCGCCGTATTGGGCTTTCTGCTCTTCCCGCTGCTGGGGCTGGAGAACGCCACCGGCCAGAAAGCCTTCGTCCTAACCCTCGCTTGCGGCAGCTTTATCGGTGGCCTGCTCAACACCATCGAGTTCGGTGCCCGCAAGGCCCTCGCCCCGGAGAGCGGCGAGAGCATGACCATCTTTGTCGGCAACCTCGCCTTCAAGGCCTCACAGGATGAGCTGCGAGAACTGTTTACCCCCTACGGTACCGTCCACAATGTGCGCATCATGAAAGATCGCGCCACCCGCCGTCCGCGCGGCTTCGCCTTTGTGGAGATGGATCGCAACCACGCACCGGACGCCATCAAATCCCTGGACGGCACCGAGTTTCTGGGCCGCAAGCTGCGCGTCAACGAAGGTGTAGAGCGCAACCAGAAGGCCGCCTGAACGATCCCGCCCCACCGGCCCCGGCCCCTCTACCGCCGGGGCTTTTTTATCCGAGTTAAAGCATGAACACAACCACGACCCTGAGCGACTTCTTCGACAAAAGCCACACCCGCTACCGCGTCTTCGACATGGGCCGCGGCATCCGCAAGATCGACCCGGAGCACTTTCGCCGGTTCGAGTCGGGCCGGCAGCCCTACCCCTTCCCGCTGCAACAGCAGGCCTGGCTCGGCATCCTCGGCTGGAACGAACAGGACAAAGCCGAGCAGTTCATCTGGTTCCTGAAATTCCCGCTGGACGAGACCGCCCACCTGATCCAGGCCACCCGCGACGACTTCATGGGCCAGCTGCTGGCCAACCTGGGCCACAACATCCAGGCCAGCCAGGAGGGCGGCGACTTGCAGGATGGGCTGAAGGAGAGCCCCTACGGCTTCAAACCCAAGGAGAGCGCCATGGCCGCCTTCCACGCCCACGCCACCGCCTCGCTGGGTCAGCCGCCCAGCCGCTTCTACGACCACGCAAAAAACTACTTCGACGGTGAGCCCGGCTACGAGCAGTGGGCCTTCGTCGGCATTCAGGGGATCGCCGACGTCGCCGCCCGGCTGGAGCAAGACGACAACTTACAGCGCGTCGTCAAAGCACTGCCGCAGCTACCGGCGCCGGCACTGAGCGCCCTGTGCGGCTTTCTCGAGAACGAAAACCTCCCCACCGAGTTGACCGAGGCGCTACTGGCGCGCCTCAGACAGGAGCTGACCGCTGAACAGCCCGACATCAACAGTGCCGCCACACTGCTGCGCGCCTTCGCCTGCTGCCCGGCCACCGGCCTGCGCGACACGGCCATCCGCAGCGCACTGGAGAGCCCGTTGGGCGAGAACGTCAACATCCTCGCTGCGATTGCGGCACGAAACTGGGAGGCGCTGCAGGAGGCGGAGCTGGCACGGCTGTTCGTGGAGAAGCTGGCGCACAACAACCTGGGCCAGGAGGCCTTCATCCAGCTTATGGCCGACCTGCTCTACATCCCCGGCATGCGCCCCTCACTGCTCACCCAGCTGCGTAACCCGGAGCGCTCCGAGGCGCTCAGCAAGGCGGTGGGCGCCATGTTCAAGACCCAGCTATAGATGGACGTGGCGCCGCTTACCATCCTCTACCGGGATGAGCACTACATCGCGGTAGACAAGCCCTCCGGGCTACAGGTCCACCGCAGCTGGATCAGCGAGGAGACCGAGCACTTCCTGTTGCAGAGGCTGCGCGATCAGATCGGCCAGCGGGTCTATACCATCCACCGGCTCGACCGCCCCACCTCCGGGGTGATTATCTTCGGCCTCTCCAGCGAGGCGGCACGGGCCATGTGCGGCGTGTTTGAAAGGCGGGAGGCGGAGAAGGGCTACCTGGCCGTCGCCCGCGGCTACTGCGATGAGGTGGGACACATCGACTACGCCCTGCGCGAGGAACCGGACAAGCCCTTGCAGGAGGCGGTCACCGACTATCGCACCCTGGCTACGGTAGAGCTGCCCATCCCCATCGGGCGCTACCACAGCGCCCGCTACTCACTGGTGGCGATCACGCCGCTGACCGGTCGCTCACGCCAGATCCGCAAACACTTCCACCACATCTCCCACCCCCTCATCGGCGACACCTCCCACGGAGAGGGACGGCACAACCGTCTGTTTCGCGAGCGTTTCGGTATACACCGGCTGCTGCTCCATGCGCACCGGCTCTCCCTTCCCCACCCCGTCAACGGCGACAGACTCACCATCACCGCCCCTCTGCCAGAGGCGTTCGCACGGTTGAAGCAGGCGTTCGGCTGGGAGCGGGCGCTGGATTATGGGCTTTATTGAGTCGGCGGCGAGAGAGGGGAACTACTCACCCAGCGCCCGATGCTTGGCGCGGATAAAGGCGCTGTGGGGCAGGTAGAGCAGATCGGCGATACGCCGCACCATGTGCTCCTCGAAACTGTCGATGTGCCCATCGGCGATCGCCACCTGCCACAGCAACTCTACCACCCGCTCCTTCTGCTCGACGGAGAGATGGTCCTTGATCAGCGCAGTGAACTGGTAGTAATCGGTCGCCTCGGCCACCTCCTGTTGCGCCAGACGGCAGAGCTCATCCACCTCAGCCCCGGCGAGATCGAAGCGTTCACGCAGCGCCCGCTCGATCGTCTCCTGCTCGACCTTGTGGACCGCCTCATCCTGACGGCTCATCTCCACCAGCAGGGCCGCTGTGGCCAGGCGCAACGCATGGCCGTCGTCGCCGCGGCGCTCATCCGCCTCCTCCTCCGCCGCCATGATGTGCTCATCGAAAAACGTCTTTATTGCCTTCAGCATGGTCCCCACTACTCATTTGCACCGACATCGGTCGGCGGGCACAATTCACCCTCCCACCTTAACGACAAACCCAGAGAGAGAAAAGTTCGATGATTGAGGATCTAAAGGGTGACGAATCCTGGCGCATGTTCAGGATCATCAGCGAATTTACCGAGGGCTTCGAAGAGCTCGCGGATATCGGCTTTGCCGTCACCATCTTCGGCTCCGCCCGTACCCAACCCGAAGATCCTTACTACCAGGCCGCCGAACAGATCGCCGGCATGCTGGGCGATGAGGGCTTCTCGGTGATCTCCGGCGGCGGTCCCGGCATCATGGAGGCCGCCAACAAGGGCGCCGCCGAGCACAACGCCACCTCGGTGGGTCTCAACATCGACCTGCCCTTCGAGCAGCTACCCAATAGCTACCAGAACCTCGGTCTCGACTTTCGCTACTTCTTCGCCCGCAAGGTGATGTTCGTCAAGTACTCCATGGGCTATGTCTGCATGCCCGGCGGCTTCGGCACCCTGGATGAATTCTTCGAGTCGCTCACCCTGATGCAGACCAACAAGATCTACCCCATGCCGCTGGTGCTCTACGGCATCGACTTCTGGGAGGGGCTGCTGGAGTGGATGCAGAAGAAGCTCATCCAGCACAAAACCATCTCCCCAGAGGACTTCGACCTCATCACCCTCACCGACGACCCCCGTGAGGTGGTAGCCATCATGAAACAGCATCGTGAGTGGAAGCAG
>JBNJGC010000194.1:0-4363 GCA_051747405.1 Pseudomonadota bacterium
GTGCCACACCCCGTGCGCCCACGGATACCAGTGGTCGAGAATGTAGAAACTCACTCCCAGGGTGTAGCTCAGGCCACCGGCCAGCAGCCAGTAAAAACCAGCCTCAGGCAGCGCCTGCAACAGGGGCTCCAGCGTCACCACCACCATCCACCCCATCACCAGATAGATCACCACCGGCAGGATGCGTCGGCCATCTCGCTTCACCCCATCCAGCACGACACCCAGCAGCGCCAGCGTCCAAATGGTGCCGAACAGCCACCACCCCACGCTCTCCCGCAGAGTGATCAGTGCGAAGGGGGTGTAGGTGCCGGCGATGAGCAGGTAGATGGCTTGGTGGTCCAACACTCGGAACAGCAGCTTGGCACGCCCGGAGAGGCTATGGTAAAGCGTAGAGATCAGATAGAGCAGAAACAGCGTGGCGCCGTAGACGGAGAAGGCGACGATACGCCTCGGTTCGCCCTGGCCGGCTGCCGCAACCACCAGGATCACCAGCCCCGCCAGGGCAAACACTGCACCGACAAGGTGGGAGAGACTGTTAAAGCGTTCACCCGGATACATCGCGCCCCTCCACGGCTTTACAGTGAGCCCGCCCCTCTGCAAGACGATTTCCCGCGCCTAGGCGACACATATCCCGTACCTCGGCAACACCTCGCGCACCACGGCAAAGCGGTGCGCCAGTAGCGCATCGTGAAACATCTTCCAGTCGGAGTGGAGAAACTCCTGCTGGTAGGGAAAGCGCTCCTGCCCGGTATCCACCGCCGCCGCCTGCCTGAGTGCCTTGTGCTTCCACGAACCCACCCCCTTGGCCTGGTAGCGCAGTTTTGCCGCACCAAAGGAGAAGGCGCCCGCCGCGATCTCATCCAACCAGCGCCCATGGCGCACCTCCGCCTCCTCACTGCGAAACCGACGCAGCAGCCTGCGCAGTGTAGCGGCATCCCCTTTGGGCAACCCCGGCGCCTCCTCCAGCGCCACGGACAGGTCACCTGTGCGGTAACAGTACATCGCCCGGCACATCTTGTCCGCCGCCTCCAAAAAGATGGCAGCATTATCCCGCTCGACCAGCTGACCGTTCCCGTTCCGGTAGCGCCATTTGAGCCAGGGCAGATCCGGGTACTCCAGCGCCGCCCCGTGGCCGAGGGGAAAGGCTTCGCTGATAAAGTAGTGCTTGATCCGCTCGAAGAAGCGCCGGTCCTTGCGTTTGTTACTGCTGCTGAGCGCACTCACTTCGTTGATCTTGTGGTTGACCCCGGCAAAGCCCTGATGAGCAAAGGTGTCCGCATAGACGTGCATCGTGATCCCGAGCCGATGCAGCGCATAGGGCCTGTCGCGCCCGGCGATACAGTGGGCCAGCATCTCCCGTGCCACCGGACTGTCGGGCCGGCATACCAACTTCTGGATGAAGCCGCCGCGCGGGCGCTTACCCGCCCCTCTGCCGCCATTGCCCGGCAGAAAGTGAAACGGGATCCAGACCTTGTGGTTGGCCAGCGTATCCAGATTACGGTGATCGAGCATGCGGTGCGCCGAGGCGATACGCCAATACATCGCCCCGTTATCGAAGGTAATACTGCCGCCGTTGGTGGCATCGTCCACATACTGCGCAGCATGGGCGATAGTTCCGGCCCTGGCGTGGGTAAAGCCGGCAAGCCGGGCGGCGATATAGGTCAATGCATGGTGGCCATCGATCTGCATAAACACTCCTCCTTGAAAAACTCAAACCTCCTTTCGCCCACGCCGGCGCGCGACCGCCTGGACCTTTCGAACTCTAATCAGAACTGCTCATCAACGGATCAGTGCGCTGATCGCCTTGAACTGCTCGTGCCGGGCATCGCGCAACCACTCGAACAGCACCGACTCGGTGTTGCTGATCACCACACCGGCCTGGCGCATCCGCGCCATCGCGTTGCGGTGGTTCTCGGCGCTGCGTGAGCAGGCGGCGTCCTCGCAGACAAAGACGCTATACCCCTCCGCCAGCAGCCCTAGGGCCGTCTGCAGCACACAGACGTGGCTCTCCATCCCCGCCAGCACAACCTGGCGCCGCTCACCACTCGCCAGCTGCCGACTAAAGTCCGGACTGGCCCCGCAGGCAAAGCAGCTCTTCTCCACCACGGTAGTGGCGGTGTCAAGCACCGTCGACAGCGCACTGACCGTCGCCCCGAGGCCTTTAGGATACTGCTCACTGACGACCGACGGCAGCGCAAGCCGCTGCGCCGCCTGGGCCAGTATGGCGCTATTACGCACCACCCGCTCCCGCGCCTCGGGCTCCATCGCCGCCGCCAGGCGCTCCTGCACGTCCACCACCACCAACTGACTCTCGGCGGCAACGCACAGTTCCGCCGTCGGGGAAGGAACACTCATAGACACTCGCTCCCGGCTAATCGCTGAAATCGAGACCCGCGAGGATGCGGTTAAGCCGCCCCTGCTCTCCCTCATCCTCGGGAGAGGCCTGCTGCTCCGCAGCGGCCCGGTTGGCCGCCTGGATACGCTCGATATACTCCTCGCTAGCGCTACGCACCGCCTCTTTCAAAGCATCGAAAATCGGCTCAATCTCCTCGGGCTTACGCACCCAGGTATCCACAAAGAGTCCCTCATCAGGGTCGATCTTGACCGGATACTTCCGTTTCGAGATCAGCCCGTTGAAGATCTCACACCACTCGACCGGCGCCTTGTGGTTTAGCTTGAAAAACAGATTGATGTAAGGCTCCTTCCGTATCCGCGGCGGTCGCGTCTCATCAATGCCGACTATCCTGATATCGCTAATGCCTTCCATTACCTGTCGCCTTTCGTGTTGGAGAGAATTTCAGTCTACGCCATACACTCAGCCAACACACTCTGTGGCGCCGACTGTCCACCGTACCCGATTCAACTCTCCACCAGGTAGCGCAGCAGGTCGCCCTTCTCCTGGGCCGTGCAATCGCGGTCGAAGACCCGGTTACAGTTCTTGTCGAACGCCTTGTCCGCCTTCTCAATGTCCTGATAGCGGTCAGGGTTGGCGCTCAGCGCCATCGGCTCGATCGACTTGGAGAAAAAGAACAGCACCGTCACCTCCCCCGGTTGGGTAATGTCACGGGTGTGGCAGCTGGTACACGCCATCCCGTCCACCTCGCGCTGCCACAGCGCCTTACCCCGCTCCGCGCTCAAAGGCTCAGCCGCCTCGGCCCGGTAGCGCTCCAGCAGCTGCAGGTGATTATCCTCCGCCCAGCCCGGCATCGCGCAGGCCAGCAGGAGTAGCGTCGTCGCCGTCGATACACCGTATTTCATCATCGTTCCTCCTTAGGTTAGGCCTTGCCGCACAGAAGCGTAGCGCCGAGTGCCACTCAGGCCCCATCTAATGCAACAGCGCGGAATAGTGGGCCAGCGCCTCGATCTCCTCATCCGTAAGGCCCGCCGCCGCCTGCTCCATAATGACATCGGTGCGCTTGGCATCGACCGAGCCCTCCGCGTCAGAGGCGCTGTCCCGAAAACGCTTCAGCGTTGTCACCGCATAGTCGACCTGCTGCCCCGCAATCAGCGCATAACCCGCCTCACCTCGACCCGCGGGGCCGTGGCAACCCATGCAGCGGCTCTCATAGAGGGATTTCCCTTTAGCCGCCAGCGTCGGCTCCCCTTCACCCGGCTCAAGCTCCTGTGAAGTATAGTAGACGGCCAGATTGACCTTGTCCTGAAAGCTAAAGTCCCGTGCCAGCACGGGCATCACAAAGTGCTCCCGCTGCCCCTCCACGAACTTGCCAATCTGCTCGATGATATAGGCCGTATTCTGCTCGGCCAGGTTGGGGATAGCGGGCCGCACGCTATTGCCATCGGCGCCATGGCAGTTGGCACAAAGCACCGCGCGCTCCCGCCCGGCCCGCAGGGCCTCCTCACGCGCCGCCTCATCGCCGAGACGCTTGTCGATCTCGGCCATGATACGCTCGCGCTCAGCCTCCTCAGCCACGGCCACAGAGCCCATAACCCCCAGCAAAAGGGCGATGAGCCCAGAAGCGAAAACGGAATGTCTCGGAAAAAGTCGCATTTCAAACACCGCTCACCTCCATTTGACTACCCATGCAAACACAGGGCGACACCATTGTATGCCAAACCTGGCGCGCATTACAGCCATGCCCCTCATCAAAAAGCCTTTTCTTGCTACCGTTTTCTGACTCATGGAACTGCTCAGAACGCTGACTGTTATTGCACTCACACTCCGGCTATGCGGGCCAATCGAATACGGCCACCTGCTTATCCTTTGCACTACCGTCGGCATTGCGCGCCACCAAGTGCAATTCCACACGAATTGGCTGCATTGCCTCATCAAAGTAGAGTCGTAACTACTCGTTCCCGCCTCTGACAAGATTTTCGCCGCAGAGGCGCTGACGCCGCCATGTAG
>JBNJGC010000195.1:0-1384 GCA_051747405.1 Pseudomonadota bacterium
TGGATTGGCATCGGCGCCTATGTGCAGACCGTCACCGGCTTTGCCATGGGTCTCATCATCATGGGGGCGGCAACCCTGTTCGACCTGGTCCCGGTTGCCTTCACCGCGGTGGTCATCACCATGACCTCCATGTTCAACATCCTACTGGCGTTGGCCAGAGAGCATCACCATATCCATTGGCGCACCGTGCTGCTCGCCTCTCTGGGAATGGCCCCAGCGCTCATTTTGGGGGTATGGCTACTCAACTATCTCAGTGTCGAGTCGACCCAAACACTCAAGGCGCTGCTGGGCGGCTTCATCCTGGTGGGGGCCACCCTGCTGGTGCTCAAGCCCCACCCGCGTAACAGGCTGCTACTGGGGTGGCGCGATGTGGTCGCCGGGGCGCTGGGGGGCTTCTTCGGCGGGCTATTCAGCACCGCCGGTCCGCCGCTGGTCTACCACCTCTACCGCCAGCCCTTCAGCATCGATGTGGTACGCACCTCGCTACTGGCTATTTTCGGCTTTACGACGGTGCTGCGCAACGGTTATGTGGCGGCCAGCGGCGACTTTACCCTAGAGATGTTGCACACCAGTCTGCTGGCGATACCCGTGGTCTATCTGGCCACAGTGCTGGGCCAGCGCTTTCCGCCACCACTGGCCGAGACCGGCATGCGCCGGCTCGCCTTTGCACTATTGGCGGTGCTGGGGATACTGCTGCTGCTCTGAACCGGTCACTCCTCCGCGACCCAGGCCCCTTTGACGCCGGCACGCTTCTCCACTGTGTCGATATAGGCCTTGGCCTGCTCGTAGTTATCGAATCCGGCCACACGGAGACGATACCAGGTCTGACCATTACGCTGGGCACGGCGCATCTGCGCCTCCACGCCGAGCTGACGTAACCGCTTGAGTTCGGCATTGGCGTCGCTCTCGCTGCTGAGTGAAACCAGATTAATGGCCCAGCCGTCGCTCGCTGCCGCCGTATCAACCGTCTCCTGAGCCTTGGCCGGCGCCTCCTCTTTGCTGGCGACCGGCTGCTGCTCCCCCTTCTCCTGCGACGGCTCGGCCTGGGCTGCCTGCCCCTGCGGCTCCGATTGGGGATTTTGCGACAGTTGTTGTTCGAGCTGCGCCAAGCGCTGTTCGATCTCTACCAGCGTCCCCTCGTTGCTCTCACGCAGATGGCTCATCGGCCCCTCGATGATCACCGCCAGCTCATTCACCCGCGCCGCCAGGGTGCGCAGCTCGGTTCGCACGGCATGCAACGCCGCCTCGGAGGCGCCCCCGTTTCGCTCCGATTTCGCTGTCCCCCCGTTACCCTCACCGCTGCCGAGGGCCAACCAGAACGCCGCTGCCGAGAGCAGCAGTGCGACACCGGCCACCGCCGCCATCCCCCACAGCAGCTTTCCCT
>JBNJGC010000195.1:1484-4320 GCA_051747405.1 Pseudomonadota bacterium
CTCTCCTGCCTCACCGGTCGGTACCGCAGGCTCCTCCTCCCCCTCTAACGCTGCCACCTGTGAGGACGCAGACACCTCCGCCGGCTCCTCCAGCGGGTCCGCTTCCGTCTCGCTCTGCACAGCGGGCTCCTCGGCCGACGCCTCCGACGCCTCCACCTCATCGGTCAGCACCGGCGTATCCTCTGATTCGGTGCCGCTCTCCTCCTCTGTCGCCTCCTCAGCTCCCTGCTCACCTTCGGCCTGCGGCGCCGCGGCTTCGGCGGCTTGTTCGGCCTCCTCACGACTGTCGAAGCTCTGCTCAAAATCGTCCAGTAGCGCATCGAGCTCATCCACCGCTTCGCTGCCCTCGTCCTCACCCTCTGGACCGCCGGCAGTGACCTGCGTCCCCTCCTCTTCATCGTCCGGGAAGAGGTCTTTGAAATCGGACATCAGATCTTCGTCCTCATCCCGCTGCTTGTCGTCACTCATGGGGTCCCCTTTACGTTTTTTTCTCTGCCGCTAGCGACTATTTGGCTCATTATTCCACTTATCCCCCCGGCGGTAAAACCGCACGCCCCGACACAGCTGCAAATATCCGGGCCCTCCTCGGCTCAGCCCCCAAAACGGGTGACTTTCACTGCGGCCACTGCGGGAGTATCATCAATCCGAGAACTGCCATAACAAACAGGCAATAACAATGCCGAACAAGGAACTTAGCATGACTCTCTACCGGCCAAAGCTTGGTGTCGGCACCAAAACACTCATCGCCCTCTCGCTGGTCTTCTGGATCCCTACCGGCGCACTTGCAGCCCTGCTCTTTTTTATGTTCCAGCAGACCCTGCAGGAGCAGCTGGTCACGCAGACCGACCTCCACCTGCGCGGCGCCATTGGCGCACTGCAGCAGCGCGAGCAAGCCATGCAGGGGCTGCTCACCGAACTGGCCGCCCGCCCCGATGTGCGCCGCCACTTTGAGAACCGTGATGGCCAGCCGTTACAGCAGGCGCTGCTAAAGCTGGGGGCACGACACAACTTCTACTCCGTTCTCGCCGCAGTGGATGAGAATCAACGGGTGCTCAGTCGGCGCAACGGCCAACAAGACGATGTCATGGTGGTAGGTAACCTTATCACCTCGGCCCTGCAGAGCGGTCAGGCGCAACAGTCGCTGGAGTTGGTCAGCCGCGACTTTCTCGTCCGCGAACAGGGGGAGCTGTCGAACCTGATCAAGGATGTGGGCTTGATGCAGTTCACCGTGGTACCGGTACGCAACGACGATCACACCCTGGGGGTGCTGGTCGGCGGCAACCTGCTCAGCGCCGACCCCTGGCTGGGCAACACCCTCTACAACCGCTTCGGCGCCGAGCTGGCGCTGTTTGCCGGCAACCCGCGCGAGCCCCACTACCTCCACGCCACCACCTCACTGCCGCGTACCCTTTGGTCGCTGGGACAGGTACTCCCCACCCCGGTGCGGGAGCAGGTGGAACTGGGCAAACCCTTCAGCGGCCTGTTGCAGATGGCGGACCTGCGTATCACCGCCGCCTTCCAACCGCTGCACGACAGTAATGACCGGGTCATCGGCGCCATCGGCGTCAGCGTCCCGGCGGCCCAGACCGGTAGTGTCGTGCTCGCCAGTATCGGCAAGGCGGTGGGGTTCACGGCCATCATCGGTCTGGCCATTGCCCTGCTTTCGGTCTACTTCGTCCACAACGACATCACCAAGCCCCTTGCTCTGCTGACCAAGGCGATGCGCCGTTTTGGTCGGGGCGAGCTGACCACCCGGGTCAACCTGAAAACCGGCGACCAGCTTGAAGTGCTGGGTGACGGCTTCAACGCCATGGCAGACGGTATCTGCGAACGCGAGGAGCGATTCAAGAAGCACAATGAGGTCTCCAAGCTATTCATGTCCACCATGGACATGGATGAACTCCTGGACAAGACCCTGCGCATCGTCGTCTCGGTCACCGAGTCGCAGATGGGGATCATCTACCTGTGGGAAGAGGATGGGGCATGCCTGATGCCCCACGCCACCTACGGCATCGCCTCCGAACCCGAGTGTCTGGCCCTGGGCCAGGGCTTCCCGGGACGTGCCGCCAAGGATGGCGAACGGCTGGTGATCACACCGTCAAAGGATGAGGCCGGCGTAAGCATCGACATGGGCTTCATGCGTGCCATACCGGCGGAGGTGGTCTATATCCCGCTGGTCTATCAGGAGAAGGTGCTCGGTGTGCTGGTGCTGGGCAGCACTACCCCCTATGTGGACGACGAGGTGAACTTCTTCGACTACCTGGCCGATCAGATCTCCATCGCCCTGGACAACGCCCGCATGCACCAGCGCATCCAGGAGCTGTCGATCACCGACGGGCTGACCGGACTCTACAACCGCCGCTTCCTCAATTCACGGCTGGAGCAGGAGTGGGCCCGGGCCAACCGGCAAAAGCTACCGCTCTCGATCCTCCTCTCTGACATCGACAACTTCAAATCGGTCAACGACAACTACGGCCACGACAAGGGCGATGAGGTGATCAAGACCGTCTCGGCGGTATTCCGCGACAGCTCACGCAAGGAGGATCTGGTGGCCCGCTACGGCGGCGAGGAGTTCGTCGTAGTGATGGTCAACGCCGACCGCGAGGCGGCACGGCAGATGGCTCAGCGCATCTGCGACGCCGCCCGCGAGAAGGAGTATCCATGGATGGATCGCGGCGCCACCCTCAGCATCGGCGTCGCCACCCTGCCCGATATCGAAGCCGACTCCTATGAGGCGCTGATCGAGGCGGCCGACAAGGCAATGTACCGGGCCAAGATGAGCGGCAAGGATCGCGTCGCCATCGCCGGCGATGAGGAGTAGTCGAAACGCTCTCAG
>JBNJGC010000196.1:0-4309 GCA_051747405.1 Pseudomonadota bacterium
CGTCTGGCGCAGGCCGTGGCGGTGGACCACATGGCCCACTTCATGGGCGAGGATGGCGATGAGCTCTTCGTCGTTGTTGGAGAGGGCGACCAGCTCATCGGTCATTACAATGGTGCCGGAGGGTAGCGCGAAGGCGTTGGCGCCCAGCGTCTTACCGCCTTTGCGAAACTGCAGCTGGAAGCGGTGTCCGGTATCGAGGCCGCCGCTTATCCGGGAAAAGCTCGTCTGTAGCCGCTTTTGGGTCGACTCGGGCAGCTGGCTGGGGTCGAATAGGTGTTTGTCCAGGTAGCTGAGGGTTTCGTCACTGACGCTGTCGGTAACCGAGGGGGGCAGGTGGTGGGCGATCCCTTTGGCCGCGGCGGGCAGGCCGTACTGCAGCATGCCCCAGACGAAGGCGACCACCACCACCAGGGAGAGCATGACGTAGTGCCAGCGGCTCTCCAGCTTGTGTACCCAGGCGCTCCAGCCGTGCTGCTGGTGTTGGCGTAAGAGCGCATCCACGGCGTCGTTGTCGCGTGTCTCGAATTTCTTGCCGTCGGGCAGGGTGAAGTAGCGCGGGGTGTTACCCAGACGCGAGGTGACGCTGACCGCGCCGAGCAGGTAGTCGTCGCTGCCCTCCTCCCAGCTCAGGCGCAGCTCGCCCTCGCCCACCAGCCGCAGTGTGGCCGGCCAGTGGTGCGAGCTCTTGCCGTCATAGAGTTCGCCGGCGATTTGGCTCACAGGCCGATATCCATATCGAAGGCGTCGCCGATCTCCTCGCCCAGGGAGCCGACGCTCTTCACCTCGGCGGCGACGAACTCATCCAGCGAGCCGTGCGCCTCCAGCGCCAGACACTCTGCGCGGTAGTTGGCCAGCCGAACCTTGGCCCAGGGCATGGCCAGACCCAGGGTGATGGCGACCACCACCCAGTTGGAGAGGTAGATCCAGGCCAGGCGCTTGGTCTCCAGTGTCGAGTGAAAGCCGTGGCGCTGGAGGTAGGAGTCGTTGAAGACCATGTTGGTGGTCTGCGCCGTCACGTAGGCGAAGAGGAGCAGATAGATGGCGACCATCAGCAGTGGGCCGATAAACGGCAGGAGCAGACTGATCACCCCGACCGCCAGCATGGCCAGCAGAAACAGGCCGATGGCCCTCAGGTAGATGCCGTACCACGGCCCGGCGAGGAATTCGGGGCTGAAGGAGGTGGTACCGTAGCGGGAGTTCTCCACCAGGAAGCGCTTCTGGCGGTAGAAAGCGAACGGCAGCAGCAGGCCCAGGGTCAAGGAGCCGACCAGCGGCCAGAGCACATAGGCCTTGAGCGCCTCGAAGTAGGTGCCGTCGAAACCGAAGCGGATATTGCGAAAGGCGGTGTTGCGGTTGCGGAAGGCCATCGACTTGCACACCAGCCAGGGCAGGGCGACGATAAAGGCGATGGCAAAGAGCAGGTTGAGCAGCGGCATGAAGTTGCCGGTGAGCAGGTAGCCGGCAAGGAAGATCGCCGCCACGATACGGCCCTTGAGGATGGTGATAGGGTCGGCCAGGTATTCGAAGCTGTGTTCGCCGATGAAGGTGTTGCTATAGAAGTAGCGGTGGTTGCGCACCTTGGCCCAGGCCGAATAGATGCCGAGGGTGAGGATGGAGAGCAGGACGTTGACGATCCAGATCTTGAAGTACTCCCCCGCCTTGCCCTCGAAGCGGAACGGCATTTGGCGCTCTCCGCTCTGCTCCGCCGGCTGCGCTGCCGCAGCGGCAGCGGCGCCAGCGCCCCCGGCGGCGGCCTCCGGCGTGCCCATCTTGTTCTCCGGCACCTGCAGGGCATGCTCATCCGGCATCGGCTTGATGAGGGTGACCAGGCCATGCTTGTAGAGCTGGCTCTGGAACTTCTGTGCCACCTCGTGGCTGAGGTTCTTCTTCACCGCCACCGCCGGGTTGGCGAAGAGCTGCTCCACCTTCTCCTGCGAGAGCTTGAACAGTTCACGCAGATTGCGCTGCGCCTGCTCCAGCTCGAAGCCCTCGGCCAACTCTCCCTGAAATACCAGCATATAGCTCTGCTGTTCCATTCTCTCTCCCCGGCCCGCTTGCAGACAAAAGACCTGTTTTTAATGTGGTATCACTATCCGCTTTTTTTACCATGCCCCACCCAGCGGATCAATTAACGAGCTCACAGCCTCATCTGCGGCGCAACTCATGCCGGGAGGGCCGCGGCTACGGGCAGGGTGAGCGCATACTTACATAACACCTCGCTAGTGTAAGCCCTTGATATACGGTACGCCGTGAATCCTTCCCTGGAGGCTCGACTGCCGCGTCCTTGCGGCAGACGACCGTAAATCAAGGGCTTACACCAGCGATGACAAAGTATGCGGTTGCCCTGCGGCTACGGGGTGACTACATGACAATACCCCCCCGCTGAGGTAAACTTTATCCCTCGCTATCGCTCCTCGCGACGGTAGCAGCCAATCCACCGAACGACACCCGAACACACCTATGCACGCCCTCGAGCTTCGCGGTCTGAACAAGACCTATAAAAACGGTTTTCAAGCGTTAAAGAGTATCGATCTGGTGGTCGAGGAGGGGGACTTCTTCGCCCTACTCGGCCCCAACGGCGCCGGAAAATCGACCACCATCGGCATCATCACCTCACTGGTGAACAAGACCGCCGGCAGCGTTAAGGTCTTCGACGCCGATCTGGAGCGCGAGCCGATGAAGGCCAAGCGCTACCTTGGTCTGGTGCCCCAGGAGTTCAACTTCAATATGTTCGAGCCGGTGCAGGAGATCGTCATCAATCAGGCCGGCTACTACGGTGTGGAGCCTGCCGAGGCAAAGGCCCGCGCCGAGGAGTCGCTGAAAAAGCTCGGCCTGTGGGAGAAGCGCCACTCCATGGCCCGCGCACTCTCCGGTGGGATGAAGCGCCGGCTGATGATCGCCCGCGCCCTGGTGCACGACCCGAAGCTTTTGATCCTGGACGAGCCCACCGCCGGGGTCGATATCGAGCTGCGCCGCTCCATGTGGGAGTACCTGCGCGAGGTCAACCGCCGCGGTACCACTATCATCCTCACCACCCACTACCTGGAAGAGGCCGAGCAGCTCTGCCGCAATGTGGCGATCATCGACCACGGCACCATCATCGAAAACACCAGCATCAAAAAACTGATCAACAAACTCGACCGGGAGACCATGATTCTCGACCTGCAAGAGCCACTCCAGCAACCACCGGAACTCGACGGCTACTCCTGCATCCTTAGCGATGAACAGACCATGGAGGTGGAGATCCACCGCGGTCAGGGCATCAACCGGCTGTTCGATGAGCTGAAAAAGCACCACATCACCGTCACCGGCATGCGCAACAAGGCCAACCGGCTTGAAGAGCTGTTTCTGGACCTGGTCGAAAGCGGGGTGAACAAATGAGCCTGAAACACTACCGCATCGCCTTCACCACCATCCTGCTCAAGGAGATGCGCCGCTTTCTGCGCATCTGGGTACAGACCATCCTGCCGCCGATGATCACCACGGCGCTCTACTTTGTCATCTTCGGCAAGATGATCGGCAGCCAGCTCGCCCCCATCGAGGGCTACAACTATATGGACTACATCGTGCCGGGGCTGATCATGATGACGGTGATCACCAACTCCTACGCCAACGTGGTCTCATCGTTCTACGGCTCCAAATTCCAACGCTATGTGGAGGAGCTGCTGATCTCCCCCATCCCCCACTCACTGATCCTGCTCGGTTTTATCGGCGGCGGCGTGGCGCGAGGGCTGATCGTCGGCGTGATGGTGACCATTGTCGCGGCGTTCTTTGTCGACCTGCAGCTGCACAACCTGTGGGTAGCGGTAAGTGTCATGATCCTCACCGCGATCCTCTTCGCCCTGGGCGGTTTTATCAACGCCGTCTACGCCAAGAGCTTCGACGACATATCCATCATCCCCACCTTCGTCCTCACCCCGCTAACCTACCTGGGTGGGATCTTCTACTCGGTCACCATGCTGCCCGGCTTCTGGCAGGAGGTATCGCTGGTCAACCCCATCCTCTACATGATCAACGCCTTCCGCTACGGCATGCTCGGCGTCAGCGACATCCACCTCGGCGTCGCCTACGGTGTGATCGCCCTGTTCATCGTCGGCCTCTACAGCTACAGCCTGTGGCTGCTCAAGCGCGGGGTTGGGTTACGGGGTTAGAGCATTATCAACGCAGAGGTCGCAAAGACGCAGAGGACGCAAAGAATTTTTTCGGAATTCAGGAATAGGCCGGGCAGTGATGCCCGGCTTTTTTATGTTCCTTCTGGCTGCTCGGGGTAGCGTAGGCCAGGCTGCCCCGTCCTGCGTTGGTTACCTTA
>JBNJGC010000197.1:0-4218 GCA_051747405.1 Pseudomonadota bacterium
GGCAAGATCCTGAACACCTGGGAGGTGGACCCGAACCAGGTGCTCGCCTCGCAGGAGGTGCACGATATCGCCGTGGCCATCGGCGTCGACCCCGGCTCGGACAAGCTCGACGGCCTGCGCTACGGCAAGATCTGCATCCTCGCCGACGCCGACTCCGACGGCATGCACATCGCCACCCTGCTCTGTGCGCTGTTCGTGCGCCATTTCCGTCCACTGGTGCAGGCGGGGCATGTCTACATGGCGATGCCGCCGCTCTACCGTATCGACGTGGGCAAGGAGACCTACTACGCTCTGGACGACAGCGAGCGCAAAGGGGTGCTTGACCGCATCGCGGCGGAGAAGAAGCGGGGCAAGGTGCTGGTCACCCGCTTCAAGGGTCTGGGCGAGATGAATCCCAGGCAGCTGCGTGAGACCACCCTCTCGCCCGACACCCGCCGTCTGGTGCAACTGACCATCGAGTCGGGGGACGAGACCAACCAGATCATGGACATGCTGCTGGCCAAGAAACGCGCCTCCGAACGCCGCAGCTGGCTCGAGAGCAAGGGCGACATGGCCGAGGTTTGATGATCTGGTTTTAAGACCTATTAACGCAAAGGCGCAAAGACGCAGAGGTCGCAAAGAAAAAGGCGATAAATGCATAAACACGTTTCCCGAATAGGTCGCGTCACGTGCCATATAATTTTAGAAACCTTTGCGTCCTTAGCGTCTTTGCGCCTTTGCGTTGAAAGGGTTTTAGGTTATGCACAGGTGATGATGGCTTGTGCAAAACTTGAACTGTGGGGGCGGGCGCACAATGTCATGGAGATCGCTGGTTTCGATCTTTATGACATGAGGTAACGGATAATGAGCAAAGCACTACTGGTAGTGGCCCACGGCAGTCGCCGCGCGGCATCGAATGACGAGGTGCGGGCCCTGAGCGAGGTGATCGCGCAGAAGGCCGGGGGAGATTACGCTATGGTGCGTACCGCCTTCCTGGAGCTGGCCGAGCCGCTGATCCCGGACGGCATCGAGCAGTGTATCCAAGACGGTGCCGACGAGGTGGTGGTGATGCCCTATTTTCTCTCCGCCGGACGCCATGTGGCTAAGGACATCCCGGAGGAGGTCGCCCCCAAGCAGGCTCAGTATCCGGAGAAGACGATTCGCATCGCCCCTTATCTGGGTGCGGCCGAGGGCATCGCCGAGCTGATGTTGAGCATGAGCCAGAAAGAGTCTGGATAACTAAATATCTACCGCAAAGGCGCTAAGACGCAAAGGGTAGTTATTGTTTGTCGACTCTGTGGTGTATTAACGTATCGGCTGAACTGCAGTTTTCAGCCTCCGTAGAGGTAGTAGCAGAGTTTTGCCCTTCATCCCTTTGCGCCTCTGCGCCTTTGCGGTGAAATAAACAGCGTGTAGGTTGGGGTGAGCCTGCGAACCCCAACAACCTTAGGCAGACAACGGTTGGGGTTCGTCCCTCACCCTAACCTACGGACTTCACCTCTTTGCGCCTCAGCGCCTTTGCGGTGAAATTCATTTTCAGAATTAACACAAAGACGAAAAGAATCGACGCATGAGCGATACCAGCGAGATCAACTACGAAGGGGTGGAGCAACTCCCCCTCAAAGACTTTACCGAGAAGGCGTATCTGGACTACTCCATGTACGTCATCATGGACCGCGCCCTGCCCAATATCGGCGACGGCCTCAAGCCGGTGCAGCGGCGCATCATCTACGCCATGTCCGAGCTGGGGCTCAAGGCCGAGTCGAAGTACAAAAAGTCGGCCCGCACCGTGGGCGACGTACTGGGTAAGTACCACCCCCACGGCGACTCGGCCTGCTACGAGGCGATGGTGCTGATGGCTCAGCCCTTCTCCTACCGCTATCCTCTGGTCGACGGCCAGGGTAACTGGGGCGCGCCGGACGATCCCAAATCCTTTGCTGCGATGCGCTATACCGAGGCGCGTCTGGCCAAGTTCTCCGAGTTGCTGCTCTCGGAGGTAGGGCAGGGGACGGTCGACTGGATCCCCAACTTCGACGGCACCATGGATGAACCCCAGGTGCTGCCGGCCCGCGTCCCCCATGTGCTGCTCAACGGCACCACCGGCATTGCGGTGGGTATGGCCACCGATATCCCGCCGCACAACCTGCGCGAGGTTGCCAGCGCCTGTGTGCGGCTGCTGGAGGCGCCCAAGACCACCATCGAGGAGCTGTGCGAGCATGTGCAGGGGCCGGATTACCCCACCGAGGCGGAGATCATCACCCCGCGCAAGGATCTGCTGAAGATCTATGAGACCGGTAACGGCAGCGTGCGTATGCGCGCAAAGTGGGAGAGGGAGGAGGGCGACATCGTCATCACCGCGCTGCCCTATCAGGTCTCCGGGGCCAAGGTGCTGGAGCAGATCGCCGCCCAGATGCAGGCGAAGAAGCTGCCCATGGTGGATGACCTGCGCGATGAGTCGGATCACGAGCACCCGACCCGCCTGGTGGTGGTGCCGCGCTCGAACCGCGTCGATGTGGAACCGCTGATGGCCCACCTCTTTGCCACCACCGATCTGGAGAAGAGCTACCGGGTCAACATGAATGTGATCGGCCTCGACGGTCGACCGCAGGTGAAGACCCTGAAGATGATGCTGCAGGAGTGGCTGCAGTTCCGTCAGCAGACCGTGCGCCGGCGGTTGGAGCACCGGCTGGATAAGGTCGATAAGCGACTTCATCTGCTCGAAGGCCTGCTTATCGCCTTCCTCAATATCGATGAGGTGATCCATATTATCCGCACCGAAGACGAGCCCAAGCCGGTGCTGATGCAGCGCTTCGGGCTGACCGAGGTGCAGGCCGATTTCATCCTTGATACCAAGCTGCGCCAGCTGGCGCGCCTGGAGGAGATGAAGATCCGCGGCGAACAGGATGAGCTGGCGAAGGAGAAGGCGGAGCTGGAGAAGACGCTCGGTTCGGATCGTCGCCTGAAGACGATGGTGAAAAAGGAGTTGCTGGCCGATGCCGAGGCCTACGGCGATGAGCGTCGCTCGCCGCTGGTAGAGCGCGAGGCGGCCCAGGCCCTGGACGAGACGGCGCTGATCAGTGCCGAGCCGATCACCGTGGTGCTCTCAGAGAAGGGGTGGGTGCGAGCCGCCAAAGGGCATGATGTGGATGCCGCCGCGCTCAACTACAAGGCGGGTGACGCCTACAAGGACAGCTGCCCGGGCAAGTCCAACCAGCAGGCGACCTTCCTCGACTCCACCGGTCGTAGCTACTCCATCCCCGCCCACACCCTACCCTCGGCGCGGGGGCAGGGGGAGCCGATCAGTGGTCGGGTCAATCCCATCGCCGGCGCCACCTTCGAGGCGGTGTTGATGGGTGCCGAGCAGGATCTCTTTCTGATGGCCAGTGATGCCGGTTACGGCTTCGTGGCAAAGCTTGGGGATCTGCAGGGGCGCAACAAGGCGGGTAAGGCGGTGCTCAAGCTCCCTAGTGGGGCGAAGGTGTTGCCGCCGCAGCGAGTGCTCGACTACGACCATGATCGGATCGCCGCGGTGACCAATGAGGGGCGCCTGCTGCTCTTCCCGATCCGGGAGCTGCCGCAGATGGCCAAGGGTAAGGGCAACAAGATCATCGGCATCCCGGCAAGCAAGGCGAGCCAGCGCGAAGAGTATGTCGTGGCGCTGAGCGTCGTGCCCAGCGACCGTGCCCTGGTGCTCTACGCCGGAAAACGCCACCTCACCCTCAAGGCGGGGGATCTGGAGCACTACCTGGGTGAGCGAGGTCGGCGCGGTAACAAGCTACCGCGGGGCTTTCAGCGGGTCGATGCGATGAGCTTTGAACAGGGGTGAGCCGGCACCTTTTGTCCGGCCTCAGCCCTGCTTCTGCTTCAGCTCTTCGAGTTTTTTCAGCACTCTTTCTGCACGCTCCAGGTGCTCCTGCGCCTGTTTGTTATCCGGTTGCAGGGCGAGGGTCTGGCGCCAGTGGCCGGCGGCCTTTTCGAACTGCCCTCGGCTGTAGGCGCTGACGCCCAGCTCGAAGTGTTTGGCCGCCTCTTCGTTGCTGGCCTTTTTCAGCCGCTGTTGTAGGTTCTGATAGCGGCTCGCTTCAAGGCCGGCATCGGCCATCGCCTGTAGCTGCCGTTCGGCCTCGGCATACTCCCCTGCGGTGTAGGCCTGTTCGAACTTCTGCTCCAGTGAGGCAAGGGTGCGTTGGCGCCGCTTTTCCGCAGCGCGTCGCTGCTGGCGCCGCTTCTCTGCAGCGC
>JBNJGC010000198.1:0-4158 GCA_051747405.1 Pseudomonadota bacterium
TCGTTGACCAGCTCCGGCATGGCGTTGGAGAGACCACCGGCACCGACGTCGTGAATGGAGACGATGGGGTTGTCGTCGCCCATCTGCCAGCAGCGGTCGATCACCTCCTGGCAGCGGCGCTCAATCTCCGGGTTGCCGCGCTGCACCGAGGCAAAGTCCAGGTTCTCCGCCGACTCGCCGCTGGCCATGGAGGAGGCGGCGCCGCCGCCCAGGCCGATGAGCATCGCCGGACCGCCGAGCACCACCAGCTGGGCGCCGGGCGGTATGGTGTCCTTCTCCACATGTTCGACACGGATGTTGCCCAGGCCGCCGGCGAGCATGATCGGCTTGTGGTAACCGCGCACCTCTTCGCCCTCCGGACCCGGCACCCGCTCCTCGAAGGTACGGAAGTAGCCGTTAATGGCCGGACGGCCGAATTCGTTGTTAAACGCCGCGGCGCCCAGCGGACCATCCCGCATCACCTCCAGCGCGGAGACGATGCGCCCCGGTTTGCCGTAGTCGCTCTCCCACGGCTGCTGGAAGCCGGGGATCTTGAGGTTGGAGACGGAGAAACCGGCCAGGCCCGCCTTGGGCTTGGAGCCGCGACCGGTGGCCCCCTCGTCGCGGATCTCACCGCCGGAGCCGGTGGCGGCACCGGGGAAGGGCGAGATGGCGGTGGGGTGGTTGTGGGTCTCCACCTTCATCAGGATCGCCATCGGCTCCTTGTGGTAGCGGTACTCACCTGTTCCCGGCTCGGGGAAGAAACGGCCCGCCTCGGAGCCCTCGATCACCGCGGAGTTGTCCTTGTAGGCCGACAGGGTCTTGCCCGGATTCTTTTGGTGGGTGTTGCGGATCATGGCGAAGAGCGACTTGTCCTGCTCCTGACCGTCGATGATCCAGTCGGCATTGAAGATTTTGTGGCGGCAGTGCTCGGAGTTGGCCTGGGCGAACATCATCAGCTCTGCGTCGGAGGGGTTGCGCCCCAGGGTGGTGAAGTTCTCCACCAGGTAGTCGATCTCATCGGGTGCCAGCGCCAGGCCCCACTCGGCGTTGGCCCGCTCCAGCTCCCCCTTGCCGCCACCGAGGATGTCCACCTGGCGCATCGGCGTCGGCTCCTGGGTGAGGAACAGCCCCTCGGCCTCCTCGGTCGACTCCAGCACCTGCTCGATCATGCGGTCGTGCAGCAGAGCCGCGGCCTGCTTGAGCTCGTGGTCGGTCAGCTCGCCATCGCCGCGGCGGAGGTAGTAGGCGGTGCCCCGCTCGATACGGCGGATCTTCTCCAGGCCGCAGTTGTGGGCGATATCGGTCGCCTTGGAGGCCCAGGGTGAGATGGTACCGATGCGCGGGATAACCAGTAGCAGCTGCCCCTGCGGCTCCTCGCTGCTGATCGCCGGCCCGTAGGTGAGCAGCCGCTCCAGGGTCGCTCTCTCGCCCTCGTCGAGGCTGCGCTCCACATCGGTAAAGTGGAGATACTCGGCGTAGAGGTGGGCAAGATCCGGGATCACCTCGCGCAGCGAGTCGGTCAGTTTTTGCAGACGAAACGGAGAGAGGGCCGGGCTTCCGCGGAGGATCAGCATGAGGGTAGAGCCTTATCGTAAAGTGGGTCCGAGTGGGTTACCGCCCGCCGACACAGAACGCCCTGAGACGCCCTGACTGCGGGAACAGCCATACTCTGAATGATACTGGATAGAGCCAGGGACATAAAGAAAAGTGGTATACTCCCCGCCACTTAACCATCCGCAGATGAACCATGACCGAGGAAAACACACCACTCCCCCATTGCGGCCTGCTACGTCGCCTCGCCGCCATCCTCTACGACAGCATGCTGCTGGCGGCGATACTGTTTCTCGCGGCCCTGCCTGCCGCCCCGCTGCTGGGAGAGCAACCGACGATGCCGGCGCTGCTCGCCTTTCGCTTCTATCTGCTGCTGATCCTCTTCACCTTCTTTGCCTGGTTCTGGAGCCACGGCGGACAGACGCTGGGGATGCGCGCCTGGCGGGTTAAGCTGCAGAACCGCCAGTCAGGGCCGATCAGCCTCTGGCAGCTGATGCTGCGTTTTATCGTCGCCACCTTCTCCTGGCTCGCCTTCGGGCTGGGATTCATCTGGTCGCTGTTCGACAAGGAGCAGCTAACCTGGCACGACCGCTACTCGATGACTGAGCTGGTGGTCACGCCCAAACAGCGAAAAAAGTGACCGCTGCTTTAGGGGGATTTCCGAACGATACGGCTGACCATATGATCACCATCATCGCTCTTCTCCAACCGCGCCACCAGATAATCGAAGGCGCGTAACAGCCAGAGCTCCGCATCCTCTTTGCGTAGCTTAACCGCGTTCATTTTGCCAAACGGCGTCTCGATCTGCTCCTCACCGACGAGCTCGAAGTGGTAGTCACGCAGTCTGCCGCGATCGGCCACCGCATACTCGAAACGGCGCTTCCCCTGCCCCAACTCATGGCGCAGAACCAACTGATAGAGCTGCTTGTCATAGACCCCCACTGAGAGGGGAAGCTGCTCCTCCCTGCCTTTATAGGAAGAGTTCACCTTCATCGCCTCCCAGTCGAACTCAAGACGCTCTTCAAGCTCCTTTTTGCGTCCACCGGCATAGTGATAGCGATAGCTCAAAGGGCGAATCACCCCTTCATGATAGCGCCAAATACTGCGTTCAATGACACGGTCGCGTGCAAACCAGGCAGCAACGCCAGTGGCGTAGGCCTCGGTCTGCATCAGATAGGTACCGTCATCACGTTTTTTTAGGCTCTGGCGCATCTCTCCAACCTTAAAGCCGTTATACTCCACTTCATACTTGGCATCGAACGGCTTGAACGTCGCTGCCGACAGCGGCAGGACAACCATCAGGAGGAGAAAGAAGAGAAGGCTTCGCAACACGGTCACACTCCAGTTTGTAGGTTGCATTGGATTAACTGACAAAACAGACAGCGACAAGTTCACTTTAGGAGGCGCGCCGCATCAACAGTAGCCAGGCGACAAAAACCAACAGTGTCGGCAGCGCGGCGCTGAGCAGCGGCGGGATATCATAGAGCAAACCCATACGCGAGATGACATTATTCGCTATGTAGAAGACGATACCAATCATTGCCCCAACCATCACTCTGGCGCCTACCCCTACCGCACGCATGGAGCCGAAGACGAAGGGCAGTGCCAACAGAATCATCCCTGCGGTGGCTAGCGGGACAAACAGCCGAACCCACATCGCCACCTCGTAACGCTGGGAGGAGAGACCGTTCTCCCGCATAAAATCAACCAGACTACTTAGCTCCCATATGGCTAGGTTCTCCGGTTTCATACTCGCTATATTGATTATCTCCGGCGCCAAGCGGCTGGACCAGGCCAGCGAATCGACATGCTCCGTGACCACCCCGTCACCATCAAAGCGGGTTCGCTGCACCTCACTCAACAACCACTCCCCGTTGCGATAGCGGGCTGAACGCGCCACTGCGATCTCGCTCAACCGCTGCTCATTCAACCGGTACAGCTGCACACCATGAGCCTGACCGTCGGGCTCCAGGCGACGAATAGCAACAAAACTCTCCCCATCCTTCGCCCACAATCTGTCACCAGTATTCAGGGTGATACTCCGCGCCATCGCCTTGAGCCGCATAGTGCTCGCCTCTTTCTCCAGCTCCGGCGCCACCATCTCACCCAAAGCCGTCACCAGAAGGATCATCACCAACCCCGCTTTGAGCACAGAGACCGTCAAACGGCGAACCGAGACACCCGCCGCACGCATTACTGTCAATTCGCTGTGGCTGGCCAGCGCCCCGAGCCCCAACATACTGCCGATCAAAGCCACCAATGGGAACAGCTCGTAGACCTGACGCGGCAGCAACATCAGACTGAAGACCACCGCATCCTTGTTGTCATAAGCACCCTTGCCGACAAAGCCCATTTCCTTAATCAGCGTGCTGAAGAAATAGAGTCCCAACAGCACCATAAGGACCAGCGACGTGTGCGTAAACACCGTACGCATGATGTAGCGGTCAAGCCGTTTCATCCGCCACCCCCTGCAGTGCGCAGACGCCGCCCCCGGCTCATAAGAACGACCAATAGCGCCAACAGCAACAACTGCACCCACCACATTCCGACAAAGGCCGGCACCTCCCCCTTGGCGGTAGAGGATTTGGCAACCAACAGCAGATTGTTATAGATAAGGTAGATCAT
>JBNJGC010000199.1:0-2291 GCA_051747405.1 Pseudomonadota bacterium
TTATGCCGGTTCGCAGCGTCCGGCCTGGGACGCGAATGTTCCGCAGGATGATCCGCTTTCCCACGGCGGTCGATTGTATGACAAGTGGTGGGCTGAACTAGATCTGCCGATGCCGACCTCGACCCACCCTGCCTACCCTGAGTCCGGCGCGAAGCGGGGCGCCGATACCTGGCGCTGCAAAGAGTGCCACGGTTGGGACTACCGTGGCCGGTCCGGTGCCTATGCCACGGGAAGTCATTATACCGGCATCAAGGGGATCCGTGGTTATGCCGGCGGTGAGGCGGCAGAGGTGTTGCAAATTCTGGCCGATGCCAACCATGGCTATGATCGCTTCTTGCCGCCGCAGGCGATGGAGTTTCTCGTTGGCTTTGTGGTGAATGGCCAGGTCGACATGGCAAGCGATATCGATAGCGAAAGCAAGAGAGTTGGCGGCGTAGATCTGAAACGCGGCAAGGAGCTGTACAACAATAATTGCGCCCGCTGTCATGATGAGGATGGGCGCAACCTGAACTTCAGTGGTGATCCATCCGACCCGGAGTTTGTCGGTACGGTGGCGCAGGGTAATCCGTGGGAGACCTGGCACAAGATCCGTAACGGCCATCCCGGCTCGGAGATGCCGATGGGCCCAGGTATGCGCGGACGCTGGCGCCATAATGAATCGATGCCCCCCTTCCGTTCCCTGACGATGGCAGACCAATTGGCCATACTGGCCTATACGCAAACATTGCCGCCAAAGTAGCCGTTGACTGTTTCAGCAGCGGCTTTTTTCCGATGCTCATGGTGCGAACCAGATTCTCGCGGTGGAGCCAACTGGAAACGACTACGCCGACGATATGCACGCCTATCAGTAGCAGCATTATGTTGACCAGAAGAGGGTTTGTTCGCTTTTCATGGTGAATTGCCTTTTCAGGAGGGGAGCGGTATACCGCTCCCCTGATTGCTATCCTAGAACCAGGCCTTGATGCCTGCCACCCAGGCCCCCTCGCTGGTATCGGAACCGACCGCCTCGGCGTAGTCGGCGGTGTCGCCGTATAACCCGGTCCAGCTATAGCCGATATAGGGGGCGAACTCGCGACGGACCTCGTAGGCCAGCCTCAGGCCCAGTGTCAGATCGGCAAGCCCCTTTCCGATACCCAGCTCCTCATCCGCCTTGCTATAGAGGTTGGCCTCCAGCTCCGGGATCAATACCAGGCGCTGGCTGAAGAGGTACTCATATTCGGCATCGAGGCGTGCGGCGGCACGGGAGTCTTCGCCGAAAAAGAGTGCGGCATCCACCTCGAACAGGTAGGGCGCAAGGCCATTGACGCCGATGGCCAGCCAGTCGCGTTCGGGCTCGGGTTTGAAGTCGCGACGGGCCCCGAGCTGCAGATCCCAGAAGGGGGTGATGGCGCGGGAGTAGAGCAGCTGCAACTCCATCTCCTCGGTCTCGCCGTCGTGATACTCCCCTTCGGTCTTGAGCCACAGTTTGTGCAGGTCCCGGCCAACCCAGGCGTCCGCCTTCCACGACCACGGGTTGGGGCCGTCGCTGTTCTCATGGACCTCAAGCTTGTCGAGTTTGACCATCGCCAGCAGCGGGTCATCCTCGACGCCCATGGCGTGAACCGTGGCGGAAAAGCCCAGCGCCAGCATTGGCAGTACGATTCGATTCAACATAATGGTTCTCCTTAGCTGACGGTGACGGTACGGAACATACCGAGCATGTGATAGAGCAGGTGGCAGTGGTATGCCCAGCTGCCTTCGGCATCGACGGTGACCCGGTAGCTGATACGCGAGCCGGGCTGGACGATTACCGTGTGTTTGCGCGGCAGGTAGTCGTTGTCGCCGGTCTCCAGATCGCTCCACATGCCGTGCAGGTGCATCGGGTGGTTCATCATGGTGTCGTTGACCAGGGTGACACGTACCTGCTCACCGAGCTTCCAGCGCAGCGGTTCGGCGTCGGTAAATTTCACCCCGTTGATGGACCACATGTAGCGTCCCATGTTGCCGGTCAGGTGCAGCTCGACCTCGCGGTCCGGATCGCGCGGGTCGACCGTGCCCCGAAGGTGGTAGAGATCGGCGTAGGTGAGTACGCGGCGCCCGTTGTTGCGCAGGCCGACGCCGGGATCGTCGAGGCGATAGCGGGGTTGCTCGGCGCGCATGTCGACATGGGGGCCGTACTCGGTGGCGGCGTGCTGCACCGGTTTGCCGTTGAAGTCGGACATATTGAACACCGCCCGTTCGGTGTGGGGCGGAGAAACCTGCGCCATCGCGCCGTCCATCGCCCCCATGTCGTGGCCGCTGTGATCCATGCC
>JBNJGC010000199.1:2391-4107 GCA_051747405.1 Pseudomonadota bacterium
CAGACTGGGTACCGGGTCCATTTGTGGAATATCGGCAGTAACGGATGGGTCCGGGGTGAGGGTGCCACGCGCGTAGCCCGAGCGGTCCATCGCCTGGGCGAAGAGGGTGTAGGCGCTATCGCCATCGGGCTCGACGATGACATCGTAGGTTTCGGCCACGCCGATTCGAAACTCGTCGACCGTGACCGGTTCGACATACTGGCCGTCGGCGGCGACCACGGTCATTTTGAGGCCCGGAATGCGCACATCGAAAAAGGTCATCGCCGCGCTGTTGATAAAGCGCAGGCGCAGCTTCTCGCCGCGGTTGAACAGGCCGGTCCAGCCTGTGGCCGGGGTCTGGCCGTTCATCAGGAAGGTGTAGGTGTAGCCGGTGACATCGGAGAGGTCGCGATCGGTCATGCGCATCCGGTTCCACATCTTCCGGTCGCCCCAGGTCGCGGCAACGCCCTTGTTGCGGATGTCATGCATCAGGTCGGCGTGGGTGCGTTCACTGAAGTTGTAGTAGTGACTGAGTTTCTTCAACTTGCGGTAGATATCGTTGGGGTCTTCGTCGCTCCAGTCGGAGAGGACGACGACGTAGTCACGGTCGTAGCTGAACGGTTCGGGCTCCGCCGGATCGATGATGATGGCGCCGTAGAGACCGGTCTGTTCCTGGAATCCGGAGTGGCTGTGGTACCAGTAGGTGCCGCTCTGAATGGCCGGGAAGCGGTAGGTAAATGTCTCGCCGGGTTTAATCCCGTGAAAGCCGTCGGATATGCCGGGTACGCCGTCCATGGCGCTTGGCAGGATGAGGCCGTGCCAGTGGATGGAGCTGTCCTCACTGAGCAGGTTGGTGACGTTGAGGGTGATCTCGTCGCCCTCGCGAAAACGCAGTATCGGTGCCGGCAGCCTGCCGTTGACGGTCGTGGCGCGTGCGGCGGTGCCGGTGAAGTTGACCGATTGCTCCCCGATGGTGAGGTTGAAGGTCTTGCCGCGCAGGAGTTCGGGTTGCTGCTGCCGTATGGCAGCGGCCAGCGCTGAGGGGGAGAGGCCGGCAATGGCCGCTCCGGCGGCGAGACCCTGAACGAAACGGCGGCGCGAGAGGTTGAATCCCGCGCTGTAGGGCGTGATGCTTCTGGACATGTGTAACTCCTTCCGGGGCGATGGCGCAGGGGCACCTTTCGCCCTCAAAAAAATGGCTTGGGTTAACGACTCGCCCCCTGAAAATAGACCGCACAGGCCTGGTGCAGGCTGTGACTGGGGTGTTGTTCCCGCCAAGGGAGAAGTCTTGGCAATGATGCGCTTCGCAGGCTCAGCGCATCCTATGGTTACGACTCCTCACCGGGCACGAGTCATTACGATTTCAGTGCGATGTGTTGTGTGTTGCAGAAGGAGTTAAGCCCTGGGTGGGCGATAGAGGGTGAAGGGGTGGTGGGTTAACGAGCCGCTGTGCGCAGAAGGGCTAAGGTGTGAAGGGCTTGTGCTGGGGCTGTCAGGCGTCTTGGGGAAAATGGTGGCGTGGCAGCTACCGCACTGGAGGCAGTGACAACTGCCGTTACTGCAGTCGGGAGCCGTGGCGCAATGATCGCAATCAGCGCTGTCGGCCATGTGGTGCTGCATCACCTCGTGGCTATGGGCGGCTCCATCCTGGATGGTATTCGACGCTACAACAGCATGGCTGCCGGCAAAGGGTGTCAGCCCCAGCAGGAGTATCAGAAAGAAAACCAGCCATCTACT
>JBNJGC010000200.1:0-4077 GCA_051747405.1 Pseudomonadota bacterium
CAACACAGACCTCCCCGGCGTCGGTGAATTTGACGGCGTTGCCGACCAGATTGAAGAGGATTTGCTGCAGACGGTTGGGGTCGGCAGTGACGCAGGGGGATGGGCTCGGCACACTGCTGACCAGTTCGACCGGGCGTTCACCGACCAATACGCGGCAGGTGTCGAGTACGGTGCTGATGGTGCCAGCCAAGTCCACCGCTTCGGGCCGGCATTTGAGATCGTCGTGGCGCAGACGGGTGAAGTCGAGTATGTCATCGACCAGCCGGCCCAAACGCTGGCCGCTGGCAATGATTAGCCGTAGACCGTCCTGGGCACTCGCCGGGGCCTTGCGGCACTCCTCCTGCAGCGACTCGGCGATACCAACCATGCCGTGGAGGGGGGTACGCAGCTCGTGTGACGTGTTGGCCAGAAACTCATCTTTGAGGCGGTTGGCCCGACGCAGGGTGCGCTCCAGCCCTTCTATGCGGGTGAAGGCGTGGCCGGCTTGGCGGGAGATGAGGATGGTGTTGAGCATGACGAAAATCAACACACCGAAACTGGTGTAGAAGGCGCGTGTGCCTGAGAGCTCCAGGTTGAGTATCTGAAAGCCGCCGAACAGGGCAATGGCTGTCGCCGAGAGTAGCAGCAGCAGAGCCCCCTCGCGCTGGTTGAGGGCGGCACGCAGGGTGACGTAGACCCCGTGTAGCAGCAGCAGGGCGACCAGCCAAAGGTAGTACTGAAAGAGCAGGCCCCGCGTGAGTGGTTGAGCAAAAATCGCGATAAGCAGGTAGCTGATGCCGAAGGCCCAGGCGAGGCGCAACACCCAAGGGGTGTACTCGTTGGGGAAGGCGGTGCGCAGAAAGGTGATATAGAACAGTGCCGAGAGTAACAGTGTGCTGCTGTCCATCCGCTGGGCAAAAGTGATCGGTACATTGAGCCCCAGCGCCGGCAACAGCTGCATCTCGAATAGCACCCGGATCGCCCAAATGATGGAGGAGAGGCCGAAAAAGAGTGAGGCCGGTTCTCGGTGGCGGAATAGGTAGATCACTAGCTGGGTCAGGCCGAGAACGAAGATGGCAGTGAAGATGCCGCTGGCGATTACCTTATCGCGGGTGGCGGCGGTGCCGATTGCCTCGGGCTGGCCGAGACTGGGAGCGCGTACGATCCCGCCATGGCGACTGGTGTAGTTGCTCACATGGAGTAGTAACTCGATGGGTGTACCGTCGTGCTCCAGCTCGATGAGTCTCTCGCCGCTGGCGGCGCGGGCATCAGCGGCGCGGGTGGCAACCTCCCCTACATGGCTGCGCTTTTGGCCATTGACCCAGAGGGTGTAGGCGGAGTAGACGTCGGGAATGCGCAATATCAACGGGGAGGGGGCCGACGGGTCGAGCAGCAGTTGCAAGCGGTAGCTGGCGTGGCCAGCGGCGCTGTGTGACGTGCCGGCGGAGCTCTGGCGTGACCAGCTGCCGGGAACCTGTAATAGGGCCCCTGTCGTGGCGGGAGCGCCCCCCTCTGTCGGCAGCAGTATATCCCAGTAGAACTCCCACTCGCCGGCGAGGCGTACTCTGGGGTTTTGTGCAAAGTCCCAGCCGCGAAGATCCAGCACGCCGGCAGTGGCCTTCGGTTGCGCCGGGGCGTCTGCCGTGCCACATGCGTTCAGCAGCGCGAGGCTGATGAGCAGTATCAATAGTCGGGGGATAAGTCCGTTTAACACACGCTTCACTGTAGGGGGTGGACCGAGTCAATTCAGCGACGATTTTAAGGGCACAACCTGTGTGGGACAAGTCACCCCTGGCGGATCTCCCGGGTCTCTGGTGGCTGATGATGAACGTAAATTCGTTCATGCCCGCTCTCTGCGGGTGGAAAGTGTCCTGCAGGGACTGGCCCCAAACCACCCTCGAGTGGTATTGGCTGAAGGCTGTGCCCGTGAGTGTCAAGGGATAAGGCGCAACCATGTGGCGCGTCAGGCATGGGTTGAAAAGGCGAGCGAAAGTGAACCATGGATGACATGTCGAAACTGAATAGCAGACATCAAAACCTGAGGCGATAACCACCTCCTGGCTACCCCACCGGGAGCCTGTTTTCCAGAGGGGCACTGTCTTGGATAGAGGTGGCGTGATTTGAACCCAGGCATTTTGATGGCTCTACAGCAAATGTAATAATTGTAAACTTTTGACATGATTGATGGAAAAAGCAAAAAGCGTGTGTGAGGATTACGGTACGTTGTATTTGAATTGAAGCTATAACGCTGTAGCGAGATCAGCTGGGGTGCTCAAACAGACCAAGACCTGCGCCGGCAGCTTCCAGAAGAGTTGTGGCAGCATCATGATCAAGGACGGCGTGCTCTACGCCGACTGCCGTATGAGCAATGGCCATTTCCGCGCCACCAGCCTGAAGCTGCCTGACATCAAAAACGATAACGGCGAACTGACCTACTGACCAGGAGAGGTCGCCGGACAGCCCGGCGACCATCCGGAAGGGATATCGAGGGGAGAGAACCTTCTATGAAAGTAACGAATTTTCGCATAGCGGTGGGCGGTATTCTCGCCGGTAGCGTCCTGTTCGCCGCCGCACCGACCCAGGCGTGTCCCTCCATGCCCTACTTGGGCACCATCTGCGCCACTGCCGCCAACTTCTGTCCGGCGGATAACTACCTCCCGGCCAACGGCCAGCTCCTCTCCGTTTCTTCAAACCCCGCCCTCTTTTCCATTATCGGCGCCACCTACGGTGGCAACGGCCGGAGTACCTTCGCCCTCCCCGACCTGCGTGGCCGTACTCCCGTGGGCATGGGCCGGGGCAATGGCCTCAGCGAAGTCCGTTGGGGCGAGCGACGCGGCATCGACTTCATCAACCTGGATATCGGCCACATGCCGTCCCACAACCATGTGGCGACGTTCAATCCGAGCGGAAGTGGGGGAGGGAGCCTCAACGTCAGTACGGCATCTGCCACTGAAAAAACGCCAACCTCAAGTACCTACCTTGCTGAAGCTGCTGGAAGAGCATCGATCTATAGCACCGATGGTACGAATACCGTGCCGCTCAAAGGCCTCAATATTTCCGGCAGCAGCGGCACCGTCACCGTCGACAGCACCGGCAGGGGCGACGCGTTCCCGAACATGCCGCCCCAGCTCGGCCTCACCTACTGCATCGCTAACGAGGGCATCTATCCGTCCCATCCATGATCCGAGTGTGCGAGGAGCGTCCCCGAAGCCGTTTCCGAAAACCAACGATTCGCAAAGGAAAACCGATGAATCTCAAGAAACTGAGCCTCCGCACCGCCGCCGGCACCACCCTGGCCGGTGCCGCCCTGCTCACCTCCGCCCCGGCCCTGGCGTGCGGCGGCAACGGTGACGACTATCTCGGCTCCATCTGCGTCACCGCCGCCAATTTCTGCCCCGCCAACACCCACATCGCCGCCGCGGGCCAGTTGGTACCCATCAGTCAGTATCAGGCCCTTTTCTCCCTGCTGGGCACCAACTACGGCGGCGACGGCGTAACCAACTTCGCCCTGCCCGACCTGCGCGGGCGCAGCGCCGTGGGCGCGGGCCGGGGCCCCGGCCTCTACCCCGTCCCTTTGGGGCAGCGACGCGGCACTGAAACCACTACCCTGACCACCGACAGCCTGCCCACGCACAATCACGGGGCCACCTTCACGCCGAGTGGGAGCGGTGGTGGTGGACGTCTTGACGTTAGCACTGCATCGGCTACAGAGCAGACTCCAACCAGTGAGACTTACCTCGCCGCCGCAGCGGGTAAAGCAAGCATTTACAGTACCGACGGCACAAACACGGTTCCTCTAAAAGGCCTTAATGTCTCCGGAGACAGTGGCTCCGTCTCCATCGACAACACCGGCGGAGGCCAGCCGTTTGCCACCATCCCGCCGCAGCTCGGCATGACCTACTGCATCGCCCATGTGGGCGTCTACCCCAGTCGCAACTGAATGCGCCAAGCCGACCCGAAACGGTCTCAACCAAGGCCGTTTCGGGCCGGGGGCGCCACAAACTAACGGCCTGTAGTGTTCTAAACACGTTGTACGGGTAAACTTTTGAGATCAAGCTTTGGATGCTTTCAACGGGACGATCTGTAATGGACGCCAAA
>JBNJGC010000201.1:0-4075 GCA_051747405.1 Pseudomonadota bacterium
TCCTCCACCCGGACAGAGGCACGCAGCTCCTGCTGCAGGGCGATGGCCTCCTTCGGCGTCAGGTCCCAGGGGTGTGGGTGATAAATCTCCATTGGCTTGAAAAATAGCACGTTGCGCCGCAATATTCCCCGTCTTTACCCACTTTAGGATACCCCCATGGCAAGCGACTCCCCCTACATCTTCGATATCGACGGTGAACAGTTCGACAAGGAGGTCATCAAGGCCTCCCACCAGCAACCGGTGCTGGTGGACTTCTGGGCCGACTGGTGCAGCCCCTGCCTGATGATCGCCCCGGTGCTGGAGAAGGTGATCCCGGAGTACGAGGGGGCGGTAAGGCTTGCCAAGATCGATGCCGATGAGAACATGAAGCTGGCCGGCCACTACAAGCTACGGGGCTTCCCCACCCTCATCATGTTCGTCGACGGCGAAGAGGTGGCCCGTTTCGGCGGCGCCAAACCGGCCAACGAGGTCCGCAACTTTATCGACCAGCACCTGCCCGCCTAGTGGTCCATGCACGATACGACGGCCCGCTCCTCACCACACAGCCGCCTGCTTCGCCTCGGAGGGCAGGTGCAGGGGGTTGGCTTCCGCCCCTTTGTCTACCGCACAGCCACGGCCTCCGGTCTCACCGGTTGGGTGGAGAACCGCGGCGCGGAGGTGCAGTTGCTACTCCAGGGGGAGCCGGCCAAGCTTGATGCGGTGCAGCACACCCTGCTAAACAATCCGCCGCCGCTTGCCAGACCGCGGCTGCTTGCACAGCACACTGTCGAGCGCCCCCCCAGTAGCGATTTTCGCATCCTCCCCAGCCGCGATGGCGAGGGGGAGCGGGCCTACCTCCCCCCCGACCAGTTCGTCTGTGACGACTGTCTGCGGGAGTTGCATACCCCTCACGACCGACGCCACCGCTACCCCTTTATCAACTGTACTCAGTGCGGCCCGCGCTACACCGTCATCGACACCCTGCCCTACGACCGCGCCAGTACCGCCCTGGCCGGCTTCCCTCTCTGCGCCGCCTGTAGAGCGGAGTACGAGGATCCGCGCGACCGACGCTTCCACGCCGAGCCCACCGCCTGCCCCGAGTGCGGGCCCCGGCTCTCGTTTCACAACGACGGGATTAAACACGAGGACAACGAGACGAGCCTCGCCGCCGCCATCGAACTGCTGCGCGACGGGGGCATCGTCGCGGTCAAGGGGATCGGCGGCTACCACCTGATGTGCGACGCCTCCAACGCCGCCGCCATCGACCGACTGCGCCAACGCAAGGCCCGTCCACACAAGCCACTGGCGGTGATGTTCCCGCTCGAAGGGGAGGACGGGCTGGATGCATTACGTCGCCACCTCGTCCCCACTGGCGACGAAACGGCACTGTTGCGCTCGCCGCTACGCCCCATCGTCCTCTGCCGCCGCGGCGATACCGAAACACTCCCGCACAATCTCGCACCCGAGCTGAACGAACTCGGCGCCATGCTGCCCTACTCGCCGCTGCACCACCTGCTACTCCACGACTTCGGCACGGCGCTGGTGGCCACCTCCGGCAACCTCAGCGGCGAGCCGGTACTCACCGACGAGAGCGAGGCGCAACAACGTCTGGCAAACATCGCCGACGGCTACCTCCACCACAACCGCCCCATCCGCCGTCCCGCCGACGACCCGCTCTACCGCAGCATCGCCGGCAACCCAAGGCCACTGCGCCTGGGCCGCGGCAACGCCCCGCTGGAACTGACCTTGCCCCTTCCCCTCCCCCGCCCCCTGCTCGCCGTCGGCGGCGAGATGAAAAACGCCATCGCCCTGGCCTGGGGGGAGCGTGCCGTGCTCTCCCCCCACATCGGCGAACTGCACTCGCCCCGGGCCACACAGGTATTCGAGCAGACCTGCCGCAGCCTGCAGCAGCTCTACGGCACCGAGGCCGAGACCGTCGTCTGCGACGCCCATCCCGACTACTACGCCAGCCGCTGGGCGCGGCAGTCGGGGCTGGCGCTACAGGCGGTCTACCACCACCACGCCCACGCCTCGGCGCTGTTTGCCGAATACTGGCCGGAGGATGAGGGCGAACAGTGGTTGGTCGCCACCTGGGACGGTGCCGGTTTCGGTCCCGACACGACCCTCTGGGGCGGTGAGACCCTGCTGGGGCGACCGGGGCACTGGCAGCGCTTCAGCCGTCTGCGCCCCTTTCGCCTGCCCGGCGGCGAGCGGGCGGCGCGGGAGCCGTGGCGCAGCGCCCTGGCGCTCTGCCTGGAGAGCGACACACCCTGGCCCGACGCCCCACCGGAGGCGGCGTTGCTGAGCCAGGCCTGGCAGCGCGGGCTCAACTGCCCCACCACCAGCTCCGCAGGTCGCCTCTTCGATGCCGCCGCGGCCCTGCTGGGCGTCTGCCAACAAAGCAGCTTCGAAGGGCAGGCGCCGATGTGGCTGGAGGCGGCGGCGCAGGGGCCCGGCGAGGCGATCACGCTGCCGCTTGAGCAGGCGCCGCAGGGGCTCTGGCAGAGCGATTGGCAGCCGCTGCTCCCCCTGCTGCTGGAGACCAAGCAAAGCGTGGCCCGGCGGGCGTTTCGCTTCCACCTGAGCCTGGCCCGGAGTCTGCTGACGCTGGCACAAAAGAGCCGTAGCGAACAAGGCATCGAGACGGTGGGCCTCACCGGTGGGGTGTTCCAGAACCGGCTGCTGTGCGAAATGGCGGTATCGCTGCTGGAGGCGGAGGGCTTTACGGTACGGCTTCCGCAGAAGCTACCGGGAAACGATGCCGGCCTGGCCTGGGGCCAGCTGGTGGAAGCGGCCTGCCGCGCGGAGTAGACTGCCGGGCATGACCCACATCACCCTGGCACACGGCAACGGCGGTCGGCGCATGCAGCAGCTGATCCAGCAGCTCTTCGCGCCCCTCTACCGTGAGCGCTCACACACCGGGTTGGACGCCGCGCCGCTGGCTCTCCCCGAGGGCGAGGTGGTGATTACCACCGACGGTTTCACGGTCAAGCCGCTGGAGTTTCCCGGCGGCGACATCGGCTCCCTGGCGGTGCACGGCACGGTCAACGACCTGGCGGTCAGCGGCGCTACCCCCCACAGCCTGACCCTCAACGCCTTTATCGAAGAGGGGCTGGAGCTGGACCAGTTGGCGCGCCTCATCGCCAGCCTGGGTCGGGCTGCCGAAGCGGCGGGCGTGGCGATAGTCGCCGGCGATACCAAGGTGGTCCCCCGCGGCGAGGGGAGCGGCCTCTACCTGGCCACCACCGGTGTAGGGGTGCGCGACACAGCTCTGCGCCTCGGTATGGAGACGATCCGCCCGGGCGATCAAATCCTGGTCAGCGGCCCGGTGGGCGACCACGGCACCGCAGTGATGCTGGCGCGAGAGGAGTTCGGCCTCAGCGGCGACCTGCGCTCCGATGCCGCCAGCGTACTGCCACTCACCCAGGCGTTGCTGGGGCTGCCGGGACTGCGCTTTATGCGCGACCCCACCCGCGGCGGACTGGCCACCGTGGCGCACGAATTGATCCACGCCGGCGGTCACGCTATCCGCCTGCTGCAACCGGCGATCCCGGTGAACGATGCGGTCCGCTCGGTCTGCGACATCCTCGGCTACGACCCGCTCTACCTCGCCTGCGAAGGGCGCGTGGTGGCCGTGGTCGCCGCCGAACAGGCCGAAACCGCCCTGCAACGCTGGCAGGCTCTGCCCCAGGGCAGGGAGGCGGCCCTCATCGGCCAGATCGAGGAGACGGGGAGACGGCTGGTACTGGAGACCGAACTGGGCGGGGAGCGACTGCTGCCCGAACTTGAGGACGAGCCGCTGCCAAGGATCTGCTAGCTGGTTGCTGGTTGCTGGTTGCTGGTTGCTGGTTGCTGGTTGCTGGTTGCTGGTTGCTGGTTGCTGGTTGCTGGTTGCTGGTTGCTGGTTGCTGGTTGCTGGCAAAGTGTACCTCACCACTAACAACTAACAACTAACAACCAGCAACTAGAAACTAGAAACTAGAAACTAGAAACGAGCAACCAACCCCACCGCCAGCAATACCCCATGGGCCGGCACGGAGAGGATGGTCAGGCGGATGGCCGGAACCAGGCGAGCAGGCTCTTCAGCGTGTTTGAT
>JBNJGC010000202.1:0-4043 GCA_051747405.1 Pseudomonadota bacterium
GCGCATTGCCTAGACTGTGTCCTTGCCGGTTGCTTCTGTGGTGGTGTAATCCACACCGTGCTCGGTCAGGTAGTTCCGGATGAGCTGGCGGACCACCTGTGAGGCGGTCAGGTCCTGTTCGGCACAGAGCTGCTCAAAGGCGCGTTTTTTGTTCGGGTCGATAAGGACGGTGAGGCGGGCGGTCTTCGATTCCATGGGCTTTCCGGTATATATGTTCGCTGGGTGTGCATTGTAGTTACATTTAGTTGCCATGCCCAGATGTTTGCTCCAACACCGGCGCCAGCGCAGGCCAAACGGTATCCAGCAGCAGCGGCTGACCCTGGGCGTTGGGGTGGAGGTTGTCCGCCTGCATCAATGTCGGCTCCAGGGCGACGCTCTCCAGCAGGAAGGGAGGGGCGGGGAGCTCGTGTCTGCGGGCCAGGCGCTCATAGATCTTGGCGAAGACCTCGGTATAGCGCGGACCGTAGTTGGGCGGCATCTGCATGCCGATGAGAAGCACCTCCGCCCCTGCCGCTTTGGCCTTTTCGATGATGCTGTTAAGGTTGTTCTCCATCGCTTTGAGTGAGAGACCGCGCAGGCCGTCGTTGGCGCCCAGTTCCAGCAGCAGGATATCAGGCTGGTGTTGCCTCAGCGCCTGGTCGATGCGTGACAGGCCGCCGGCAGTGGTATCGCCGCTGATACTGGCGTTGACCACTTTGTAGGGGAACCCTTTACGTTCGAGGCGGTCCCTCAACAGAGCGACCCAGCCCTGCCCCTCCTCCAGGCCGTAGCCGGCGCTAAGGCTGTCGCCGAAGACCATGATGGTTCCGCCCCAGGCCGGCAGGGAGAGTAGCAATAACAGTGAAAGCAGAAGGTTACGCATGAGAGCAGACTCCGATAATTCCCCCATTGTCTCCGCCCGTGGGGTGGGCAAGCAAGTGGCCACGGCCGCCGGTGAGCTGACCATCCTGAGCGAGGTCAGTTTCGATATCAATGCCGGGGAGAGCGTGGCGGTGGTCGGCGTCTCCGGCTCGGGCAAGTCGACGCTGTTGGGACTGCTGGCAGGGCTGGATGTTCCCAGTAGCGGCGAGATCCATCTGGTGGGGGAGTGTCTCAATCGGCTGGATGAGGATGGCCGTGCGCGGCTGCGGGGTGACAACGTGGGGTTTGTGTTTCAGTCCTTTCAGTTACTACCCAGCCTGACCGCACTGGAGAACGTGATGCTGCCGCTGGAGCTGGCCGGTGCGGAAGGGGCCGAAGCCCAGGCGGCGCAACTGCTGGAGCGTGTCGGCCTTGGCTCACGCCTGAGCCACTATCCCAAACAACTCTCCGGCGGTGAACAGCAACGGGTGGCCATCGCCCGCGCCTTCGCCATCGAGCCTGCGGTACTATTCGCCGACGAGCCCACCGGTAATCTTGACGCGGCCACCGGGGCGAAGATCGACGACCTGCTCTTCGCCCTCAATGCCGAGCAGGGGACGACGCTGATCCTGGTCACCCACGATGAGCGCCTGGCCGCCCGCTGCGGTCGACAGATCCGGCTCGAGAGTGGAGAGGTGGTGGCCGATGAGCGCTAAGGGGCTGAGCCGTCTCCGCCTCGCCTGGCGGCTGTTGCGACGAGACTGGCGTGCCGGTGAGCTGCGCACTCTCCTCTCGGCGTTGATCATCGCCGTTACCGCCACCACTGCGATCAGCTTCTTTACCGACCGGCTCCAGCGGGCGATGGAGACCCAATCTTCGGAGCTGCTGGGGGCCGATCTGGAACTCTCTGGACCACGACCGGTGGATGAGGCCTGGCTGAGCGAGGCCGAGGCGCTGGGATTGCAGCACGATCTGGTGATCAGTTTCCCCTCGGTAGTGGTGGCCGGGGAGAGCTTTCAGCTCGGCGGGATCCGGGCGGTGAGTGAGCGCTTTCCCCTGCGCGGTGAGCTGCGCACCGCCGATGCCCCTTATGGCGAGGAGCAGGTGAGCCGTCACGGTCCCCCCGAAGGGGAGGCCTGGGTGGTCGCGCGGCTGTTGTCGCTGCTGGATATTGAGCTGGGAGAGACGCTGGAGCTGGGCTCTTTACCGTTGACGGTTAGCCGTGTGCTGACCTTCGAGCCGGGGGGGAACGGCAACTTTGCCAGTCTTGCCCCGCGGGTGCTGGTGAACCGGGCCGACCTGGAGCGGGCCGATGTGATCCGCCCGGGCAGCAGGGTGCGTTACAGCTATCAGTTTATCGGCGAGGAGCGTGCCGTTGCCCGCTACAAACAGTGGCTGGAGCCGCAGCTGGAACCGAGTCAGCGGCTGATGGATGTGCGCGAAGGGCGGCCCAGCGTCGGCTCCGCGCTGGACCGGGCCGAGCAGTACCTTGGTCTGGCCAGTCTGGTAGCGGTGCTGCTGGCGGGGGTGGCCATTGCCATGGGGGCGCGGCGCTACTCCGAGCGCCACTTCGACGTCACCGCGGTGATGCGTTGTCTGGGCGCGGTACAGAGCGACATCCTGGGCCTGTTTCTGCCGCAACTGCTGCTGCTGGGCCTGATCGGCGGCACGGTGGGGGTGGTTGCGGGCTACCTGATGCAGTTCGGTCTATTCCATCTGCTGCGGGAGCTGCTCCCGGCACAGCTGCCAGCACCGGGGTTGATGCCGGTGGCGATTGGCTTTCTTACCGGCATCACCGTTCTGGCGGGGTTCGCCCTGCCGCCGGTGCTGCGGCTGAAGGCGGTGCCCGCGCTACGGGTGTTGCGGCGCGAGCTGACGCCGATGCCGCTGCGCGGTTGGTTGGTCTACGGTGCGGCGCTGTTGGCGATGGGCTTTCTCATGTGGCGCTACACCGGCAGTGCAGCGCTGACCCTCGGTGTGATCGGCGGAGCCCTGGTGGCGCTGCTCATCCTGGGGCTGCTGGCCCTGGCGCTGTTGCGGGCGAGTCGTAGCCTGCACCAGGGGGTCGGGGTGGCGTGGCGGTTCGGCCTGAACAACCTGTGGCGCCGTCCGATGCTCAGCGTCAGTCAGATCCTCGCCTTTGGTCTGACGCTGATGGCGATGGCTCTGATCGCCCTGGTGCGCGGGGATCTGCTCGCCACCTGGCAGACCTCCTTGCCCGAGGATGCCCCCAATCACTTTGTAGTCAACGTGGTGCCTGAGCGGGTGGAGCAGTTCGGTGAGTTTCTCGCCGCGCGGGATATCGAAAGCGCCGGCCTCTACCCGATGGTGCGTGGCCGGCTGTCCGAGATCAACGGCATCCCCAGCAAGGAGTTTGTCGGTGATGAGGAGAGTGGTCGCGGCGCTATCAACCGCGAGCTTAACCTCACCTGGGGCGAACAGTTGCCCGACGATAACACCATCGTCGAGGGGGAATGGTTCGGCAGCGGGGCCGACGGGAAGAAGGTGGTGTCGATGGAGGCGGATCTGGCTAGACGCATGGGCGTGGAGCTCGGCGACGAGCTGCGTTTCTCCTTCGGCAGCGGAGCGTTCACCGCCACGGTGACCAGCCTGCGTACCGTGCAGTGGGACTCTTTCCGCCCCAACTTTTTCATGATCTTCCCGCCCGGCGTACTCGACCCCTATCCGGCCACCTGGATGACCAGCTTCTACCTGCCCAACGAGAAGAAGGGGCAGTTGGCGCAGTTGCTGCGGGAGTTCCCGTCGGTGACGGTGATCGATCTGGATCGCATCATGGACCAGGTGCGGCGTATTCTCGAACAGGTGACCCTGGCGGTGGAGTATGTACTGGTGTTCGTCCTGCTGGCCGGGTTTGCGGTGCTCTATGCGGCGCTCCAGGCCAGTCTGGATGAGCGACTCTACGAGGGGGCCCTACTGCGCACCCTCGGCGCCCGGCGCAGCCAACTGCGCGCCGGCCATCTGGCTGAGTACGCCCTGCTCGGCGCTCTGTCGGGACTGTTCGCCGCCGGTGGCGCCGAACTGGTGGCCTACATCCTCTACAGCCAAGTGTTCGAGCTGAGCTACAGCCTCAAATGGTGGCTCTGGCTCGCCCTGCCGCCCCTGGGCG
The DNA here is from genome assembly GCA_051747405.1 of Pseudomonadota bacterium. GTDB lineage: Bacteria > Pseudomonadota > Gammaproteobacteria > Thiohalomonadales > Thiohalomonadaceae > JAPHTQ01. The sequence goes on from JBNJGC010000202.1 coordinate 3,968, forward strand.
CACTGCTCATCGGCGCCGCCGGTTTCTGGGGCACCCGCCGGGTGGTGCGTAAGAGTCCACTTCTGGTGCTGAATGA
>JBNJGC010000203.1:0-4009 GCA_051747405.1 Pseudomonadota bacterium
ACCGAGCTTCGCGGGATGAGCGACAAGTCCGTCAGCCACATCTGGAAGCATGAGGGTGAGGTGGTCTCGCGGGTTGAGTTCGACGTCGGTGGGCCGCGCTGGCGGGTCTGGTCGAGCAAGGCGCTTTCACCCATGTGGGAGGGGGACTGGACGCTGTTGGTCGAAGATAGCTGGGGAAATGTCTATGCCGAGGAGAGCTTCAGCTACAGTTCAGCGGTTGAGGCCGGGAAGTAGCGGGTGAACGGGGTCGCTTGCGCTTTTCTCTGCTACTGTTGAGACAGGCCAACGACAGGAGTGAATCATGTCCGGGGTAGAAAAAGGGCAGATGCCGTCACCGCAGGAGGCGTTGCCCGGTAGGGAGGCGCCGATGTCGGTGCCGGAACACCACTATGTGAATGGGCATCGCATGGTGCCGCCGTTCCCGGAGGGGATGCAGCTGGCCATGTTCGGCATGGGCTGTTTCTGGGGCGCGGAGCGGCATTTTTGGGAGATGGCAGGGGTCTATGTGACCATGGTCGGCTACGCTGGCGGTTATACCCCCAACCCTACCTATCAGGAGGTCTGCACCGGCATGACCGGCCATAATGAGGTGGTACGCCTGGTCTATGACCCGTCGGTGCTTGACTATGCCGAACTGCTGGCGCGCTTTTGGGAGGCTCACGATCCGACTCAGGGGATGCGTCAGGGCAATGACGTGGGCACCCAGTACCGCTCCGGTATCTACTTTTTCGACCAGCAGCAGGAGGAGGCGGCACTCGCCTCGAGGGCGCATTATCAGGCGATGCTGAGCGCCGCCGGCAAGGGGCGGATCAGCACCGAGATCGTGGCGGCTCCCCCCTTCTACTACGCCGAGGCCTACCATCAGCAGTATCTGGCGAAAAACCCCGGAGGTTATTGCGGTCTCGGCGGGACCGGTGTGCCCTTTAGCGGCCAGTGAGCCGGCAGGGTAAGCTGTGATGGGGCGACTGCACTGAATGGACAACGAGCGGGTCAAGGTCTCACTGGTGTCGGACACCCACGGCGTATTCGATGCGCGGGTGGCCGAGGTGGTGCAGGGGAGTGACTGGATCGTTCACGCCGGGGACATCGGCGGTGCCGGGGTGCTGCACCAGCTGGCACAGGTGTGCGCTAATGTGGTGGCGGTCTGCGGTAACAACGACACGCCGCGCCACTGGCGCAGTCGGGACCACGATATTCTCCATGCACTGCCGCGGGAGCGGTCGCTCGAGCTGCCCGGGGGCAGGCTGATTGTGGTGCACGGCGACCGTATCACCCCCGCCTCGCGTCGCCATGAAAGGCTGCGCCAGCACTACCCCGACGCCCGTGTGGTGGTCTATGGCCATAGCCACCGGATGTGTGAGGACCTGGAGCGGCGCCCCTGGGTGCTCAATCCCGGCGCGGCGGGTCGTTCACGCACCTACGGCGGTCCCTCCTGCATGGTGCTGCATATCGAGAACTCGCAGTGGCGCATCACGCAGCACCGCTTTAGCCCCAGTGTCCGCGGCACCGGTGAATTTGAACGAGGAGGATGAGATGCGTAAAGCCCTGGCAACAGTGTTACTGACTCCCCTCTGCGGTACGGCCCTGGCCCATAGCGGCCACGGTCGTGGCGGAGAGGGCTTCAGCCTGCTGCACTATCTGAGCGAGCCGGAACACGTCGCCGCTATCGCCCTGCTGCCGGTCCTTGCCGCCGCTGCATGGGTGTGGCAGCGCCGGCGTAACAAGCGACACTGACTCCGCGGGTGAGTCACGCCGAACTGGACAGCCTGATCCTCGGCCAGGGGCTCGCCGGCAGCCTGCTTGCCATGGAGCTCATCGGGCGGGGTGAGCGGGTGTTGGTGGTGGACGACGGACACCGCAGCGCCTCCTCTACCGCGGCGGCGGGTCTGATCAATCCGGTCACCGGTCAGCGTATGGTCAAAACCGTCGGCGTGGACGCCTGTCTGCCCCATGCCGTGCAGCGCTATCGCGAACTGGAGCAGCGTCTGACCCTGCCGCTGTTGATGGAGAAGCCGATGTGGCGGCTGCTGCGCCGCGAAAAGGAGCAGCAGGTATGGCAAAAGCGCAAACGCGATGAGGGCTATGGTGACTACCTGGGGCGCTGGCTGGCCAGCCGTGAGCTGGAGCCCCCATTCATTGCCCCGCTCGGCGGCTTTGTCCAGAGGCACACCGGCTATCTCGATACCGCAGCGCTGCTCACAGCGCTGCGTCAGCAGCTTCAGCAGAGCGGGAGCTACCGCCAAGTGTCTCTGAGTTACGACGAACTGGCGTTGGAGGATGGGCTGGTACGCATCGGCGGCCTTGTCAGCCGGCGGTTGATCTTCTGCGAGGGCTACAGGGCGATGCACAACCCCTGGTTCGACTGGCTCCCCTTTACCCCCGCCAAGGGGGAGATCCTCTCACTGCAACTGACTCAGCCCCTGCCCGATGTGCTGGTCAATGCCGGACGTTGGCTCATGCCGCGCGGTAACGGCGAGTACCGTCTCGGTGCCACCTATGAGCACGATAGGCTCGACTCGGAGCCGACCGAGACCGCGCGCAACAGCCTGCTTGGAGCCCTGCCGAGGATCCTGCGCCGACCGGGGCAGTATCAGGTGACCGGCCAGCAGGCCGGGGTGCGTCCCGCCACCAGCGATCGGCGCCCCTTTATCGGTTGGCATCCGCGCTGGCCGCAGCTGGGGATATTCAACGGCTTCGGCTCCAAGGGCTCGCTGCTGATTCCCTGGTACGCGACCCGCTTTGTCGACAACCTGCTTCATGATGCCCCGCTGCCGAGCGACGCTGATATTCGCCGCTATCGCGATCCATGAGGGGCACAGATATAATCGCCGCCTTGGTGCGAGCAACGAAGCCCCCGAATTTCGTTACACCGTGCCCCCTGGAGGCTGACTGCCGCGTCCCTGTGGCAGATAACAGGAGATCGAGGGGTTACACCGATCTTGGAGAAGTGTGCGGTTGCCTCGCATCGGTTTGACGCCCCCGCAGGCACCCTCTAAACTGATAATAATCATCTACTTCGCTATGGTTGCGCCATGAGCCTCATCGACACCAGCGGTTTGAGCGGTCACTTCCAGTCGGTAAGCCGATTGACCGGGCAGGTCAACGACCCCGCAACCCCCGGGGAGCGCCGGCTCGCTGCGGCCAACCGCAGCCTCTCCCGCGAGAACACTCAGCTCGAGAGTGCCAACCGGCAACTGGAGAGCCAGAACAGTCGACTCGAGTCGCGTAACCGCAGCTTGAAAGAGGACGTTGACAAACTCGAGAGTGAGGTCAGCCAGCTGGATAGAGAACTTCAGTCCACGCAGCGCACCGCCAGCAGCGAAGCGCCCTCCCGCACGGACCGTGCCGAAGACCGTTCTGCGGCAGTGGCGCAACCCCCGGAGGCCCCCACACCAATGTCGAGCCGCGCCTCTACCGCCGCTGGAACAACGGCGCGTGAGCCGCAGTCGCCGGGCGGCACCATTAACCTTTTTGCCTGAGCGTTCGAGAGCCTGTTACACGGTGTATCCCCCTGTCGTGCGCCTGTGCATAACCCCCAGTCGTCTCCTCCAATGAGTCCCTCCCCCCTGGTCCAACAGGTTCACCAGGCCCTTGCCGAACGCCTCGCCGATGGCGATTGCGTTGTGGACGCCACGGTCGGTAACGGCCATGACACCCTCTTTCTTGCCCGCTGTGTGGGGGAGAGCGGTTCGGTCTACGGCCTCGATATCCAACAGACGGCACTGGCAAGTGCCGACCGGCGGCTTTGCGCGGCGGGGCTGGCGCAGCGGGTCTCCCTCTACCACGCCGGCCACGAGGCGATGGCGTTGGCGCTGCCCGCTACGCTACAGGGGCGGCTCAAGGCGGTGGTGTTCAACCTCGGTTACCTACCCGGCGGCGACAAGAGCCGAACCACAGGCAGTCGCACCACCCTGGCGGCATTGGAGCAGGCGCGTGAGTGGCTGGGCTCTGGCGGGGTGATCTCGGTGCTGGCCTATACCGGCCACCCGGGCGGTCGCGAAGAGGCCGA
>JBNJGC010000204.1:0-3967 GCA_051747405.1 Pseudomonadota bacterium
TCCCGCAGATGACGCAACATCTCATCGGCGCTGTTGATGGGCAGCGAGAAGTGCCCCTCGCCGGGCACATAGTGGGCCACGGCGTGGGGCAGCGCCCGCGCCTGCTGGCGGCACATGCGCGGCGACAGCAGGCGATCCGCCTCACCGTGCCAGAGGGTGAGCGGGAGAGCGATCTCCCCCAAGTCAAAGCCCCAGGGTTGGCCATAGAGCATCATATCCCGATGCGCCCCGCCACCGCCCTGGCGAAAGGCCTCGCGGAGTGAACGGCGGAATACATCGGCGACCTCGGGACGCTGCAGCAGTGTGCGATCCGGTGCGCTGAGCAGGCGGGCAAGGATGGCCACCGGCCAGCCGGGGTGGCGCCGGACAATCGGTGGCAACACGGTGTCAATGAGGGGGAAAAAGGCCCTTGCCAGCAGCAGTCCCAGGCGTGTAGTGAGCCGCTGGCGGCCCTCTCCGAAAGGGGCCAACCCCGCGGCCAGGCCAACCCGGTGCAGCCCTTTCTCCAGTCGCAGCGCACAGGCCAGGGCGTAGGGGCCGCCGCCGGAGGCGCCGAGGATACTGAACCGCTCCAGCCCCAGCCGCTCAGCCAGGTCGGCGATATCCTGCGGCCAGTCCGTGATCCGGCGCCCCGGTTTTGCTGCCGAGAGGCCGTAACCGGGGCGGTCCACGGCGATCACCCGCACCCGCTGTCGAACGGCTGCGGCGGTTAACAGTGATGCCTCCAGCCGTGAGCCGGGGCAGCCGTGAAAATAGAGCACCGGAAAGCCCGCCGGGTCGCCATAAACGGCGTAGCCGAGGCGGCGCCCATCCGCCAGCGCAACCGTCGCCCCGTCGTTCACTGTAGCCTACCGCTGCGTACGAACGCCCACCAGGCGACGCCCATCACCACCAGGGTCAACACCAGCCAGAGCAGTGCAATCGGCCCGAACAGGTTGGGCGCCTGCATCATCATCGACATCAGCGACTCGTGGTAGTAGAAGAACCACTGGTGATCCGCCGGAAAGAGCACCTCGTGCAGCGCATAAAAGACCCGCACCGGCCCCGCCAGCATCAGCACCACCGCCGTCACGGCGATCACCCCAAGCGCGCTCAAGCCGATGCGTCGGACAGAGGGGGGACGCCGTCGCTGCCACACCCCCAGCAATGCCAACAGCACCAGCAGCCCCGCCGCCGCCCAAGCGAGCGTTGAGAGCCGACTCACCAGCCGCGCCACATCGTTCAGGTGGATAAGCTCCGCCTCGGTCAGCAGCGGCCCCACCACCCGCCCGTCCGGGGTGTGGTAGACCAGCTCACTCAGCCCCTCCCCTCGCTGGTTGATGGCGCGGGCGATCTCACCAAAGAGCCGTTCCCGCTCCGCTCGATCGGTGTGCTGGAAATCGGGGCGCGCGGTGTTGCGCGGTCCATGGGTCTCGATGGTGGCCTCGATATCGAGCAGGTCGTACCAGAGCCCGTAGCCGTAGTCGACCAGCGCCAGCAGACGCCAGCTGATATAGAGTGAAAGCAGCAGCAGGGACAGTAACAGCATCAACCAGTAGCCGCCGCCCACCACCGCGGCAAACCGGCCTCCCCGTCTCTCCCCTCTGCCCATACGCTCCGCTCTCCCGTCGCTGTTCACCCCGCAGAAGTTACCCTCAGGGCGTTCGTGGCGCAATGGTAATCCCCCTTGACGCAGGGGGACCGAATCACTATATTTCTAAATATGTCGAATTATGAAAATAATAACCGCGCCATGGCTGACATGTTCAAGGCCCTGGGTAACCCCCACCGCCTGGCACTGTTTCGGCGCATGTTCGAATGCTGTGTCCCCGGCACCGCCTGCCCGGTGGAGGGCGAATTGAGCGTTAGCGAATTGGCGCAGGGGTTGGCCATCGCCCCCTCTACCCTTTCGCACCACCTCAAGGAGCTCAACCGCGCCGGACTGGTGACCATGGAGCGTCGCGGCAAGCGCGTCTTCTGCCGGGTCGCGCCCGAGGCGGTCGAGACCCTGCGTGAGCTTTTCACCCCCAACCGGAGTAGAGACCATGAGTGAGACAGACAAACAGACCCAACACGACAGCCACCGTAACCAGGTACGTGATGCCTACGCCCAGGTCGCCGAGGCGAATAACGCCGGCAGCTGCTGCGGCGAGGCCTCAAGCTGCTGTGGCACCGGTGACGATGCCGCCATCAATACCCTCATCTCTACCCGCCTCGGCTACAGCGAACAGGATCTGGCGCAGGTGCCGGGCGGTGCCGACATGGGCCTCGGCTGTGGCAACCCCCAGGCGATCGCTGCGCTACAGGCGGGCGAGGTGGTGGTCGACCTGGGTGCAGGGGGCGGTTTCGACTGCTTTCTCGCCTCCCCTCAGGTGGGCGAAACCGGTCGGGTGATCGGCATCGACATGACCCCGGCGATGCTCTCCAAGGCGCGCAGCAACGCCGTGAAAGGGGGCTTTCGTAACGTGGAGTTTCGCCTCGGCGAGATCGAATACCTGCCACTGGCCGACGCCAGCGCCAATGTCATCATCTCCAACTGCGTCATCAACCTCTCCCCCGACAAGCCGCAGGTATTTCGCGAAGCGTTCCGCGTGCTCAAGCCGGGAGGCCGACTGGCGATCAGTGACGTAGTCGCCACCGTGGAGCTGCCTGAGGCGATGCGCAACGATGCGGCGCTGATCGCCGGCTGCATGGGCAATGCCTCTCTTATCGAGGATCTCGAAGCGATGATCAGCGAAGCGGGATTCACCGATGTGCGCATCGCCCCCAAAGACGACTCCCGCGAGTTTATCCGCGACTGGGCGCCGGGACGCGGGGTGGAGGATTATGTAGTCTCTGCCACCATCGAAGCGGTCAAGCCGCAAAACGGCGCATAGGATGCGCCGGGCCTGCGAAGCGCCTCAGTGGCAAGCGTCGCCTCGGGCGTAACGACAAAGCAGCGTCTTATCCTACCGGTTCGGATTCAACGGCTTACGCATGGAGACGTTATGCAGCGTAACCCCGTTGCATCGCAACCGGTTTTCGCGGACCAGGCTAAATCCGCGACGCTCGAAAAAGGGCCGCGCCACCAGCGAGGCGTCCACCGTCAGGTAGTGGATCTCCCCCGCCAACGCCCGTGCCAGCACATGCTCATACAGCGTGCCGGCCACTCCCCGGCCCTGGTGAGACGGATCCGTATAGAGACAGCCGATGTGGCCGTTACCGCCAAGCTCAATAAAGCCGACGACCTGACCGCCGACCATCGCCACATTGGGCAGCGACAAGGCCAGCTTCCCGGCCCACCAATCGTAGTCGGGGGGCGTGGGCGCCCACACCTCCTTCGCCGCCGGCGGATAGAGCGAGGACGAGACCGCATGCACCGCGCGATGATAGATATCCGCCAACGGCCAAGCCCACTCATCCCGGTAGCGATGAATGATGATGCTCATAACACTCAATCCCCGCCGCAAATCATATAACCAACCACCCAACGTTCGCGTGAGGCACTGTAGACGAACTCGGCACGCGCCCCCAGATAGACCACATTGCTATCACTCCACTGAGGCGGAGACAAGCAGGCCTCTCATTTTTCTCCCTCCTGGCGGAGCTATCTGACACTCATCGTAGCATGGTGACGATGAAGTGGAACTCATGCAACAGGGTGGAACTGCAGCGCTAACTGCAGGAATCCCTCGACCCGATTACCCCGTAACTATCCGCCAACGATCTTCCACTAGCAGCGATCGCGGCAAGACCCCGCTCGTCAATAATCGAGACTGCACCCCGTCGAGTGGCGACCAACTTTTGGGCGCTGAAACCTTGCATGATGCGTGCGATCACCTCGCGGGTTGTGCCAAGATGGCCCGCCAGAGTCTGTTGCGTCATCCGTACCACGCCGTCGCTTGAGGAGTTGTTGAGAAGGAAGTTGGCCAGCCGCTGCTCCAGGCTGCAGGTGTGGATCTGTTCCAGTTCGTTCATCAGGCGGAACACCACCGTCGAAAGTGCCCGG
>JBNJGC010000205.1:0-3960 GCA_051747405.1 Pseudomonadota bacterium
GCTCTGAGAATGATATTATTTCCCGCATGGACCACTAGTGTAAGCCCTTGATTTACGGTACGCCGTGAATCCCTCCCTGGAGGCTCGACTGCCGCGTCCATGCGGCAGACGACCGTAAATCAAGGGCTTACACCAGCAGTGACAAAGTATGCGGTTGCCCTGGACCCGCGACAAGCTGTGGTGTGCAGCATGCAGGCCATCGGGTATAGTACCCCATATAAGGCGCTACGGCGCCAAACGAAGTAAATCGGAGGATGAACCACCATGATACGTCGACTCTTCAGCGCGCTCCTTCTGGCGCTTCCCGTTATGCTGATCGCCTCAGCACCGGCCAAGGCGCAGGAGTTCAGCGCCGGGACCGATTTCGCCCTGGTCTCCCCCGCACTGCCCGCCGGTGGGGCCGGCAAGGTGGAGGTAGTGGAGCTGTTCTGGTACGGCTGCCCGCACTGCTACCAGTTCGAGCCACTGCTCAAGGAGTGGTTGGCGGAGAAACCGGCAAATGTGGAGTTTGTCCGTATTCCGGCCATCTTCAACCGCGCCAGCTGGAAGCTCCACGCCCACGCCTACTACACTGCAGAGGTACTGGGGGTGATGGAGCAGTTCCACAAACCTTTCTTTGATGCCATTCACCAGCAGGGCAAACGGCTCAATACCCAGGAGGCGATCCGTCAGTTCTTCGACGGCATCGGTGTCGACGGTGACACTTTCGACAAGACCTTCGAGTCCTTTGCCGTACAGGCCAAGGTGCGCCGTGCCGCGGATCTGACCCGCCAGTCGGGGATCACCGGCGTGCCGAGTATCATGGTCAACGGCAAATACCGGACCGGCGGCTCCATGTCCAAGACCTTCCCGCGCATGATCGAGATCACCGAGGCGCTGGTGGAAAAAGAGTCGTAACCGTCAGCCGTTTCCGGGCTGCTACCCCAGAGGCCCAGCGAGCGAAGATGATTGCAAAAAGGAGAGAGCGATGAAGGCCTCAGAGCTGTTTGTCCGCTGTCTGGAGAACGAGGGCATCGAGTATGTCTTCGGCATCCCCGGTGAGGAGAATCTCGATGTCATGGATGCCCTGCTCGATTCGCCGATAGAGTTCGTCGTCACCCGCCACGAGCAGGGCGCCGCCTTCATGGCCGATGTCTACGGCAGACTGACCGGCAAGGCCGGGGTCTGTCTGGCCACACTGGGGCCCGGCGCCACTAATCTCATCACCGGCGTGGCCGATGCCAACATGGATCACGCGCCGGTGGTGGCCATCGCCGGCCAGGCCGATACCAACCGGCTGCACAAGGAGTCGCATCAGGTGCTCGACCTGGAGCTGCTCTTTCAGCCTATCACCAAGTACTCCTCTCGCCTGCTCAGCCCCAACATCATCCCCGAGGTGGTGCGCAAGGCGTTCAAGCTGGCGCAGACGGACAAAACCGGCGCCAGCTTCATCGAGTTTCCCGAGAACATCGCCGAGATGGAGGTGGACGACCACCCCCTGCCGGTAAAGAACCCGATGCTGCCGGAGCCCGCCGCCGACCAGATAGAGCGGGCAGCCGCGGCGATCTCCGATGCCAAGCAGCCGATGATCCTCGCCGGTAACGGCGTGATCCGCTCCAAGGCGTGGCAGCAGCTGGCCGACTTTGCCGAAAAGCTCAATATCCCCGTGGCCAACACCTTCATGGCCAAGGGGGTGATGCCCTTCAAGCACCCGCTGACCCTCGGCAGCGCCGGACTTCAGGCCAAGGACTACATCCACTGCGGCTTTGAGAGCGCCGACATGATTATCTGCGTCGGCTACGACCTGGTGGAGTACCACCCCCACCTCTGGCACCCGAGCCGGGATCGCGCCATTATCCACATCGACACCATGCCGGCCGAGGTGGATGCCTACTACACCGTCAAGGTCGGTGTGGTGGGGGATATCAAACACTCGCTGATTCGGATTGGCGAACTGGCGACACCGCACACCGGCCACCGCATGCGTTCGCTGCGCGAAGCGCTGATCAAAGAGATGAATGCCAACAGTACCGATGATGGCTTTCCCATCAAGCCGCAGAAGATCATCTGGGATCTGCGCACCGCCATGGAGCTGGAGGATGTGGCCATCTGCGATGTGGGGGCGCATAAAATGTGGATGGCCCGTATGTTCCGCTGCGAGGTGCCCAACACCTGTATCATCTCCAACGGCTTCGCCAGTATGGGGATCGCCCTGCCCGGTGCCATCGCCGCCAAGCTCGCCCTGCCGGATCGTAACATCGTCGCGGTGACGGGGGATGCGGGCTTTTTGATGAATATCCAGGAGCTGGAGACCGCGGTGCGTCTGCAGGTGCCGCTGGTGGTGCTGGTCTGGAATGACTGTGGCTACGGCCTGATTAAGTGGAAACAGATGAACCAGTTCGGTCGCGTCTCCCATGTGGATTTCGGCAACCCGGATTTCGTCAAGCTGGCCGAGTCGTTCGGTGCCGAAGGGGTGCGGGTGGAGAGTGCCGGGGAGTTGCTACCCACTCTGCGAGCCGCGCTCAGCAGTGATCGGGTGACCATCATCGACTGTCCCGTCGACTACGGCGAGAACCTCAAGCTCACCGCCAGCCTCGGGGATATGATCTGCCCGGTCTGAGGGCCGCCGACCGTCTCCCCGGCGGCTAGCGGTAGGCGCTATAGTGGCCTTACGGGGCCGCTTATCGCATAAGGGCCGGACTGCACCCGTGACAGGGGCAGGCCGCTCGAAGCGGTGAATCCGCAACCGCCCATTTTGTCCGCAAACGGAGCCATCTTGACCAGCACACCACACAGCGCTCAGCCCGTCGCCGATAGCGGCCACCGCCTGCGACTTGTCAGCTACAACATCCAGGTGGGGATCAACAGCGTCCACCCCCGGCACTACCTGACCAAGAGCTGGAAGCACATCTTCCCCGCCAGCCGACGGTTCGAGACGCTGGATCGGATCGCCCACGTGCTACGCCCCTACGACGTGGTAGGGCTGCAGGAGCTCGACTCCGGCAGCCACCGTACCAACTACGTGGACCTGACCGAGTACCTGGCCAACCGCGCCGGCCACCCCTTCTGGTATCACCAGCTTAACCGGAACCTGGGGCGCCTGGCTCAGCACGGCAATGGCCTGCTCAGCCGCTACCGACCGGAGCAGATCACCGAACATAAACTGCCGGGGATGATCCCGGGGCGCGGTGCGCTGCTGGTCCGATACGGCCACAGCGATAACGCCCTGGCGGTGGTGATGCTCCACCTGGCCCTGGGCACCCGTGCCCGGGCAAGGCAGTTGGGCTTCGTAGCCGAGCTGGTGCAGGACTACCCCCACGCCATCGTCATGGGGGATCTGAACTGCAGCCACGACAGCGCCGAGATGCGCGGCTTTTTTCGCCGCACCCACATGCGGGAGCCGGAGGAGGTGTTCCACACCTTTCCCAGTTGGAGACCGGAGCGTAATATCGACCACATTTTGGTCAGTGATGGTATCGAGGTGGAGCAGTGCAGTGTGTTGACCCACGCACACTCCGATCACCTGCCGATTGCCATGGAGGTGAAATTGCCGCAAGGTTTGAGTCTGACCACGGTATGAGGCGGGAAGCGGAGCATGAGTGACGAACAGAGTTGGAAAAACCGCTACTACGACGCCCTGGGTGAGCTGGAGGCCAAGGAGCGCGCCTGGAGCGAGGCGGAGCAGATGTTGCGGCAGGGGCTCAGCCGTCTGAGCCTGGCGGCAGATGCTAGCAATGAAACCCTCAACCGACAACTTGAGCGGCTGCGAAAGCTGTTGCGCAGCCACGATAACGACGAGGCGCTGGGCAAGCTGCTTGAGCAGATAAGCGACTCCATTCGCCGCCTGGATGAGAGCCGCCAGAGCCAGTCCGGGCCCCAGGCCGCGACAGAGCTGCTGGAGCAGGCCCTGGGTCGTATCGACTTCCCGCGCACGCTCGCCCCTCGCGCCACAGCATTGCAAAAACGTCTCCTTGCCAGTGA
>JBNJGC010000206.1:0-3938 GCA_051747405.1 Pseudomonadota bacterium
CAGGTGCCCTTTTCGTAGTGGCAGGTCTCGGGTTTCATGATGCAGAGGTCGCAACGGGCCAGCCGCTGTGAACAGGGGTAACAGTGACCCTGGCAGTAGCTCTTTTTGCTCTTGCGACCGCAGGCGATGCAGTTGATGGTGCCGTCAAAACCCAGCTGCAGTCGCTTGCCGATAAGCGGATTGAGCGGCAGGAGGGTGTCACCCACCGGCAGTTTGTAGCTTACCTGTTCGCCCAGCTCCGCTTGCATCTTCTCCAGATTCCCCTCAACCACCGGCACACCTCTTTGCTCTGTAAATGATTGGCATTATACGGGAATGTGGCGGACACTGGCGCTAATCAACCCGTTAGCTTAAATTAGGCGCCTATGTCATATCCGCTCCGCAAAACGCTATTTACCCTCGTCTGGCTTTTGGGCGCCACCCCGATGGTCGCTGCCGCCGTGTGCGACGATCCGCCGGCACCGGGCGTCAACTGGAGCGGCTGCGACAAGCAGGGGGCCGAGCTGAGCGGCGTCGACCTGCGCGGCGCGATACTCAAGCGGATCGATCTAAGCGGAGCCGACTTGAGCGGGGCACGCCTCTCCGGCGCCGACTTCTCCTTTGCCAAACTGACGGGGGCGGACCTGAGCGGGGCGAGAATGAATGAAGTGCGACTGCTCAGCACCAACCTGCAGGAGGCCAATCTGGAGGGGGTGCAGATGAACCGTGCCCGTCTCGACCGGGCCGATCTGCGCCGTGTGCGCATGAGCGGTGCCGTGGCAACGGAGAGCGACTTTTATCAGTCACGCATGGACCGGAGTAACCTTGTCAACGCCGAGCTGCAGCAGACCAAGATGCGTCAGGTGGTACTGGATGGGGCGGATCTGAGTGGCGCAGACCTGACCGGGGCGGACCTGCTCAAGGCCTCTCTGGAGAATTGTCGCCTAACAGGCGCCACGCTGCACAAGGCAACACTGGAGAGGAGCAACCTCTACCACGCCGACTTCGGCGGTGCCGACCTCAGCCGCGCCTCGCTGGTGGAGGCGGAGCTGTTTAAGACCAACTTCGAGGGCAGCACCCTGGCGGGCGCGACCTGGGTGGATCGCCGACGCTGCGGACTGAATGCCGGCGACGTTTGCGAATAAACAGGCGACCTCCCTGTCGGGGCATCCCTGTCGTCGCGCTCCCTATCGAGTCATAACAACGGTTCTGAACGGTGGCACGGGCCCACCCCCGATCGGAGCGTCCGCCAAGGCGCTGGCTCAGGAGGCCATCTTGGCCGCCATAAACTCCAGCCCCTCTCTGCCCTCCAATACGCTACCGAGGGCGATCTCCAACTGCTCGTCGCTGAGGCCAAAGCGCTCCTTCAGCTCGGCGGGGATCTCCATGCTCTCACCATCGCCGATACCGTGGCGCTTGAGCAGGGCGTTGGCGATGTAGACCAGGTTGGCGTAGGTGGAGAAATCGCCATCGCTTTTCGGGTCGTGGTGTTCGGTCACCGTGGCAATAACCTCTTTGGGCATATCCCAGGCATCCATCAACCACAGCCCCAACTCGGTATGGCTCACACCGATGGTCTCCCGCTCCAGCTCCAGGATTCCGCGTTCCGGGTTCTCCGCCACCGCCCGGTTGAGCCGTTTAAACTGAGCCGGAAACAGGTGGCCCAACAGCAGAATGCCGAAGTTGTGCAGCAGCCCGGAGAGATACCCCATCCCCGCGGGCGGGCGACGGGTGTAGTCGATGGCATTGCACAGGGTCTGGGTCAGGGCGGCGCAGTAGACCGCATGGCGCCAGAAGCTGTTCAGCCCCAGCGGACCGCTTTTGGGGTTGTTGAAGGCCTTGCCCAGAGCCAGACCGAAGGCGATATCGAGCACGAAGTCCATCCCCAATACCCGCACGATGGCCTGCTCCACCGACTCAAGCTTACCCTGATAGGCGTAGAGCGGAGAGGTGGCGTAGCGCATCAGTTGTGCCGCAAGACTCGGGTCCTGCTCGATCACCGCCGCCAGCTCGCTGGCGTGGGCATAGGGGTTATTGCGGATTCGGATAAGCTCCGCCGCCAGCCCCGGCATCGCCGGCAGCTCACTGACCTGGCGGACCTTACGGCGCATCTGCTCGCGCTCGCTCCCTGACGCGGTCTCCTCCTCGACGGCGGCGATGCGGTGCGACTGCCAGGTGTTGGCATGCAGCTTGGCGAAGTCGGCCCCGCTGGTGCCGATCAGCAGCCCGGGCACACCGGTGGCGAAGAAGATCTGCTCCATACCATCGAGGGACTTGTCCATGATGGCGCGCAGCCCGTAAGGCTCGGCCAGCGGCGGCGGCACTGCGGGATCGCAGTCGCTCAACTTCGCCTGCACCTCATCCTGCCCACAGCGCTCGAACTTGCGCTTGAACAGGCGCTCGATGGCTGCCAGGTCGAGCTGCTGGTCGGCGCGCAGGATCGCCATGAGGTAAGCCTTGCCGCTCTTCAGTAGAACGGGCTTGGCGACATGCTGCGGGGGGATCTTCGCCGTGGCGATCATCCCATCCAAAGTATCGGCACCGTTGATCTGGCGGCCTTTGAAACGGCCACCGCTGCTGGCGAGATAGGTTTTGACCGTTGCTGGGATATTCATGGCACTTCTCCTGAAGAAACTGCATTGCGAACAACATCGTCCGCCTTTGGGAAGAAGTATAGGGTCGGTTCAGGAGAAAAGGTGTGATTGGAATCCCACCACCACCGTGCCGGGGACACAGTGTTTGTAAAAACTTCCTGTTTTGTGACGCCCCTCTCAGGGTGAGCCCGGTGCAGTGCATCCGGCTCAACCCGAAGGCCTCTTCCCTCGGCGGATGGCAGCCGTACCGAAGCGTGACTGCATCCGATCCACAAGACTGTCCAGGGTGCGTTGGCGCTCTCGCTCCGCCGCATCGAAAAGATCCGGCTGAGAGTCGTGCGCATCGTCGAAATTGCTCACCCCCACCCCCAGCAGACGCACGGGTGGCAGGGGGCTGGGCAGTCGGTACTGAAAAAGATATAGCACCGTCCGCCAGATGTCTACCGTCATATCGGTCACCGCCTCCAGGCTCTGTGAGCGGGTCAGCGTGGTGAAATCGGCCAGCCTGACCTTGATCTGGACAGTACGCCCCTTGAGCCCATGAGCCCGTAGTCGATACCCCACCTGCTCGCTCAGGGCGTGAAGCCACTGGCGCAGTACCTCACTATCGTCGATATCGACGGCAAAGGTGTTCTCATTGGAGATCGACTTGGCCTCACGCTCCGAAACCACCGCCCGCTCATCGATCCCCTGCGCCAGGTGCAGAAACCGCTCACCGCCAGTACCGAAATGTTGCCGAATGACCCGCGGTGGATAGTGGCGCAGCTGGCCGATGGTGCGGATACCCAACCTCTCAAAGCGCTTTGCCGCCACCTTGCCCACACCCCAGATGCGGCTTACCGGCAGAGGGGCCAAAAACGCCTCAACCTGTGCCGACTCCACCACCACGAAGCCATCGGGCTTCTCCACATCGCTAGCCAGCTTGGCGAGGTATTTGTTGGGCGCTACACCAACCGACGCGACCAGCTGCAGCTCCTCCCACACCGCCCGTTTAATGGCCCGCCCCATCTGCGGTGCCGGACCGAAAAGCCTCACACTGCCGGTCACATCGAGAAACGCCTCATCCAGGGCCAGCGGCTCGATCTGGTCGGTATAACGTCCGAAAATGGTGTGAAGGTGTTGCGAAATCTCCGCATAGAAGCTGTGCCTGGGCGGCAAAACCACCGCCTCCGGGCAGAGCCGCAGCGCGGTAGCGGTGGGCATGGCGCTGTGCACCCCGTAGCGCCGGGCGATATAGTTGGCCGCCGAGACCACACCCCGCCCCTGCGGTGTACCGCCGACAATCACCGGCCTGTCGGCCAGCTCCGGACGCTCGCGGATCTCCACCGAGGCGTAGAAGGCGTCCATATCGACATGAATGATCTG
>JBNJGC010000207.1:0-3935 GCA_051747405.1 Pseudomonadota bacterium
TCCTGGCGCGTCACCTCGTAGCGGGTGGCGGCATTGGGGGTTTGACGTGGTTCGGTCCGGGTTTGCATATGCCCTCCAGCAAGGTCACTTGACGTATGTCAGCCACTCCGGGTGCAGGTCGTGGCGACCGTGCACCACATCGAAGTACATCGACTGGAGCTTTTCGGTGATGGGGCCGCGTTTGCCGCTGCCGATGAGCCGGTTGTCCACCTCGCGGATGGGGGTCACCTCGGCGGCGGTGCCGGTGAAGAATGCCTCGTCGGCGATGTAGACCTCATCTCGGGTGATACGCTTCTCCCGCACCTCAAGACCCACCTCTTTGGCAAGGCGGAAGATGGTGTTGCGGGTGATGCCGTCGAGGGCGGAGGTCAGGTCGGGGGTAAAGAGGGTGCCGTCGCGGACGATGAAGATGTTCTCCCCGCTGCCCTCGGCGACATACCCTTCGGGGTCGAGTAGCATCGCTTCGTCGTAGCCGCAGGTGGTGGCCTCCTGCAGGGCGAGCATGGAGTTCATGTAGTTGCCGTTGGCCTTGGCCTTGGTCATGGTGATATTGACGTGGTGGCGGGTGTAGGAGGAGGTACGGATGCGGATCCCCTTCTCCATCCCCTCGGCACCGAGGTAGGCACCCCAAGACCAGGCGGCGATGATGACGTGCACCTTGAGGTTATCGGCCCGCAGCCCCATCCCCTCGGAACCGTAGAAGCACATCGGACGGATATAGGCCGCCTCCAGGCCGTTCTCCGCTACTGCAGCGCGCTGGGCCTCGTTGAGGGTATCCTTGTCGTAGGGCATCGGCATATTCAGGATGTGTGCCGAGCGGAACAGGCGGTCGGTGTGATCGTGCAGGCGGAAGATAGCCGGGCCCTTTTCGGCCTTGTAGGCGCGCACACCTTCGAACACCCCCATCCCGTAGTGTAGGGTGTGGGTCAGAACATGGGTCTTGGCCTCACGCCAGGGTACCATCTTGCCATCAAACCAGATGAGACCGTCACGGTCATCCATCGTCATCGCATCTCTCTCCTCAAAAACCGTTGCGGAATCACCGCTACTTA
The DNA here is from genome assembly GCA_051747405.1 of Pseudomonadota bacterium. GTDB lineage: Bacteria > Pseudomonadota > Gammaproteobacteria > Thiohalomonadales > Thiohalomonadaceae > JAPHTQ01. The sequence continues at coordinate 1,053 of JBNJGC010000207.1, forward strand.
AAACCAGTGGGAGGCTCCGGCCCGCCCTCACTCCTCCATCATGGTCCGCCACAGGCGGATCACCGCTTCGCGCTCGGCGGTAAACTCCGCCTCATCGACCACCGCTTTTTGCTCCTGCAGGGTGAGGTGGTGAGCACGGCGGCGATAGGCGCGAAAGGCGTCGCACAGCACAGTGGTGTCCGCCTCGTCCATCAGATCGCACTCGGCAAAGCGCTCCAGCAGGCGGATATTGTCGCTAAATGCCAGAAGCCGAGGGTGTTCCCGGGCCCATGCCAGAACGCCATATTGCACCATAAATTCGATGTCGGCGATACCGCCAGGGTCCTGTTTCAGGTCAAATTTTCCCGCTTCGGCCTTGGAGAGCTGATGGCGCATCTTCTCACGCATCTGGCGCACCTCGCGTCGTAGCGAATCGACATCACGCTCACGGGTCAGAAGCTCCTGGCGCAGCTCGGTGAAGGCCTCGGCGATACCGGCATCGCCGCTGATGATACGGGCACGCACCAGCGCCTGGTGCTCCCAGGTCCAGGCATGCTCCCGTTGATAGTCGGCAAAGGCGTCGATGTTGCTCACCAACAGCCCCGAGGCGCCGCTGGGGCGCAGCCGCGTATCCACCTCATAAAGGATACCGGTCGGGGTGCGGGTGTTGAGGATATGGATCATGCGCTGCCCGAGCCGGGCGTAGAAGACGGCGTTGTCGATGGGTTTATCGCCGGTGGTGTTGCGACCGGCGCTCTCCTCGCTATGCAGAAAGACAAGATCCAGGTCCGAGCCGTAGCCCAGCTCAATCCCCCCCATCTTGCCGTAGCCGACCACGGCAAAACCGCTGTCGCAAACCCTACTGTCGCCGCAGAGCGGCCTGCCGTGGCGGGCCACCAGATGGCGCCAGGCAAGATCGAAGGCCGCCTCCACCATCACCTCGGCGATCTCGGTCAGATGGTCGCTGACCACCATCAGCGGCACCGCCTCCATCACATCCGCCGCAGCCACCCGCAGCACTGCCGCCTGTTTGACGTGTCGCAGCACATCCATCTGTGCCTCCAGATCCCCGGGGGCCAGATGCATTAGGCGCTGGCGCACTTCGTTACGAATGGTATCCACATCCGGCGGAACGTAGAGGGTACGGGGGTCCAGCAGCTCATCCAACAGCTGCGGATAGTGGCTCAGGTGGTGGGCAATCCAGGGGCTGGCGGCACAGAGCCGTACCAGCTGCGAGAGCGCCATCGGGTTCTCTACCAACAGGGCGATATAGGAGCTGCGCCGGCCAATCGCCTCGACCAGTTGCAACAGCCGCTGCAGGGTCTGATCGGGGTTCGCCGTCGCCCCCACCGCACCGATGAGCAGCGGCACAAACTGGTCCATCCGGGTTTTACCCTGTGTGCTCATATTGAGATAGGCGCGGCTTTTACGCTGGGTCTGTAACAGGCGATAAACCTCGGCACTATCACTAAAGCCGGCCTGCTCCAGGGCCGAAAGGGCCTGATCGTCATCCAGGCTACCCTGCCAGACACCGGTCAGATCGAGCTCATCGCTCTCGGCATGTTCGGTCTGCGGCGCAGCGAAGACCTGTTCGAAGTGCTCATGGACCCGGCGCATATGATCCCGCAGCACCGCTTCAAAGGCGGGCCAATCGTCAAAACCCATGCCGTAGGCGAGACGCAGACGGCCAAGCTCGTCCTCGGGAAGCGTGTGCGTCTGCTGCTCGGCAAACTCCTGTAGCCTGTGCTCGGTGTTACGCAGGAAGACATAGGCCTCGCTCAGCTCCTCCACCACAAAATCGGGCAGCAGCTCGAAGCCGCGCAACGCCTCCAGCACCGAGAGGATCCGCCGCACCTGCAGGGTCGGTTCGCGCCCGCCGCGAATGAGCTGAAAGGCCTGACCGATGAACTCCACCTCACGGATCCCACCGGCGCCTAACTTGACGTTGTTCTCCATCCCCTTGCGCTTGACCTCGCGAGCGATCATCGCCTTCATCTCGCGCAGCGACTCGAATGCGCCAAAATCCACATACTTGCGGTAGACAAAGGGTTTGAGCCGCAGCATCAACTCCGCTCCCGCCTCTTTGTCGCCGGCCACCACCCGCGCCTTGATCATGGCGTAACGCTCCCACTCGCGACCGTGGACCTGGTAGTAGTCCTCCATGGCATCGAAGCTCGCCGCCAGCGTGCTCGACTCACCGAAGGGGCGCAGGCGCATATCCACTCGAAAAACGAAGCCGTAGGCGGTGTTGCTGTCCAGGGTACGGATCAACGCCTGGCCCAGCTTGATGAAAAACTGCTGGTTGGGGATGCTGCGCCGCCCCCCCTGGGTATCTCCATCCTCGGGGTAGCAGAAAATCAGATCCACATCCGAGGAGAAGTTCAGCTCATGTGCGCCCAGCTTACCCATGCCCAACACCACCAAGCGCTGCGCTACCCCGTCGCCATCGCAGGGCGTCCCCCACTGCTCACAGTGCCAGCCATAGAGCCGCTCCAGTGCGACATCGATACAGGCATCGGCAAAGTGGGAGAGATCGGCGGTGGTCTCCACCATATCGGCATGGCCGGCCAGGTCGCGCCAGGCAATCCGTACCATCTCGCGCCGGCGGAAGTGGCGCAAAGCCTCCCCCAACTGCTGCTCGTTGCCACAGCCATCAAGCAACTCGGCTAGGGTTCGACGATACCTCTGTTCGGAGTAAGAGCGCCGAAGATCACCCGACTCGAGCAGCTCGGGCAGCAGGGAGGGGCTGCGCTGCAGAGCCTGCGCGACAAAGTCGCTAAGGGCCAGCACCTGCACCAACTCATCCCGCTGCCCCCCCTGCAAGCCGCAGAGGCCACCCTCGACCTTATCCGAGAGCTGCTGCCAGTGGTGTATCACTCGCTCATGCAGTGGCTCCGGCAGCGT
>JBNJGC010000208.1:0-3933 GCA_051747405.1 Pseudomonadota bacterium
GAGTTTGTTGTTCAACTCGCGCCACGGCGAGACGGCGGTGCTCAACGGCACCTTCCTCGGCTCAGTGTTGATCGCCCTGGCGGGGCTGTTCAGCGCCTATTATCTCTTTAGCCGTCAGGAGCGGCTGCGCTCGTGGGAGCAGCGGCTGCACATCGCACCGCTGGTTTGGGGGCTGGGCTGGTGGACCCTGGCCGGGGCCAGCGAGATCGAGCGGTTTGTGCCCTGGGAGCATCAGGTCAATGCCCTGCTGCTGTTTATCGCCCTGAGCAGCGCCGCGCTGCTTTGGCTGTGGCGGCGTCTGGCCTGGGATGTGCTGCAGTATCCGTTGATGCTGTTGCTGCCGGCGGCGGCGCTGTTATCCGTGAATGTGTTGGACAGTGGCGGGCACTTCTTTGCCGACTGGGGGCTGCTGCCGTGGCTGGCGCTCTTTGCGGTGCAGTACCGCATCCTCTGGCGGCTGGAAGTACATTACAGCGAGCCGCAATTGCGTTTCGGTCACAGTGCCACGCTCTGGCTGCTGCTATGGGTACTCTCCTGGGAGGTGCACTGGTGGGTGGGCGAGTGGCTGGAGGGACGTGGGGTGTGGGCCTTCGCCGCCTGGGGGTTGGTACCGGGGGCGGTAATGGCGCTGCTGCTCGGTCCGGTGGACAGGCTGCGCTGGCCGCTGGGGCGCTGGCTGGCAACCTACCGGGGCGAGGCGCTGCTGCCGGTTGTGCTGGTCAGTGCGGTCTGGTTCCTCTTCGCCGTGGGCAACAGCGGTGACCCCTGGCCGTTGCCCTACCTGCCGCTGCTCAATCCGCTGGAGTTGTCGCAGCTCTTCATGCTGTTGGTCGTGATGATGTGGGGCTGGTACAACCGTAACGATGCCCGGCTGCTGGGTTATGGCATCACGTTGCGCGGGGTCGGTGCCGGGGTTGGCGTAGCCGCCTTCCTCCTGCTTAATGGGGTGGTGGCCCATGCGGTGCACCACTGGGGCGGGGTCGCCTACCGGGCGGAGGCGCTGTTCGGTTCGATGGTTTTCCAGGCGAGTATCTCGATCCTCTGGACCCTCTACGCGCTGGGGCTCGCTGCGGTGGCGACACGGCGTGGCTGGCGCACGGTCTGGTTTGCCGGGGCGGTGCTGCTCGGGGCGGTGGTGGTGAAGCTGTTTGTTGTCGACCTCTCCCGTTCCGATACCATGGAGCGGATTGTTTCGTTTATCGTGGTGGGGCTTTTGATGCTGCTGATCGGCTACCTTTCGCCACTGCCGCCAAAACAGAGTCAGGAGGAGAATGGATGAACCTTCGTATTGCACTGCTGCTGTTGTTGCTGCTGCCGCTGGGGCTGTCGGCGCAGCATCGTGTGGACCATCCGTTGGCGCCGCGCGACTTCGCCTACGGCCTGCCGCTGGAGGTGGACGGTGATGGGGCGCTCTATCGCCTTGAGCTGCCGGCGGTGGTCTATCGCCACACGGCACGGCGGGATTTGGGGGATATGCGAGTCTTCAATGGTTACAATGAGGTGGTGCCCCACCTTCTGCAAACCACGGCACAGCCGCAGACGGTGGTCGATACCTCAGAGCCGCTGCCCTACTTCCCGCTCTATGGAGTGGAGAGGGAGGGGGATACCCAGGTGCACATCGCCACCGACAGCGAGGGGGCCGTCGTCGACTTCTGGCAGCGGGGTGTGGAGCCGCTGGAGCAGCTGCCGGTGGAGCGCTATCTTGTCGATCTGACGGCTCTGGAGCACCCCCTCTCTCGGCTGCTGCTGAGCTGGGACGAGAGCAGCGAACCGCTGCTATTTCCGGTACAGGTGGAGTACAGCAATGATCTGGGAAGCTGGCAGCGCCTCTCCGGCTCGCACACTTTGGCTGCGCTCGACCATCAGGGGCAGCGGCTGCTGCAGCGGGCGATCGTGCTGCCGGCACTACAGGCCAACTATCTGCGCCTCAGCTGGCCGCCGGGGGAGAAGGGGATCGCCCTGCGTGAGGTCCGTGCCGAAGTCCAGCGCGGGGCGGGGGAGCGCTCGCGTCAGTGGTTGACCCTCTCGCCGGAGGCGGAGGAGGCGCCGCCGCACGTCTACACCTTCCGTGCCGGGGGACACTTCCCGGTGGATCGGGTGCAGGTGTCGCTGCCGCAAGCCAACACAGTGGTCCAGGCCCGCCTCTACTCCCGCCCCGTGCCTGAGGTGGGGTGGCGGCTGCGCCACAGCGGACCGCTCTACCGCCTCGAACGGGAGGGCTACACCCTGCGCAATGATGCCATTGCCGTCGGAGAGGTGAGTGATGGTTACTGGCGGCTGGAGATTGAGCCGGAGGGGGGCGGTTTGGGGCGTGGTCAGCCGCAGTTGGGGTTGGGGTGGGTGCCCCATCAACTCTACTTTGTCGCCCGCGGCGAGGCGCCCTTCTCACTCGCCTTCGGTGCGGCACGGGTGGCGCCGTTCCAGGAGGAGCTGGTGCCCCTGATGCAGTCTATCCGTCAAAAACGCGAAGGGGAGGGCTTTATCAAAACCGCCAGAGCGGGCTCATTCCACGAGCTGGGCGGGCAGCGGCGGCTTGAACCCAAGCCGCCGCCGCTGCCCTGGGAGCGTTGGCTGCTTTGGGGGGTGCTGCTGGTCGGTGTTGCGGTGTTGGCACTGATGGTGCGTAGCTTGATGCGGCAGATGGGTAGTGACGGACGTACAAATTAGGGTGATAGACAAGCAAGACAGTGCCGTCGCGGGGGGAGATCCTGCTGAGCGAGGCGGTGGTCGAAGCACTGGAAAGGCCGATGCCGCTGGACGGGCCGCGTGGTCTCGAGGTCAAGGGCAAGCAGCTGCCGCTGACCGTCTATGCCGTCGCCTGATGGTGGTACACTAGCCCCCATTGTCAGTTAACCTTACGGCTTGCATGGTGTCAGACGACTACTCCCAGCGTTTCGGCGGTATCGAGCGGCTCTACGGTGTCGAGGCGGCCGGCTATATCCGCGATAGCCACTTCTGCGTGGTCGGCATCGGCGGGGTCGGCTCCTGGGTGGTGGAGGCGCTGGCGCGCAGCGGCGTCGGGGCGATCACCTTTATCGATCACGACGATATCGCCATCAGCAACACCAACCGCCAGTTGCACACGCTGGATAACACCATCGACCGCTCCAAGTCCGAGGTGATGGCCGAACGGGTGCGGGCGATCAATCCTGACTGTAACGTCAACGCCATCGACGACCTGTTGAGTGAGACCAATATCGAGAAATACATCGATAGCGGCTTCGACTACGTCATCGACGCCATCGACTCTATCCGCCACAAAACGGCGCTTATCTACTACTGCAAGCGCAACAAGATACCGGTGATCACCACCGGCGGTGCCGGGGGCATTACCGACCCCACCCGCATCGAGGTGGTGGATCTCAGCCGCACCCACAACGATCCGCTGGCGGCCAAGGTGCGGGCCAAGCTGCGTAGCGACTACGGCTGGTCGCGCAACCCCAAGAGCCGTTTCGGTGTCGACTGCGTCTTCTCAAGCGAGCAGCACAAATACCCCAAAGAGGATGGTAGCGTCTGCCAGCGCAAACCGGGCGTGGCCGGCGCCACGCTCGACTGTAATATGGGCTACGGTTCGGCCACCTTCGTCACCGCCAGTTTCGGTTTTGTGGCGGTGTCGCGGGCCATCGATAAATTGATCGCCAAGCGGCGGAGGCAGAACAAGGCATGAGCGCAGAGAACAGAGACGATTTCGGTAAGATCCCCCTCGGCATCAGCAGCTGCCTGTTGGGCGAAGAGGTGCGCTTCGACGGCGGCCACAAGCGCGACAACTATATCCTCGGCACCCTGGCCGACTACTTCAGCTTTCAGCCGGTCTGCCCGGAGGTGGCCATCGGTCTGTCCATCCCGCGCCCGCCGATCCGCCTGGTGCAGTTCGACGACGGTATCCATGTGGTGGGGGTGAAGGATCAGAGTATCGATGTGACCGACAAGATG
>JBNJGC010000209.1:0-3924 GCA_051747405.1 Pseudomonadota bacterium
CTAGTGGTCCATGCGGGAAATAATGTCACTCTCAGCCGGTCCACAAGCCTCATCGGCAAGGCGCACGAGCGCAGGACTCGTCATTCTAATTCAAGCGAGTGCAATACAGTCGTTGAGGCTTGTGGACCGGCCCGCAGGGAGCCCCGCCAATGAGCCAATGCGGCGTTGCACTGCTTGGAAAGGGCCAGCCATTCACCTGCGCAGTGCGCCTTGCCCTGACTCATTAGCGGGGCTCTGAGAATGATATTATTTCCCGCATGGACCACTAGTCCAATGCTGCGCTGCAGAGCTCTTGTTCTGCTCTTTTTCTGTGTGACGGCGGCGGTGGCGCAAGAGGAGGCGTCGCCTGTGTTGGATGTGATCCGCTTCGTCGGCAATGAGGTGACTCAGGAGTCTGTGATGCGCCAGGAGATGCGTGTGCGCGAGGGGGAGAGTTATACCCCGGAGCAGGTGGAGCGCTCCCGTCAGGCGTTAATGAATCTGGGGTTGTTCAAGTCGGTGCAGACCGAGCTGCTTGAGGAGCAGGGGCGCCATGTGCTGGAGGTGCGACTGGAGGAGCGCTACTACATCCTCCCGATCCCGCTGCTCGACTACCGCCCCAGCTTTCTCGCCGATGAGTCCAACACCAATTACACCTATGGCGGTCAGCTGCGCTTCGATAACCTCTTCGGGCTCAATCAGCGGCTGAAGATCGACTATGAAAAGAAAGAGTATGTGGATGATTTGGAGCCGACCGAGCGTGAGTGGAATATCGAGTATAACTACCCGCGCATCGTCGGCACCCCCTATCGGCTTGAGCTGGACGCCAGGCATGAGCAGCGCAATATCGAGGTCCACGAGGGGGAGAGCCATATTGCCACCACCAGTAGTAAAAGCGCTTCGGGCAGGCTGTTTCTCTCCCGCTGGCTCAACCCGGAGGGGGTGAGCGAGGGGTGGCGAGCCGGGGCCGGGGTGGCGGGGACGGCCTACCGTTATCGCGATCTGGAGGGGGTCTCCGACTACCATAACCAGAATGTAGTGGCGCTTTTGGGCCGTATCGACTACCTGCAGGTGGACCAGCACCCCTTCTACCGCGAGGGTGAGGCGTTCAGCTATGGGGTTACACTGGCCCACGGGGTACTGGGATCGGACCGGGAGTATATGCACAACACCTTCAGCTATCGCCGCTACCGCCCGGTCCATGCCCTCAACGGCAACATCAATACCCAGCTGCGTCTGGGGCTGGGTTTCGGTGATGGCGAGGCGTACAGCCTGGGCAGCTCCACCTCGCTGCGGGGCTTTGACAGTAACACCCTGGAGGGGAACCTGCTGCTGCTGGGGAATATCGAGTACCACCAACGGATCGGCGGCTACAAGCCGCTGCGAGGGGTGGTGTTCGCCGATCTGGGGAATGTCTGGCCGGGGCTGGACGATATTAACAACCGTCGGCTCTACAGTAGCGTCGGGGTCGGGGCGCGCTGGCGTGTGCAGTCTTTCGTGGATGTGACGCTGCGGCTCGACTACGCCTACAACACCCATACCGGCGAGAGCGAGACCTATCTGGCCACCCGCGGTAGTTTTTAGACAGCGGATGTGACTACCGAAAGGTTGACCGTAAAGGCGCACAGGGCGGGGTGAGCGCATACTCACGCCACACCCATTGAGCCCCGCGGATCAGAGCTTCCAGTTGAGCTGAGCGCTCAGGTAGAGGATCTCCGACTCGAACTCCCCCTTGAGGTTGTGGCCGGAGCTGTCGGTGGTGTCGATCTTGTAGCGCTCGGGTAGGGCGTAGGCGAGGCCGAGGTCCAGGTCCAGCCCCTGGTCGAGGGTCACGTTGCCGCCCAGGGCGAGCCAGTTGCGGGTGGTGCCGGGGATACGCGGCGAGCGGTGTTCGGCGTCGGGGATGGGGGTCGGGTCGTGGGCGTAGCCGGCGCGCAGCAGCCACTTGTCGTTTAGACGGTAGTTGCCGCCCACGGCCAGGCGCCAGGTGTTCTCCCAGTTCTGTTCGGTGCGGCTGGTGGGGGTGTTGTCGTCGAACGCCACCACCAGCTCGTCGTAGCGGCTCCAGCGGGTCCAGGTGGCGTCGGCCAGCAGCTGCAGCCGCGGTGAGAGGCGGTGGCTGATACCCAGGTTGAGGCTCTCCGGCACTACCAGGGTGAGGCTGGCGTCGGTGTCGGTGAACATATCCTGGATATAGGGGACGCCGTCGAATTCACTCGGGCGACCCTCGAAGTCAGACTCGCCGTCCACATCGTGGCGGGTGGCGGAGCGGAAAGTGGCCCCCAGGCGGGTCGCCTCGTTCAGGTCGTAGGTCAGGCCCAGGGTGTAGCCCACCGCCCAGTTGCTGCCGGTGAGCTCCTGGCTGCCATCCTCGCCCTGGGGTGTGGCGCAGCCGCTGGTTGGGAAGCCGTTTGAGTTGTTTAGCTGGAAACATGCCGCACCGTAGTCGACGGCGTTCTTCAGCGTGGCGTTGAGATACTGAAAGTCGATCCCGAAGCCCAGGTTGAGCCGTTCACTGGCGTCGAACGAGAGCGAAGGGCTGAAGTTGACCAGCTGCAGATCCGAGCCGGTGGTGGTATAGCGCCCCTTCCAGTCATCGTCGTAGTCGAGCCCCAGGCCGTAGGGGGCGTAGATGGCGAAACCGAAGCGCACCGCTTCGTTGAGGGGGGTGACCAGGTAGAGGTTGGGCACGTAGTGCGGGTCGTCCACGGAGGTGCTGTCGGGGCCGCTCAGCGGATTGCCGAAGGCGTCGCTGGAGCCCTCGTCGGTGAAGGTCAGATCCGAGGTGATCGACTGCATAGTGGCGCTGAAGTGGCTTCCGCTCAGATCCTGCATGGCTGCCGGGTTGGTATAGGCGACGCCGGCATCCTCGGCCAGCACGGCGGTGCCGGAGAAGGCGCTGCCGAGGTTGCTGGTGCTCTTGCCGCTGATGGCGTAGCCGCTGGCCATGGCGTTGGTGTGGAGGGCGAATAGCACAGCCCCGCCGATAAGGTATTTTATTTTCATTTTGCCTCCCCGGTTGGTTGCTTGGATAGTGTGTCGGAAAGGTTACCCGATGTGGACGGTGGAGGCGAGTTCGGGGCGTGTGCGTGCAGGGTGAGTACATACTTACATAATACCCCGCGTACAGCTGGTGTAAGCCCTTGATTTACGGTACGCCGTGAATCCTTCCCTGGAGGCTCGACTGCCGCGTCCTTGCGGCAGACGACCGTAAATCAAGGGCTTACACCAGCTATAACAAAGTATGCGGTTGCCCTGCGTGTGCGTGGCAGGGCTGCTGTTTACTTTTCCACGGCTTACCCTGGCCCTGCCATGGGTGTGATGTGAGTATGCGCTCACTTGCGTGCGTGTGGTGCTGTCGAGCGGATAGTGTTCCGGGCTGGGTGTTGAGAGGGAGCCCAGCCGGAGACGCTCCCCCTCGGCGGGCACGGCCCGCCCTATTGGGGCTGGAGGGCCAACGCTGTGCCACTGAGGGTGTGGGCGCTGCCGAAACCGCCGACGAAGCGTACCTTGTCGATACGCAGGCGAAAGAGCTGAAAGTCGCCGAAGTTGAACAGCATCGCCGCATCGGGGAGGCGGGAGAGATAGCGGTCACGGGCGGTGGACCAGCTGCTCTCCTCACGCTCAATCCGCTCCACCCTGCCGAACAGGCTGGCACGCCTCAGCTGTTGCGGGTCGCGGCCCTCGTCCGTATCGCTGATCGCCAGCGAGACGCTGGGTCTATCCAGCAGGTTTCGGGTGTGGGCGGCCAGCTCGCTCAGGTGCAGATAGAGCTCGGTGAGCGCAGGGTTGAGCGCATAGGCCACCATTGAGGCCTCCGGCTGGCCGTCGGCATCAAGGGTGGCTAGGGCTGCCCAGCGGTGGCGCTGCAGCAGTTCACGAAGCTGGGTGAGGTGGTGCTCTCTGGACACGCTCCTCTCCATGGTTTGAAATAGCGGTTGGATA
>JBNJGC010000210.1:0-3800 GCA_051747405.1 Pseudomonadota bacterium
ATGATCGTTCGCGAGCTGACCGGGGATGTCTACTTCGGCGAGCCGCGTGGCATTGAGGAGCGTGACGGCGAACGGGTCGGCTTCAATACCATGCTCTACTCCGAGTCAGAGATTCGCCGCGTGGCAAGGGTTGCCTTTGATATCGCGATGAAGCGCGACAAACGCCTCTGCTCTGTCGAGAAGGCCAACGTACTGGAGTGCTCAGAGTTGTGGCGTGAGGTGGTGATCGAGGTGTCGAAAGACTACCCTGAGGTGGAGCTCTCCCATATGTACGTGGACAACGCGGCGATGCAGCTGGTGAAGTGGCCCAAGCAGTTCGATGTAATCGTCACCGGTAACATCTTCGGCGACATTCTGTCGGACCAGGCCTCCATGCTCTCCGGTTCCATTGGCATGCTGCCGTCCGCCTCGCTGGATGCGAACAACAAGGGCATGTACGAGCCGATCCACGGCTCCGCCCCCGATATCGCCGGACAGGACAAGGCCAACCCGCTGGCCACCATCCTCTCCGTGGCGATGATGCTGCGCTACACCTTCGGTGACGAGGCCAACGCCAAGCGCATCGAAGAGGCAGTCAAGGCGGTACTGGCCAAGGGCATCCGCACCGTCGACATCATGACCGCCGGCGGCACCGAAGTGAGCTGCAGCGGCATGGGCGATGCGGTTGTTGCCGAATTGAAGGGATAAAAGATCTCAACGCAGAGGTCGCAGAGACGCAGAGGGCGCAGAGCTGTTAATGCACTGCTTGTGTTTTTTGTGTCGTGTACCGGTCACTATTATATGTTCCAGTGCCGGGTGAATTACTGAAATAGAGTCTCTGCGTTCTCTGCGCGATGTGCATGGATGCACGAGTGCCGCGGTTACAGGAAGTCATAGAGCGGCCCTTTGCGCACTTTGCGTTAAATATTTTTTAGGAGGTTTTTATGAAACGTGTAGGTCTTGTAGGTTGGCGTGGCATGGTCGGCTCTGTGCTGATGCAGCGCATGCGCGACGAGAATGACTTCAACGATTTTGAACCGATCTTTTTCACCACTTCCCAGACCGGTCAGCCCGGCCCGGATGTGGGTAAGGATGTTCCCGCTCTGAAGGATGCCAAGAGCATCGACGAGCTGAAGGCGATGGACGTGATCGTTACCTGCCAGGGCGGCGGTTATACCGAAGAGGTCTATCCCAAGCTGCGCAAGGCAGGCTGGGACGGTTACTGGATCGACGCGGCCTCTACCCTGCGTATGGAGGATGAGTCGATCATCGTGCTCGACCCGGTGAACAAGAACGTTATCGAAGACGGTCTGGCCAACGGCGTCAAGACCTACGTCGGTGGCAACTGCACCGTCTCGCTGATGATGCTGGGTCTCGGCGGTTTGTTTGAGAAGGGGCTCATCGAGTGGATCTCGCCGATGACCTACCAGGCGGCCTCCGGTGCCGGCGCGCAGAACATGCGCGAACTGATCCAGCAGATGGGCGGCATCCACGATGGCGTAAAATCCCTGCTTGACGATCCGGCCTCCGCGATCCTCGAGATCGACAAGAAGGTCACCGACTACCTGCGCTCCGATGACTACCCGAAGGAGCAGTGGGGCGTGCCGCTGGCCGGTTCCCTGATCCCGTGGCTCGACGCCCAGCTCGACTCCGGCCAGTCCAAGGAGGAGTGGAAGGCGCAGGTGGAGAGCAACAAGATCCTCGGCCGTTCCGATAACCCGATTCCGATCGACGGCATCTGCGTGCGCATCGGTGCGATGCGCTCTCACAGCCAGGCGCTGACCATCAAGCTGACCAAGGATGTGCCGCTGGATGAGATCAGCGACATCATCGCCAGCCACAACGAGTGGGCCAGCGTGGTGCCGAACGAGAAGGAGGCGAGCATGAACGACCTCACTCCGGCCGCCGTCACCGGCACCCTCAATATCCCGGTGGGTCGTATGCGCAAGCTGACCATGGGGAACGAGTACCTCTCAGCCTTCACCGTGGGTGACCAGCTGCTGTGGGGCGCTGCCGAGCCGCTGCGCCGCATGCTGCGCATCCTGCTGGAGAAGTAGGCGTGACGGCGCGGCTCAACCTCGCCATCGTCGGTGCACCGGGGGTGGTGAGCGAGGCGGTGCTCGCTATTCTGGAGGAGCGTGAACACCCTTTCGGCGAGGTTTTTGTGCTCGGCGCGGAGGCGGATGTCGGCGAGAGGATGCGCTGTTGCGGCAAGTCACTCAAGGTGGAGTCGGTGGCGCAGTTCGACTTCTCCCGTGCCGCCATCGCCATCTTTTGTGGCGATGAGGCTCTTGCCCAGGCCAACGCCGCCGTGGCGGCGGAGTCGGGTTGCACGGTGATCGATTGCAGTCCCGCCTTTCATGACGATCCGGCGGTGCCGCTGGTGCTCCCCGGTGTCAACCCCGAGGCGTTGGAAGGCTTTCGGGAGCGCAATATGGTCGCCATTCCCTCCGCCACCACCGCGATGCTGCTGACAGTGCTCAAACCCCTGCACGATGCGGCAGGGGTCGTGCGGGCCGATATCACTAGCCTCGAATCGGTCTCGCAGCGGGGCAAGCCGGGTGTGGATGAGCTCTCCTCCCAGGTGGTGGCACTGCTTAACATGCGGGATGCGCCGAATGATGTCTTCTCCCAGCGTATCGCGTTCAACCTCATTCCCAAGGTGGGGGAGCTGCTCGACGACGGTTATACCGACGCTGAGGCAAAAGTGCCAACCGAGACACAGAAAATTCTCCCGCAAGACGCTATAACCCTCAACCTCACGGCGGTACAGGTACCGCTCTTCTATGGGCACGGTATGGCTCTGCACCTGCAGACTGCCTCGACGCTGCTTGCCGAGGAGGCCATCGCCATCCTGGAGAGTACCCCCGGTGTGGTGGTGGAGCGCCAGGCTGAACCCCCTACACCGGCGCTACAGGCGGCCAATAGCGATAAGGTGCATGTGGGGCGAGTGCGCCAGAGCGCCACCGCGGAGGCGGGGCTGAACCTCTGGATCACCGCCGACAATAGCCGTAAAGGGGCCGCGCTGAGCGCCGTACAGATTGCCGAGCTTATGCAAAAATGCTATATGTGAGCTGTAGTTAGTTGCAAAAACTAAAGTTCATTGGTAGCTTTAGCTCACAACTTCCCGTTCAACGTGAAAAAGAAGCGTCTCGGGAAATACAAGAATATTCTGACGATAAGGGAGTAAGGATAGTGCGGAAGCTGGTTAGAACCCTGCTGTCTCTTTCACTAATGGCACCTGCCGCCGCACTGGCGTTGGGGCTTGGAGAAGTCAAGCTGCATTCGGCCCTGAATCAGCGCCTTGATGCAAATATCGAACTGCTGTCGGTGGCGGCAAATGAGGCAGACGACATTGAGGTGTCGCTGGCTTCCGCAGAGGCCTTCTCCAGGGTCGGTCTGGAGCGGCCTGCGGTGCTGCGCTTCATGGAGTTCGATGTGCAGCAGGGGGAGGATGGGCGCTACTTCATCAAGGCCTCCTCCCAAGAGATCATTCGCGAGCCGTATCTCGACTTTTTGATTGAGGTGAGGTGGCCCAATGGCCGGATGCTGCGGGAGTACACCCTGCTGCTCGACCCGCCGGTGAGCCACCGCGAGGATGCCCCCGCCATCACCACCCCCGACAGCGGTGAGTCCCGCAGCAGCGAGAGTACCGCCAGCGAGGAGCCCGATTCGCCGCCCCCCGCTCCCGCCGCCACTCAAACCGATACAACTCCCCGTCAACCCGCTGCAGCCGCTCCGCAAGAGGGGGTGAGCTACGGCCCGGTCAAGAGCAGTGATACCCTCTGGGCTATCGCCCGCCAGTTGCGTCCGAACCAGGA
>JBNJGC010000211.1:0-3770 GCA_051747405.1 Pseudomonadota bacterium
GAGCTGCCGCAGCCGAATGCGGGCTCCAGACAGAACGAAAGCACCGCATGGGGCGGTGCTTTTTTATTTATCATGTGGTCTCTCGTATGGATCACCACTGAAATGGAAGGATTATCATGCCCGAAATCACCCTCCCAGACGGCTCCAAACGCCAATTCGACCACCCCGTAACCGTTCACGACGTTGCCGCCGACATCGGCCCCGGCCTGGCCAAGGCCACTCTGGCCGGCAAAGTGGGCGACAAGTTGGTGGATGCCTCTCATTGCATCGAGGATGATGCGGAGCTGGCGATCATCACCGACAAGAGCGAGGAGGGGCTGGAGATCATCCGCCACTCCACCGCCCACCTGTTGGCCCAGGCGGTTAAGCGCCTCTTTCCCGATGCCCAGGTGACCATCGGCCCGGTGATCGAGGACGGTTTTTACTACGATTTCGCCTACGAGCGCCCCTTCACCACCGAGGATCTGGAAAAGATAGAGAAGGAGATGGCCAAGATCGTCAAGGACGATATCCCGGTGGAGCGCTCGGTGATGAAGCGCGAGGAGGCGATCGACTTCTTCGCCAATATGGGTGAGGTCTACAAGGCGGAGATCATCGAGGATATCCCCCACGGCGAGGAGCTGTCGCTGTATAAGCAGGGCGACTTTATCGACCTCTGCCGCGGCCCCCACGTCCCCTCCACCGGCAAGCTCAAGTCCTTTAAGCTGATGAAGGTGGCAGGCGCCTACTGGCGCGGTGATTCGCGTAACGAGATGCTGACCCGCGTCTACGGCACCGCCTGGCCCGACAAAAAGGCACTTAAGCAGTATCTGCACCGTCTGGAGGAGGCGGAGAAGCGCGATCACCGTAAGATCGGTCGCCAGCTGGAGCTGTTCCACACCCAGGAGGAGGCGCCGGGGATGATCTTCTGGCACCCCAACGGCTGGACCCTTTGGCAGGCGGTGGAGCAGTACATGCGCGAG
This sequence comes from Pseudomonadota bacterium, assembly GCA_051747405.1. GTDB lineage: Bacteria > Pseudomonadota > Gammaproteobacteria > Thiohalomonadales > Thiohalomonadaceae > JAPHTQ01. Next base: position 963 of record JBNJGC010000211.1, read on the forward strand.
GTCTTCCGCAGCAACGGCTATCAGGAGATCCGCACCCCGCAGGTGGTGGATCGCACCCTGTGGGAGAAGTCGGGCCACTGGGACAAATTCGGCGACATGATGTTCACCACCCACTCGGAGCACCGCGACTACGCGGTCAAGCCGATGAATTGCCCCTGCCACGTGCAGGTGTTCAACCAGGGGCTCAAGTCCTACCGCGACCTGCCGCTACGCCTGGCCGAGTTCGGCTCCTGCCACCGCAACGAGCCCTCCGGCACGCTGCACGGCATCATGCGGGTGCGCAACTTCACCCAGGATGATGCGCATATCTTCTGTACCGAGGACCAGATCCAGGCCGAGGTCTCCAGCTTTATCGACCTGCTCTACAAGGTCTATGCCGACTTCGGTTTCGATGACATCATCATCAAGCTCTCCACCCGCCCCGATGAGCGGGTCGGTGCCGAGGAGCTCTGGGACAAAGCGGAACACGCCCTTGAGAAGGCGCTCAACACTAAGGGGCTGGAGTGGGATCTGCAGCCGGGCGAGGGGGCCTTCTACGGGCCCAAGATCGAATTCTCCCTGCGCGATTGCCTCGGTCGGGTCTGGCAGTGTGGTACCATTCAGGTCGACTTCTCCATGCCGGAGCGGCTGGATGCCCACTTTGTCGCCGAAGACGGCAGCAAACAGGTACCGGTGATGCTGCATCGGGCGATCCTGGGCTCCATGGAGCGTTTTATCGGTATTCTGATCGAGCACCATGCCGGCTCCTTCCCCTTGTGGCTGGCGCCGACCCAGGTGGTCGCGATGAATATCACCGACAATCAGGCCGATTTTGTCCGCGAAATCGAGGATTTCTTGAAAAATCAGGGCATTCGCGTTAAAACCGACTTGAGAAATGAGAAAATCGGCTTTAAAATCCGCGAGCACACGCTACATCGAGCCCCGTACATGCTGGTCATCGGGGATCGGGAAGTCGAGAACCGGACCGTGGCGGTGCGTACACGCGGGGGTGAGGACTTGGGGAGTATGTCTCTGGAGACATTCGCCGAGCGCCTGACCGCCGAGATCGCGAGCCACGGCCGCACTGTATTGGAGGATTGAAGCAATCGCTGCTAAAGAAAAAAAGACTCGTCTGAACAATGACATACGGGTCCCGGAGGTACGCCTTATCGGTCACGATGGGGAACAGGTCGGTGTCGTTCCCATTGAGAGGGCACTGGAGATCGCCACTGAGGCGGATCTGGACCTGGTTGAAGTCTCTCCGGATGCCAAGCCGCCCGTCTGCCGGATTATGGACCACGGCAAGTTCGTCTTCGAACAGCGCAAGAAACAGCAGGCGGCGAAGAAAAAGCAGAAACAGGTCCAGGTCAAAGAGGTCAAATTCCGTCCCGGGACGGATGAGGGAGATTATCAGGTAAAACTACGCAACCTGACACGCTTCCTCAATGACGGGGACAGGGTCAAGGTAACCTTACGGTTCCGTGGCCGTGAAATGGCACACCAGGAGCTCGGTCGCGATCTGCTCAAGCGGATTGCCGAAGACCTTGCAGAGTTGGGGGCGGTAGAGCAGTTCCCAAAGATGGAAGGGCGGCAAATGGTGATGCTAATGGCCCCGAAAAAGAAGAAGTAACGCCAGGTCCTTTCACACCTGGCTTGCTTCAGACGCGCTACTGCCCATCCATTACGGTGCCCGCAGTCACAAACGTGCGTTTTTACTAAAACCTGCAATGCGGAGTAAAAGCAATGCCCAAGATGAAAACCAACCGAGGTGCTGCCAAGCGCTTCAAAAAGAGCGCCGGTGGCTACAAGCGTAACCAGTCGTTCCGCCGCCACATCCTCACCAAAAAACCGACCAAGCGTAAGCGCCAGCTGCGCTCGCCGGAAATGGTTGCCGCCGTCGACGTACCGATGTTGCGTCGCATGTTGCCCTATACCTGAGGAGTAAGGAACGATGCCAAGAGTAAAACGTGGTGTTACCGCCCGCGCCAAACACAAAAAGGTTCTGGCCCAGGCGAAAGGTTATTACGGTCGTCGCAAGAACGTCTATCGTGTCGCCAAACAGGCGGTCATCAAGGCCGGTCAGTACGCCTACCGTGACCGCCGTCAGCGCAAGCGCCAGTTCCGCACCCTGTGGATCGCGCGCATCAACGCCGCTGCCCGTGAGTGTGGCCTCTCCTACAGCCGCATGATCGACGGTCTGAACAAGGCCGGTATCGAGCTCGACCGCAAGGTCCTGGCCGATATCGCTGTGACCGACAAGGCAGCTTTTGCTGCCCTGGCGGAAAAAGCGAAAAACGCACAGGCCTAAGCGTGCGATAGCGTCAAACCCGGTGGCATCGCCACCGGGCTTAGCGTACATATAAAGGGGGAAGGCCTGCCAGTCTTCCCCCTTTTTGTTTAGCGTTGACCACACAAATCGGAGTAGAAGGCGTGGATGATTTAACGAGCCTCGTCAGTGAGGCCGAGGCGGCGATCGCTGCCACCGAAGAGTTACAGGCCCTGGATCAGATCCGGGTCCAATACCTGGGTAAAAAAGGGCTCCTGACTCAGCAGATGAAGTCTCTGGGCAAGCTCTCCGCCGAGGAGCGACCGGCGGCCGGACAGGCGATCAACCAGGCCAAAGGGCAGGTGCAGCAGGCGATCGAGGCGCGCAAACAGTCGCTGCAAGAGGCGGCGCTGAATGCCCAGCTGACTGCAGAGACCATCGATGTCACACTGCCTGGCCGGGGCCAGAGCCGCGGTGGTCTGCACCCGGTGAGCATGACCATGGAGCGCATTGAGTCGCTGTTTGAGCAGCTGGGGTTCCGTGTTGCCGAGGGGCCCGAGATC
>JBNJGC010000212.1:0-3769 GCA_051747405.1 Pseudomonadota bacterium
TGGTAGTCGCGAGTGGATTCGAACCACCGACCCCCACCATGTCAAGGTGGTGCTCTAACCAACTGAGCTACGCGACTGCTGTTTGAAGTCGTGCATTATACGGCCTTTCTTTCTTCTGTCAACAGTGACTAAGCGGCTGATATTCATATAGATACACAGCTTCGTGGTGTCCTCTTTTGCGCGTCAGCCAGTGTTATCTGGGCACGACTATACAAGCCCCATATTCAACTCCTGGATCTTGCGGATTTCATCCCGCACCTGGGCCGCTTGTTCAAACTCGAGGTTTTTGGCGTGCTGGTGCATCCTCTCCTCCAGCGTCTTGATCTGCTTATCCAGCTCTTTGGGCGACATAGCGGAGTACTCGATAAGCTCTTCGGCCACCTGGGCGTACTCCTTCGGCTTGCCCGGTACGCCCGGGTAGCCCGATTCGAGGATATCGTGCACCGCCTTCTGCACCCCTTTGGGGGTGATGCCGTGCTTTTCGTTGAAGGCGACCTGCTTGGCGCGGCGACGGTCGGTCTCGTCGATGGCGCGCTGCATGGAGCCGGTGGTGCGATCGGCATAGAGGATCGCCTTACCATGCAGGTTACGGGCGGCGCGTCCGATGGTCTGGATGAGCGAGGTCTCGGAGCGGAGGAAGCCCTCCTTGTCGGCGTCGAGGATCGCCACCAGCGAGACCTCGGGCATGTCCAACCCCTCGCGCAGCAGGTTGATCCCCACCAGTACGTCGAACTCACCCAGACGCAGGTCGCGAATGATCTCCATCCGCTCTACGGTGTCGATATCGGAGTGCATATAGCGCACCCGCGCGCCGTTCTCCTCCAGGTATTCGGTCAGATCTTCGGCCATCTTTTTGGTCAGGGTGGTGACCAGTACCCGTTCGCCGACATCGGTGCGCTTGTGGATCTCTGAGAGGAGGTCGTCCACCTGGGTGGTGGCGGGGCGGATCTCAAGCTCCGGGTCGATAAGACCGGTGGGTCTCACCACCTGCTCGACCACTGCTCCGGAGTGCTGCAGCTCATATTTGCCGGGGGTGGCGGAGACGTAGATGGTCTGTGGCGAGATGCGCTCGAACTCGTCGAAGCGCATGGGACGGTTATCCAGGGCCGAAGGGAGCCGGAAGCCGTAGTTGACCAGGTTCTCCTTGCGCGAGCGGTCCCCTTTGTACATGGCGCCAATCTGGGAGACGGTGACGTGGGACTCGTCGATCACCAACAGGGCGTTGTCCGGCAGGTAGTCGAACAGGGTCGGTGGCGGCTCACCGGGTTTGCGCCCGGAGAGGTAGCGAGAGTAGTTCTCGATGCCGGAGCAGTAGCCCAGCTCGAGCATCATCTCGATGTCGAAGCGGGTGCGCTGCTCCAGTCGCTGCGCCTCCACCAGTTTGTCCTGTTCGCGCAGCTCGGCGAGCCGCTCCTTGAGCTCCACCTTGATCTGCTCCACCGCCTCCAGCAGGGTCTGACGCGGGGTGACATAGTGGGTCTTGGGGTAGATGGTCAGGCGCGGCACCCGCCGCCGTACCTCGCCGGTGAGCGGGTCGAAGTAGGAGAGCTGCTCGATCTCGTCGTCGAACAGCTCGATACGCACCGCCTCCTCGTCCGATTCGGCCGGAAAGACATCGATCACCTCGCCGCGTACCCGGTAGGTGGCCCGCTGCAGCTCCACATCATTACGGGTGTACTGCAGCTCGGCCAGACGTCGCAGGATGTCGCGCTGGTCGATGGTATCGCCGCGTACCAGATGCAGCATCATCCCCAGGTAGGACTGCGGATCGCCCAGGCCGTAGATGGCCGATACGGTGGCGATGATGATGGTATCCTCCCGCTCCAGCAGGGCCTTGGTGGCGGAGAGGCGCATCTGCTCGATGTGCTCGTTGATCGAGGCGTCCTTCTCGATGAAGGTGTCGGAGGCCGGCACGTAGGCCTCCGGCTGGTAGTAGTCGTAGTAGGAGACGAAGTATTCGACTGAGTTGTGGGGGAAAAACTCTTTCATCTCCCCGTAGAGCTGAGCGGCAAGGGTCTTGTTGTGCGCCATCACCAGGGTGGGACGGTTTACCTGCTGGATTACATTGGCAATGGTATAGGTCTTCCCTGAGCCGGTGACCCCCAGCAGGGTCATCCCCGCCTCACCGTTCTCCAGCCCCTCCACCAGGCCCTTGATGGCCGTAGGCTGGTCGCCGGCCGGGGGGAATTTGGCGTCAATTTGGAATGTCTTGCTCATAGGGGATTTAGCTTCAGCCTCACTTACAGTAATATTACCAATAATCGCCAATCAAAAAGCAGCTAAGGAGCTTCGGCTTGGACACGCATCTTTCGCACCGCGTTCAGAGTGTAAAACCTTCCGCCACCCTCGCCATTACCGCCCGCGCCAAAGAGCTCAAGGCGCAAGGCAAGGACATTATCGGTCTGGGAGCCGGCGAACCCGATTTCGACACGCCGGAGCATATCAAAGAGGCGGCCATTGAGGCGATCCGCTCTGGATTCACCAAGTATACCGCAGTTGACGGTACCCCGGGGCTGAAGCAGGCAATCATCGCCAAATACGAACGGGACAACGCCCTGAGCTACCAGCCGGATCAAATTCTGGTCTCCTCCGGCGGTAAACAGAGCTTTTTCAACATGGCCCAGGCACTGCTCGATCCGGGCGATGAGGTGGTTATCCCGGCCCCCTACTGGGTCTCCTACCCGGATATGGTACTACTGGCCGAAGGTAAGCCGGTGATCATTCAGGCAGGGCTCGAGCAGGGCTTCAAGATCACCCCCGAGCAGCTGCGCGGCGCCATCACCGATAAAACCCGTATGGTAGTCCTCAACAGCCCCTCCAACCCCACCGGCGTAACCTACAGCAAGGCCGAGCTGAGGGCGCTGGGCGAGGTACTGCTGGACTACCCGGACATCATGGTTGCCAGTGACGATATGTACGAGCATATCCTCTGGGGCGAAGAGCCCTTCGTCAACGTGCTCAACGCCTGCCCCGAGCTCTACGATCGCACCGTGATCATGAACGGCGTCTCCAAGGCCTACTCCATGACCGGCTGGCGCATCGGCTACTGTGGCGGCCCGGCATGGCTAATCTCGGCGATGAAGAAGATCCAGTCGCAAAGCACCTCCAACCCCGCCTCCATCTCACAAGCAGCGGCAGAGGCGGCCCTGAACGGCGATCAGAGCTGCATCCAGAGCATGCTCAAAGCGTTCAAGGAGCGCCACGACTTCGTCGTCGAAACGCTGAACACAATCAAGGGCATCGAATGCCTCCCCTCCCAGGGCGCGTTCTACTCCTTCCCCGACATGCAGGGAGCCATTAGCGCAGTGGCGGGTGTCGACAACGACGTTGAGCTGGCCGAATACCTGCTCAACGAGGCCGAGGTTGCGCTGGTCCCCGGCTCCGCCTTCGGCCAGCCGGGCTACATGCGTCTCTCCTTCGCCACCAGCATGGACAACCTGCGCGAAGCGCTCAAGCGCATCGGCGACAAACTCGGCTACAAATAACCACCCCCCAGCCGCCCGCAAATCACTCAGGCAAGGATGCCGTCTGCCCATCCGCCCACTGCTCCGGCACCCCCTGGACAACGACTGACGCCACAAGTCGGCACAATCCTACATCCACATACCCCACCGCCCTACACCGCCGGACTTCACCTGACGCTGAGGACGATCTAGTGTAGTGATTCATACTGATTGGCGCTTTCAGAGGCCCGCAAATGCCCCAAGACAAGGCGCAGCCCGCAGAGAATGGCCCGCCCTTTTCAAGGGGTGCAACGCAGGATTGGGGC
>JBNJGC010000213.1:0-3761 GCA_051747405.1 Pseudomonadota bacterium
CCAGTACGAGACCGACGACGGCTACGAGGTCGACTCGCGACGGCAGAGCATCAACTGGCAACACGATCTGATGCTCGGCCAGCAGAGCCTGCTCACCCTCGGCCTCGAGCATACGAGGGAAAACGGTCGCAGCAAGGGCGGCTACGATGAGGATACCGACAACAGCGCCCTGTTCGCCCAGTACCAGTGGAGCGGCGAGCGGCTGGATCTGCTGCTCGGCGTCCGCGGCGATGACCACAGCGGCTTCGGTCGCCACGACACCGCCAACATCACCCTCGGCAGCCGACTCGGTGAGGGTCGGCTCTACCTGAGCCACGGCAGCGCCTTCAAGGCACCCACCTTCCTGCAGCGTTTCTACCCCGGCTACGGCAACCCTGACCTTGAGCCCGAAGAGTCGACCACCACCGAACTGGGCTACCGCTACGCCACACTGCAGCTGAGCCTTTATGAGACGCAGGTGGAGAACCTGATCGAGTTCACCTACCCCGAGGGTTACAACAACGTCAGCAAGGCACGCCTGCGCGGGCTGGAGTTGGAGTACGGCCATCAGGTCGGCAGTTGGCAACTGGGCGGCGGCGCCACCCTGCAACGGACCGAAGACGAAGAGAGCGAAGAGCCGCTACTGAGACGGGCCGAGAAGAAGCTGTTTTTCACCGCCGATGGTCCGATCAGCGAACGCAACCGTCTCGGCATCGAGCTCAGCTACACCGGCCCGCGCCCCGACCGCGGCGACATCGAACTGCCCGCCTACACCCTGCTCAACCTCAGCGGCGAACACCGCCTGAGTCAACAATGGCGACTGCAGGCACGCATCGAAAACCTGCTGGATGAAGAGTACGAACTGGCCGGCGACTACAATACCCCCGGAATCTCCGCCTATCTGACCCTCAACTACAGGCAGTAGGCGATCAGTATGGTGGAGACTCTCCCGCAACAGCCCCCCTCCCCCCAGCGCCGCACGCTGGCGTTGGGGTGGGCAGTGGCGCTCTCGCTGGCACTCCATCTGTGGCTGCTAAGTAGCTGGCAAGAGCCGCCTGCAACGCTTACACCGACAGCCGCATCAGAGCGGTTCCGCATTACCCTGAAACCGGTCCCCGCCAACAAGGCGGAGCACAGCACAGCCATTGTCGCGCCCCAAAGCAGTAACTCAACGACAGGGCAATCGTCCGAGACACCGCCCGTCCAAAGCGAGGCTGCACCGCCGCGCGACGAAAGTGCCCCCCTCCCCTCCCCGGCAACCACTATCGAGACGGCGCCAGAGCAGGTCGCCGCCAAACCGACCGAGCCGGCGCCCTCGAGAGCAGAGACAGAGGAGAAGCCCGAGCCCAGCAGGTCACCTGAGGCAAAAACCGAAGCGGCGGAGAAGGAAACTGAGCAGACAGCCCCGGCCATCAACACGATACCCGACGCCCCACCCAGCCGCCCGGAGCAGCGCAGGTTGGCGCAACAGCAGGCCGAATCCCACATCCGGCTCGAACTCGCGCGCCACTTCCGCTACCCGCTACTGGCGCGCAAGCGCGGCTGGCAGGGTGAGGTGATGCTCGCCTTCCAGCTGGCCGCCGACGGTCGCATTCGGGATGCCCGCATCGCCCGCAGCTCCGGCCACGGTGTGCTGGACCGCGCCGCACTCAAGGCGCTGGACAGGGTCGCACCGCTGGAACAGAACGCCCCGACCGGCATCACCCTGAAAATCCCCGTCATCTACCGCCTGGAGGGCTAAGCATGGGACACCGACTTTCCAAGATCTACACCCGCACCGGCGACGACGGTACCACCGGCCTCGGCGACGGCAGCCGGGTGGAGAAGGACCACATCCGCATCGAAGCCTTCGGCACCGTGGACGAGCTCAACAGCGCCATCGGTCTGGTTCGTGCCGAACCGCTGCCCGAGGGGCTGGACCAGCAACTCAGCGCCATACAGCACCGGCTGTTCGACCTTGGCGGTGAACTTTCCGTGCCCAACTACCTGATCATCGGACAGAGCGAAGTAGACGAACTGGAGCAGTGGCTTGATGGGCATAATGACGAGCTGCCCATGCTCAAGGATTTCATCCTGCCGGCGGGCGGTCGCGCCACCGCCCACTGCCACCTGGCGCGCACCATCTGCCGTCGCGCCGAACGCCGCATACAGACCCTGACCCGCAGCGAAACGGTCAACCCCTTTAGCGCCGCCTACCTAAACCGCCTCTCCGACCTGCTATTCGTCATCGCCCGCGTGCTCGCACGGTTCGAAAACGGGGAGGAGGTGTTGTGGCAGCCGAAAACATGAACACAAGTTCAAAGTTTCAAGTTTCAAGTTAAAAGAGCAGATTCAGCATAAGGGCGCGGATATGGTCTCTGATGGTATTGAAACTGAAATGCGTTTCTTTGAACTTTGAACTGTTGAAATAAATGAAAAAACTTCTACTGATAACCGCCTTACTGTTTAGCTCTGCCCTGACCGCCGAGATCGAATGTCCGCGCATCGTCAGCCAGTCGCCCTACATCACGAAATCGCTGCAGTGGCTGGGGCTGGAGTCATGCATCGTCGGCGTCAGCCGTTATGACAAACTCAACCGCCCACACACCGGCGGCGTTCTCGATCCGGATGCCGCCGTCATCGCCGCGCTGGAACCGGATCTGCTGTTCACCTCCGACTGGACGCCGGCGGAAAAACTCGCCACCATCACGCCGCAAGGAACCCGCAGTTTTCGCCTCGGCGGTTTTGCCGGCATGGCGGAGATTGAGGAGAACCTGCGCCTCATCGGTCGCGAGGCCGGCATTGACGATATCGATGCGCGGGTCACTGACTTTCACCGGCAGTGGACAAACCTTGCGGCGCAGATAAACGGCAACGGCAAGAAAGTGCTGCTCCTCTCCGCCTGCTCCGGCATGCCCTACTCCTTCGGCCGGCAACGCTGGCTCAGCGATCTCTTCAACCGTGCCGGTTTCATCAACGTGGAGACTGTCGAAAAACTCCGCCACATCAAACCGGGCGAAGAACTTACCACCATCAACACCCTGATCAACGCGCTGCAGCCGGAGCTGCTGTTCATCTTCGAGCGCAAGCAGAACAAGCAGTGCGCCTTTATCAAACCGAAGACGCCGCTTACCATCATCAATCTCGACGGCGACAACTTCCTCCACCCCGCCCCGGTACTGCTGGAGGGGCTGCGTGAGTTGGCACAGCACAAAGGGCAATGGCAAAACCGTGAACAGTGAGAAGAGCCGGCGCCACGGCGAACGGATGGCGCGCAAAAAGGCGGTGATCGACGAGAAGATCCGCACCGCCGATATCGAACGCGGCGTTGTGGTGGTGCTCACCGGCAACGGCAAGGGCAAGTCCTCCTCCGCCTTCGGCATGCTCGCCCGCGCCCTCGGCCACGGCATGCGGGCCGGGGTGGCGCAGTTCATCAAGGGGCGCGGCAGCACGGGCGAAGAGACCTTCTTCCAAAGGCAACCCGGTGTGCAGTGGCACCTACTCGGCGAGGGCTTCACCTGGGAGACGCAGAACCTCGAACAGGATATCGCCACCGCCCGGCGCGGCTGGAAGACAGTGCGTGCCATGCTGCAGGATGAGAGCATCGGCATGGTCATCCTCGACGAACTCACCTACCCGCTCAAATACGGCTGGCTGGCGCTGGATACCGTACTGGAAGACATCGCAGCGCGACCGCCGATGCAGCACGTTATCATTACCGGTCGCGGCGCCCCGGAGGGGCTGGTAGAGGTGGCCGACACCGTCAGCGAAATCCGCGATATCAAACACGCCTTTCGCGCCGG
>JBNJGC010000214.1:0-3749 GCA_051747405.1 Pseudomonadota bacterium
CGTACCGTAGGCGAGGCTGTCGATGTCGAGTTCGGGGTCGTAGGGGATGTCGGCGAGCCCCGCCGGGACGCGCACCGCGCTTCGCGCCAGCTCCAGCAGGGGATGGTCCGCGTAGTTGTAGAGGGGCGAGCTGGTGGTGGCGTTGAAGCCGATGAAAGCAACAAGCAAAAAACCATAGAAGCGGCCGTTGCGGCGCAGCTCGCGAAGCCAGGGCGGCGCGGGCGTGGCGCCCTGCTCCGGCAGGAGCCGGCGGGCGAGGGCCGCGGTGATCAGTAGCCAGAGCAGCAGGTTGAACAGAAATACCGAGTCGACGAGGGAGGCCGCGGAGTCGAGCAGCCGCAGGGCACTGAGTTTGCGCTCCTCCCCCGTTTCGAACTGGAGATGGTCGAGCAGCACGCCGTAGGCGAGCTGGTTGATGACCAGATAGAGCAGCGTGAGTGAAAACAGCCCGACGAACAGTCGGCGGGTGGAGAGCCGACGCGCCGCCAACAGCCACAGGCCGCCGAACAGCCCCGCCACCAGCAGGTTCTGGTTCTGGCTGAAGACGAGCCACACCGCCTCGCGCAGGTTCTCCACCAGCGCGTCGTGGCGCCAGTGGATGCGCCGGACAATCTGCGCCTGCATGAGTAGATAAAAGCCGCCAGATACCGCCGCGACCATTAACCCACTGGTATACAGATGCGGTCGCACCACAACACTCGACTCGTCCCGCTTGCGCTTCACACCCCTCACCGGGCGACTCCCCCTGTACCCTATGGAAACGAGTCAGGATCGTACCCCTCCCCCAGCCATGCCGCTTTGCCCGGTGTCTACGGCGTTTGCTCTGTATGTCTCAATAGACATACTGCACAAAATATTTAGGCATCCGGAAAAGAACTGTCATTTCAAAGCCTGCACTATTGCAGCTACAACAACTCAAGCCGGAGAGAAACGAGATGACAAACAACAGACGCTTTTTGCTACACCTTCGCCTATACAGCACTTTGTGCGTGGCCGGCATGTTGACCATCGGAGGATTATCAGGCTGTGGCGGTGGCGGCGATGCGGGCTCTGAGCAAGCATCCGAGCAGGGCGACACCACCTCGCCCCAGGTCAGCTCCATCGCCCCGGCCGACGGCGACACCGGGGTGGAGACCGATACTTCCGTTTCCGTGCGTTTCGACGAGGACATCTTCGCGACGACGGTTGATGACACCAGCTTCACGCTCCGCGATGTCACCGGCAGTGTGTCCGGTGCGGTGACCTTCGACGGCGCCACCAACGACGCCGACTTCACACCCGATGCGCCTCTGGCGCTGGTGCGGCGGTACACGGCCCGGCTGAGCGGCGACATCACCGACCTGAGCGGGAACGAATTAGAGGAGACCGAGTGGTCCTTCACCAGCCGGGACGGGAGTTGGCAGGACTCTGAAACCGCTTACGCAACGGAATTCACCAACCACAATTACAAAGCCGTATTCGACGGAAACGGCGACGGTCTCGCGATCTGGAGCCAAACCTACTCCGTGGACGGGCTACTGAGAAACCGGTTGATGTCCAACCGCTATACCAACGGGCAGGGCTGGGGAGAGGCGTCGAACTTTGGCGGGGAAGGCAACACCTCCTCAGTCGAAGCCGACATCGCCCTCGATTCGTCTGGAAACGCCATTGCTGTCTTTGAACAATATAATGCCGAAGCGAGTCCCACTCGGGACGACATCGTGGCCCGTTATTTCAATGCGGAGAGTGGTTGGGGGACGGTCGAAGGCCTGGAAGCCTGGGAGGGCGGGTCAGGAGAGCCAAAGGTGGCCATAGACCCGGACGGAAACGCCATGGCCCTGTGGGTTCAAATGGACGGGAGCACCCGCACTCTCTGGAGCGCCCGCCATACGGCGGAAGGCGGTTGGGAGGAACCGGTAGAGGTGACCAGCGCCGACGCGGGTTATAACCCGGAGCCCAGCATCGCTTTCGACGGAGAGGGTAACGCCCTTGCCGTATGGAATGAGCACGAGGAGCGCATCATGGCACGCCGCTATCTTGCCGGAAGCGGCTGGCAGGCAATCGAAACCGTGCACGACGTCTCCGGCTCGGAGAACGATGGATGGGGATTGGTGCTCGACGTCAACAGCCGCGGAGATGCCATTGTCGCCTGGGAGTTGACGGACACGAACACCTGGATCCCGATTATCGAGGCGGTCCGTTATACCGCCGGCTCCGGCTGGGGAGCCGCCGAGACGGTCGCCGCGGACGAGTCGATGGAAATGTACTGGCCCCGTGTCGCCATCGACGATCGGGGAGATGCGTTAGTCAACTGGATGCTATACGACGGTGGGCGGCAGCTATGGACGAGCCGGTTCGAAGAGAGTGCCGGCTGGACGGAACCGGAACCGCTGTCAGACAGCTTGCTGAGTATCGGCCCGGTAGCCACCGACGCGGCGGGCAACGCCATGACCGTGTGGTCGCAGGACGATGATGACGGCAGGAACCTCTACAGCAGCCGCTACGTTTCCGGCCAAGGTTGGGGGGAACCGATCCTTGTCGAGACCCTTGACGGCGATGTCAGCCGCGACCGGGAGGTGCTGGTCAACCCCGACGGCAGCGCCCGGGCAAGCTGGATTCATGAAAACGCCGATGGCAGTTATAGCCTGCATACCAGCCACCTGAAGTAGGCGGAAGCCACTTGATGACCGGCCCAGGGAGGGTGTCGGGCTGTTTTGAGTGCCCGCCCCCCCCTTCTACAGTTCGGCGAACCAGCGGCGAAAAGCGGGATACCTCTCCCGCTCCATCACCCCGCTGTCCCGCTCGGTAGGGAGCACGGCATGGGCGCGATCCCGCGCCTCGCTCGGGCTGATACCGAAGCGTTGCCGGAACAGGCGACTGAAGTGGCTCTGGTTGGTGAAGCCGTGGTTGAGCGCAACATCGATGATAGGAGTCCGTTTAAGCTGGAGTGTGCTCAGCTGCCGGAAACAGCGCTCCAGACGTCGCTCCCGGATATAGGTGCGAATCCCTCCGAAGGGTTGGAAAAGCCGGTAGAGATAGGCACGGGAGCAGCCGAAGCGGCGGCAGAGTACCTCTACGGTGAGCTGCGGCGAATCGAGCCGGCTCTCGATATAGTCCCGAATAGCTCCCAGGGTTGCCTGGGCCAGCACCTGCCCTGCCCGCTCACGCCTCTTCACCGCCGGGCCCAGCGAGGCGGCCACCAGAGAGAGCAGCGATTCGGCAATATCGTCAGCTTCACAGGCCCGTGCCGATGGCAGCAGGCTGGCAACGGCTTGTAGGTGACTGGCAAGCAGCCGAGCCGCAATGGTGTCCTGCCTCAAGACCAGTCCGGTCGGCATCCGCGATACGGCCAGACGTGATAGTAGCGACGATCTCGGGATAATCAGCGTGAGATGTTCGCTGCGGGGCGCGTGTTCTAACTCGAACCCGCGGGTGATATCGATCAAACCGATATCCCCCGGCCCGACCTCGACATCATCGTCACCGTTCTGGCCCCGGAACCCGCCTTTGCGATAAAAGAAAAGCTGAACGGCATCGCCCTCCGAGCCCCCTGTGCGTCCGCTTCGCACCAAGCGAACACCGCCCGACTCCAGCCGGTTGCAACCCAGAAGCAGGCCGTTGATATTCCAACCCTTGACGGAGTAGTCGTAGTCTCTGCGGTGGGTGCCCTCGACCGGCTCTGCATGACAGAGCGGGCGCACACACTCCCGTGTCACCTCGAACCGATCCGTCGGCGCCAGCTCCCTCGAGTCGAAGCAGGAAAAAGCCAG
>JBNJGC010000215.1:0-3735 GCA_051747405.1 Pseudomonadota bacterium
GGTCTCGGCGAAGGCGATGGCGTGCTCCATGGTCTCGCGGTGGCGGATCTCGCCGATGAGGATGACATCCGGCGCCTGCCGCAGGGTATTGACCAGGGCGTCCTCAAAGGTATTGGTGTCGATCCCCACCTCGCGCTGGGTAACGATGCACCCCTTGTGCTGGTGGACGTACTCGATAGGGTCCTCAATGGTAATGATGTGGCCGTGGCTGTGGGTATTGCGGTAGTCCACCATGGAGGCCAGCGAGGTGGACTTACCGGTACCGGTACCACCGACGAAGAGCAGGATCCCGCGCTTGGTCATCGACAGCTCTTTGAGAATGTCGGGGAGGTTCAGGTCTTCAAAAGAGGGGATCGTAGTCTCGATCTTACGCAGCACCATCCCCACCTGGTTGCGCTGCTGGAAGACGTTGACACGGAAACGACCGATACCCGAACGGCTCAGGGCAAAGTTGCACTCGTGGGTCTCTTCGTACTCCTCGCGTTGTGAGTCGTTCATGATACCGTAGACGATCTGCCGCGCCTGATCGGGGGTCAGGCTCGCCTTTGAGACCGGCGAGATCCTGCCGTTGACCTTCATGCTCGGCGGGATACCGGCGGTGATAAAGAGGTCCGAGCCGTTCTTATGGACCATCAGTTTCAACAGTGAATCAAAATCCATCCTTCACCTTCAGTGTCATCGTGGTTGAGTGGGTCGTGGTGCCACACGCCATTTTATTGGAAATTGTCTTTGTTGACCGCCTTGGAGCGGGCCTCCTGCTTGCTGACCATCCCCTTTTCCATTAGCTGCTTGAGGTTCTGATCGAGGGTCTGCATGCCGTACTGCTGACCGGTCTGGATGGCGGAGTACATCTGCGCGATCTTGTTCTCGCGGATGAGGTTACGGATCGCCGGGATGCCGATCATGATCTCGTGGGCCGCCACCCGGCCACCGCCGACCTTTTTTAGCAGCGTCTGGGAGATAACCGCACGCAGTGACTCGGAGAGCATCGAGCGGACCATATCCTTCTCCGCCGCCGGGAAGACATCGACGATACGGTCGATGGTCTTGGCCGCCGAACTGGTGTGCAGGGTACCGAATACCATGTGACCGGTCTCCGCCGCCTCCAGCGCCAGACGGATGGTCTCCAGATCCCGCATCTCGCCCACCAGGATGATGTCCGGGTCCTCCCGCAGCGCCGAGCGTAGCGCTTCGTTGAAGCCCAGCGAATCGCGGTGCATCTCCCGCTGGTTGATCAGGCACTTTTTCGATTCGTGAACGAACTCGATCGGGTCTTCCAGAGTGAGGATGTGGCCGTTTTGGTTATCGTTAATGTAGTCGATCATCGCCGCCAGGGTGGTCGACTTACCCGAACCGGTGGGACCGGTCACCAGTGCCAGCCCGCGCGGATTGTCGGAGATATCCTTGAAGATGGGCGGGCAGTTGAGCTGCTCCATGGTCAGAATCTTGGAGGGGATGGTACGGAACACCGCACCGGCACCGCGGTTATGGTTGAAGGCGTTGACACGAAAGCGGGCCAGTCCCTTGATCTCGAACGAGAAATCGGTTTCCAGATACTCCTCGTAGTCCTTGCGCTGCTTGTCGTTCATAATCTCGTAGACAAGCTTGTGCACCTCGGTATGCTCCATCGCCGGGACGTTGATGCGTCGTATATCGCCATCGACGCGGATCATCGGCGGCAGTCCCGCCGAGAGGTGGAGGTCCGAGGCACCATTCTTGACGCCGAATGCGAGTAGTTCCGTAATATCCATTACAATGCCCTCAACAGGTATTTTTTGTTAATTAAGGCGCCTGGGCTCCCCACGGAGGCCTTGCCCCGCATCCGCATGCGCCAACCGTTAAAGTATATGTTAACACCATGACAGACAACCTACATTCCCCCTTACAGCGCCTGCAAGCGGTCAAGCACCGCATCGACGACGCCTGCAAGAGCCACTCCCGCGACCCTGCCGACGTCGCTCTGCTGGCGGTGAGCAAGACCCGCCAGCCCGCGGAGCTTCGGGCCATGGCGGCTGCCGGCGTCCGACGCTTCGGCGAAAACTACCTCCAGGAGGCGCTGGAGAAGATCCGGGCCCTGGCCGACCTGCCGCTGGAGTGGCACTTCATCGGCCCCATCCAGTCGAACAAGACCAAACCCATCGCCGAGCAGTTCGACTGGGTCCACAGCGTCGATCGCCTCAAGATCGCCCGCCGGCTGAGCGAACAGCGGCCCGAGGCGCTCGCCCCACTCAACATCTGCCTGCAGGTCAACGTCAGCGCCGAGTCGAGCAAATCGGGGATCGCCCCCGATGAGCTCCCGGCCCTGGCCCGGGAGGTGGCCGAGCTGCCGCGCCTGCGTCTGCGGGGGCTGATGACCATCCCGGCACCGACCGAAGGGTTCGAGGCGCAGCGGCGCCCCTTTGCCCAACTACGCCAGGCACTCGATGCGCTCAATGCCGAGGGGATGGCGCTCGACACCCTCTCCATGGGCATGTCCGGGGATCTGGAGGCGGCCATCGCCGAAGGGGCGACCCTGGTGCGGGTGGGCACCGCCCTGTTCGGTGCTCGCCCACGCAAGGAGTAGTGCTAGACTAGTGGTGTCGAGCAGAGTTGCGCCCCGTGGGCGCAAATACAAAGTGAGCACTTACGCACCGCACTGCCGTCGCAACACCGGAGCGACACCCTTGTATTCTCAAGGGTAAGCCTCAGAATATGAGGGCCGGTCGGCAGCCTGGCCGCGCCCGAATCGCGCAGCGGCAGTGCCATGGCGATCGGTCAAACAAACGGAGCAACCACAGACTAGACAGCTATGCAAAATCGAAACATCGGATTTATCGGTGGCGGCAACATGGCCGCCAGCCTCATCGGCGGCCTGATCAGCGACGGCTTCGCCGCCGACAGGATACGGGTGGCCGAACCCGACGCCGCCCGCCGTGAAGATCTCGCCAGCCGTTTCGGCATCCACACCGGCGAGCGTAACAGCGAACTGGTCAACGCGGTCGATGTTGTCGTCCTGGCGGTCAAGCCGCAGATGCTGCCGCAGGTGTGCCGCGAGATCGCCGCAGCGACGCAGACTGCCCGCCCGCTGCTCCTCTCGGTAGCCGCCGGGCTCCGCGTCGCCGACATCGACCGCTGGCTCGGTGGCGACAACGCCATCGTGCGTACCATGCCCAACACCCCGGCGCTGGTGATGAGCGGCGCCACCGCCCTCTACGCCAACGATCGCGTCAGCGAAGAGCAGCGCGAGCTTGCCGAGGCGATCATGCGCGCCGTCGGCCTGACCCTCTGGGTGGAGGAGGAGCCGCTGCTGGATGCCGTCACCGCCATCTCCGGCAGTGGTCCGGCCTACTTCTTCCTCCTCACCGAGATGCTGGAGCGTAGTGGCGTCGCACTCGGCCTGCCTGAGAAGAGCGCCCGCCTACTGGCACTGCAAACCGCCTTCGGCGCCGCCAAGATGGCACTGGAGAGCCCCGACGACTGTGCCCAGCTGCGCGCCCGCGTCACCTCCCCCGGCGGCACCACCGAGCAGGCGATCAACCAGCTCGAGCAGGGCAACATCCGCGAGCTGTTCCAGCGCGCGGTAGAGGCGGCCCGCGACCGCGCCACCGAGCTGGCCGACGAGCTGGGAGAGCAATAGACCATGGGCGCCCTGACCACGGCACTGGACTTTCTCCTCACCACGCTGTTTCAACTCTACATCGCGGTGATCCTGCTACGCTTTCTGCTCCAGTGGGTCCGGGCAGACTTCTATAACCC
>JBNJGC010000216.1:0-1898 GCA_051747405.1 Pseudomonadota bacterium
TACTGCGCAGCTGTGTGGCGGGTTGCCAGGCAGCCGCGGGGCGTTCGGTTTGGCGGCTTTGGTGGGCGGTGGCGGTTCGTCGGGTTTCGCGCTATCGGATGGGGCAGCCTGGCCTACTACTTAAGAACTAACCTATGAAGCCCAGCGTGCCCATCGGAAATCAGGCGTGCTAGACTATGGGGCTTTCCTCCCAAGTCAAGCGCCGTGAGATGACCAGTTCAACCACCGCCCGCATACGCGAGATCCCCTACAATTACACCTCTTTTTCCGATCGCGAGATTGTGATCCGCTTTCTCGGCGAGGAGCAGTGGCAGCGGCTTAACCGCCTGCGCGAGGAGCGTGTCACCGGCCGCTCGGCGCGGATGCTGTTCGAGGTGCTGGGGGATATGTGGGTCATCGTGCGCAACCCCTTCATTCAGGACGACCTCATCGAGAACCACAAGCGCTGGGAGTCGCTGGCCCATGCGCTGCACCATCGGCTGGATCAGATCGTTGAGCGGGCCGCGGGCAATGAGGAGGCGCTGTCGCTGGCCGAGGCGGCGCGCAGGGCGGTCAACGATTTCGAGCAGTGGCTGCCGCAGGTGCGCGAGCGGCGGCAGCGGGTGGCGCGTCGGCTCGCCAGGGTGACGCGTAAGGACAATATCCAGTTCGACGGTCTGGCCCGTGTCTCCCACGTCACCGATGCCTCCGACTGGCGGGTGGAGTACCCCTTCGTGGTGGTCAACCCCGACACCGAGGAGGAGGTGGCGGCGGTGGTGCGTGAGTGCATCGCGCTGGAGCTGACCATCATCCCCCGCGGCGGCGGTACCGGTTATACCGGCGGCGCGGTGCCGCTGGATGCCGACAGTGTGGTGATCAATACCGAAAAGCTGGATTTCATCGACGAGGTGAAGAAGCGCTCACTCCCGGGCGTGGCGAACGAGGTGACGACGATCCATGTCGGCGCCGGGGTGGTGACGCGACGGGTCTCGGAGCGCGCCGCGGAGGCCGACCATGTCTTCGCCGTCGACCCCACCTCGCAGGACGCCTCCTGCATCGGCGGCAACATCGCCATGAACGCCGGCGGCAAGAAGGCGGTGATGTGGGGCACGACGCTCGACAACCTCGCCTCCTGGCGCATGGTCATGCCCGACGGCGACTGGCTGGAGGTGGAGCGACTCAACCACAACCTTGGCAAGATCCACGAGGTGGAGCTGGCGGAGTTTCGCGTCACCCGCTACGGCAAAAAGGGCGACAAGCCGCAGGGCGAGGCGGAGATCCTCAAGATCCCCGGTGAGCATCTGCGCAAGCGCGGCCTGGGCAAGGATGTGACCAACAAGTTCCTCGGCGGCCTCCCCGGGGTACAAAAGGAGGGCTGCGACGGGATTATCACCTCGGCGGTGTTCATTCTGCACCGCATGGCCAAACACACCCGTACCGTCTGCATGGAGTTTTTCGGTGCCGACCTGCGCCGTTCGGTGCCGGCGATCATTGAGACCAAGGACTACCTCGATGCCCTGCCCGACGTGATGCTCGCCGGGCTGGAGCACCTGGACGACCGCTACATCAAGGCGGTCAACTACAGCACCAAGGCGCCGCGCCCCGATCTGCCGAAGATGGTGTTGCTGGCCGATATCGTCGGCGACGATGAGGATCGCGTGGCCGAGGCCGCCTCCACTGTGGTGCGTATGGCCAACGCCCGCGAGGCGGAGGGGTTCATCGCCACCAGTCCCGAGGCGCGGGCGCGCTTCTGGGCCGACCGGGCGCGGACCGCTGCCATCGCCGCCCATACCAACGCCTTCAAGATCAACGAGGATGTGGTGATCCCGCTGGAGCGCCTGGCGGATTACAGCGAGGGGATCGAGCGCATCAACATCGAGCAGTCGATCGCCAACAAGCTGCAGATCATCGAGGCGGTG
>JBNJGC010000216.1:1998-3716 GCA_051747405.1 Pseudomonadota bacterium
CTGACCAAGATGGAGTTTCTCGCCCCCGAGGTGGTGGAGGCCTTCACCAGCTACAAGCAGAAGGTCGACCCGGAGCAGCGCTTCAACCGCGGCAAACTGCTGGCCGGCTCCGGGCTGGGCAATGCCTACACCCCGTCGCTGCGCCTGCTGCAGCAGGAGGCGCTGATCCTTGAGGCGAGCGATCTCGGCGACCTCAACGACATGGTCAAGGACTGCCTGCGCTGCGGCAAGTGCAAGCCGGTCTGCACCACCCATGTGCCGCGGGCCAATCTGCTCTACTCGCCGCGCAACAAGATCCTCGCCACCGGCCTGATGATCGAGGCCTTCCTCTACGAGGAACAGACCCGTCGCGGTATCTCGGTGCGCCACTTCGACGAGATGAACGATGTGGCCGACCACTGCACAATCTGCCACCGCTGCCTCAAGCCCTGCCCGGTGAACATCGACTTCGGCGATGTCTCGGTGCTGATGCGCAATATCCTGCGTGCCCAGGGCAAGCGGCGCAGCAGTATCGGCACCAAGGCCTCCATGGCGTTCCTCAATGTCACCGATCCGTCCACCATTAAGCTGATGCGCAAGGGCTTGATCGAGTGGGGCTACGCCGGTCAGCGATTCGCCTACGGCGTGTTCAAGCGCTTCGGCCTGCTCGGCAGCAGCAAGAAGCGGCCCAAAGGCACCACCGGCAAGATGGCGGTCAAGGAGCAGGTGATCAACTTCATGAAGCGGCCCATGCCCCACGGCCTGCCCAGCCAGACCACCCGCGCCATGCTCGGGCTGGAAGACGACAAGGTGGTGCCGATCCTGCGCGACCCGGCAAAAACCAGTGAGGAGTCCGAGGCGGTGTTCTACTTCCCCGGCTGCGGCTCCGAGCGGCTGTTCAGCCAAGTGGGGCTGGCGACCCTGGCGATGCTCTACGAGGCCGGCGCGCAGACCGTGCTGCCGCCCGGTTACCTCTGCTGCGGCTATCCGCAGAGCTCCACCGGTGACGATGTCAGCGGCAAGCGCATCTCCACCGACAACCAGGTGCTGTTCCACCGCGTGGCCAATACCCTCAACTACATGGATATCAAGACGGTGATCGTCTCCTGCGGCACCTGCATGGACCAGCTGCTCAAGTACCAGTTCGAGGCGATCTTCCCCGGCTGTCGCCTGCTCGATATCCACGAATACCTGATGGAGAAGGGGATCAGCAGCGAAGGTATCGAGGGGCAGCACTACCTCTACCACGACCCCTGCCACACGCCGATGAAGCAGCATAACCCCACCAAGGTGGCGGCGACCCTGCTCGGCCAGGAGGTGCGCCTCAACGACCGCTGCTGCGGCGAGGCGGGCACCTTCGCCATCTCCCGTCCCGACATCGCCACCCAGGTGCGCTACCGCAAGGAGGAGGAGCTGCGTGCGGGCATCGCCGGCTACACCGGCAAGCAGGAGACCTCGGGTGATGTGAAGATCCTCACCTCCTGCCCCGCCTGCCACCAGGGCCTCTCCCGTTACACCGAGGCGACCGGTATCGAGAGCGACTACATCGTGGTGGAGCTTGCCAACCGGGTGCTGGGTGAGGGCTGGCAACGACAGTTCATTGAACGGGCCAAACGGGGCGGCATCGAACGGATCCTGCTGTAGGCCGCTCTGCGCAGCTGTGTGGCGGGTTGCCAGGCAGCCGTGGGGCGTTCGGTATGGCGGCTTTGCTGAGCTGTGACGGTTCGTCGGGTCTCGCG
>JBNJGC010000217.1:0-3688 GCA_051747405.1 Pseudomonadota bacterium
GCGGCTGCCTTTCGGCGGCATCAAACACTCCGGCTACGGTCGCGAACTGTCGCAGCTGGGTATCCGTGAGTTCGTCAACGCCAAGACCATTTGGGTCCGTTAGAGTAACTACTCGCTCCTTCTGACAAGATTTTTCACCGCAGAGGCGCAAAGTTATGAAGTCGCTGTTGCCAAAAACGGCAGCGTAGAGCCATAAGTTTGTAAAGCTTAAAACAGATGAAGGCCCCGTCCATTTCTGAGGTCAGGCCTTGACGAGAGTACGAAAAATCACGTTCAAGAGGGTTTAACCCTTTGCGCCTTCGCGCCTTTGCGGTTAGCTTTCATAGGGTGAGTTGTTACGAGGAAAATAACGATGAAGAGTCTGTCGATGTTTTTTGGCGCCGTGGCGCTGGTTTCGGTAGGGGCGGCCAGCGCCGCCGAGCAAGAGGAGCAGGCGGAGCGTCTGGAGGAGGGCTTCGTCAACCCCGGCTATGTGGAGCAGCCCGACTGGTTCAAGGCCTCCTTCCTCGACCTACGCGAGGATGTGGCCGAGGCGGCCGCCGAGGACAAGCAGCTGTTACTCTACTTCTATCAGGACGGCTGTCCCTACTGCGAGAAGCTGATTAACACCAATTTCGCCCAGCGCGATATCGTGGAGAAGACCCGCGAGCACTTCGACCTCATCGCCATCAATATGTGGGGCGATGCCACGGTGACCGACCTGCAGGGCAACGAAGTGAGCGAGAAGGCCTTCTCCCGCAACCTCAAGGTGCAGTTCACCCCCACGCTGCTATTCCTGGACCCGAAAGGGCGTGTGGCGCTGCGCGCCAACGGCTACTATCCACCGCACAAGTTCAGCGCCGCCCTGGACTATGTGGCGCAGGGGAAGCACCGGCAGCTGGCTTTTCGTGACTACCTCAAAGAGCACGACACCCGCCCCGCCAGCGGTAAACTGCATATCGAAGAGGGTTTCCTGCAGCCACCCTACGACCTTGAACGCAAGGCCGGCGATAAGCCGCTGCTGGTGCTGTTCGAGCAGAAGGAGTGTGCGGTGTGCGACGAGATGCACGGCGACGCCTTCCGCCGCCCCGAGTCGCGTGAGTTGATGGAGAATTTCGACATCGCCGTGGTGGATATCTGGTCCAAGCAGGTGCTGACGACTCCCGCCGGCCACCGCATCAGCGCTAAAGAGTGGACCAAGCGTAAGGCGATCAAATACGTCCCCAGCATGGTCTTCTTCGATGACAGCGGCAAAGAGGTCTTCCGCACCGAGGCCTATCTGCGCCCCTTCCACCTGCAGTCGGCGATGGACTATGTGGCCAGCGGCGCCTACCGCTCGCAGCCCGAATTTCAGCGTTTCGTCCAGGAGCGGGCCGACACCCTCGAGGAGCAGGGCGTGCATGTGGACCTGTGGGAGTAAGAAATTCGGATTGGAAGTTTCAAGTTGGCGGGTAGGGGATAAACAAGAGCCGTCATTCCGGGCTTGACCCGGAATCCATCCTTGTGAGGGTACAGCGCATGAATTTTACATGCTTCCAACTTCCAACTTCCAACTTCCAACTTCCAACTTCCAACTTTGAACCTTGATCCCCTCCCGTGCCGAACCCGCCCACTCTAAAGCGCGCCTTTTCGCTTCCGCTGCTGACCCTCTACGGCCTCGGCACCATCCTGGGGGCCGGGATCTATGTGTTGATCGGCGAGGTGGCCGGCTATGCCGGTATGCAGGCGCCGCTGGCGTTTCTGTTTGCGGCGGTGCTGGCGGGCTTTTCCGCCTTCTCCTATGCGGAGTTGTCGGCGCGCTTTCCCCTCAGCGCCGGGGAGGCGGTCTACATGCAGCGCGCCTTCGGTCGGCGCTGGCTGGCGCTGGTGGTGGGGTTACTCATCGTGAGTATCGGCCTGGTCTCCACCGCCACTCTGCTCAATGGCTTTGTCGGTTACCTCCAGGCGCTCTGGGCGTTGCCCGACTGGCTTATCATTTGCGCCCTGCTGGCGCTGTTGTTGGGGGTGGCGGTATGGGGGATCGGGCAGTCGGCTTGGCTGGCGGCGGCCACGACGGTGGTGGCAGTAGCGGGGCTGTTGCTGGTTATTACGGCCGGTTGGTCTCAGGTACAGTGGGGGGCCACGCTGTCGCAGGCGCTGCTGCCGCAGCCCGATTGGGTTACTGTTGCCGGGGTGGCTGCCGGCGGCTTCGTCGCCTTCTACGCCTACATCGGCTTTGAGGATATCGTCAATGTGGCCGAGGAGGTGCGTGAGCCGAGCCGCACCCTGCCCCGAGCGGTGGTGCTGGCACTGGTGATCTCCACCCTGCTCTATATGCTGGTGGCGTTGGTAGCGGTTTCACTGCTTGCGCCATCCACGCTGGCGGCGAGCGGTGCGCCGTTGGTGGCGGTGTATGAGCAGGCCAGTGGAGAGAGTTCGGCGCTACTGGGCGGGATCGGTATGGTGGCGGTGATCAACGGTGCGCTGATTCAGATTATCATGGCCTCGCGGGTGCTCTACGGTATGGCGGCACAGGGGTGGCTGCCGGCAGCGCTGGCAAAGGTCAATCGCCGTACCCGCACGCCGCTGCGTAGTACGCTGCTGGTCGGCATCACCATTTTGTTACTGGCACTGTGGCTGCCGTTGCTCACCCTGGCGGAGATCACCAGCTCCATCACGTTGGTGGTATTCTCCCTGATCAATCTGGCGCTGTGGCGGATCAAGCTGCGTGATCCCCGACCACACGGCATCAGGGTCTTCCCGCTGTGGTTGCCGGTGTTGGGTTTTGTCCTGACGCTGGCTTTCACCCTTTTTCAGTTTTGGCAGGTGCTGGGCTTATGACGGAGTGGTTGATCTATGCCGGACTGGGGGCCTTCGCCGGGGTGTTGGCGGGGCTGTTTGGCGTCGGTGGCGGGCTGGTGATCGTGCCGGTGCTGGCGGTGGTGTTTCACCAGGCGGGGGTCGAGGCCGGTGTGATCATGCAGTTGGCCGTGGGCACCTCGTTGGCGACCATTGTCTTCACTTCACTCTCTTCGGTGCGGGCCCACCACCGGCGTGGGGCGGTGGGTTGGTCGCAGGTGGCGCAACTGCTGCCCGGGATCGTGCTCGGTGCCTGGTTGGGGGCGGTGCTGGCCGATCAGTTGCGCAGCGATACGCTCAAGGCGCTGTTTGGGGTTTTCGAGCTGTTGGTGGCACTACAGATGGGGCTCAATCTCAGACCCGCCCCGCATCGGGAGCTGCCGGGGCGGTGGGGGATGGGGCTGGCCGGAGGGGTGATCGGGGGTGTCTCGGCGCTGGTCGGCATCGGTGGTGGCACGATGACCGTGCCATTTCTGCAGTGGTGTAATGTGCCGATGCGGCAGGCGGTGGCCACCTCTGCCGCCTGTGGTTTGCCCATCGCCCTGGCGGGGGCTGCCGGGTTCGTCATCAGTGGCTGGGACAACGCCCGGCTTCCCCCTTTGAGCAGCGGTTACCTCTACTGGCCCGCCTTTGCCGGTATTGTGGTCGCCAGCGTGCTGTTTGCGCCGCTCGGGGCGCGCCTCGCCCATGCCCTGCCGGCGGCGACGCTGAAGCGTTTTTTCGCCCTTTTCCTGGCGCTGCTGGGGGGTTATATGCTGTTCGGTCAGGGTGGCTAGTGGTCCATGCGGGAAATAATGTCACTCTCAGCCGGTCCACAAGCCTCATCGGCAAGGCGCACGAGCGCAGGACTCGTCATTCTAATTCAAGCGAG
>JBNJGC010000218.1:0-3631 GCA_051747405.1 Pseudomonadota bacterium
AACTCCTCACCCACCGCTTTGCCGTTAAAGCCCGCATCGACCACCTCGCCGGCGTTGACCTGTTGTGCGGCGTGGTAGGCCGCACGGATGAGCTCCGGCTGCTCGAAGTGGCGCTCTTCGAAGCCGGGGCGACCGCGGGAGTCGGCCTCGCAGGCGAGCAGAAACAGCGCCAGCCGCTCGGGGCGGCGGAAGGCGTCGATCTTCTCCAGCAGTCCGAGCAGAGTGGCGGGACGTAGCTCGGCGGCGCGGTGGTAGAGGCCGTGGTGCTTGGTGACGACCAGCGCCAGCTCGCGGTAGTCGCGCGGTACGCGCAGCCGCTCACACAGCTGCTCCACCAGTGCCACCCCGCGGTGCTCGTGGGCGATGTGGCGTGGCCACTCCTCCTTGGGGGTGGTGCCCTTGCCCAGGTCGTGCACCAGGGCGGCGAAGCGTACCCGCGTGTCGGGGCTGAGGCGCGCCGCCTGCTCCAGCACCATCATGGTGTGCAGGCCGGTATCCTCCTCCGGGTGGTGGTGCTTGGGTTGCGGTACGCCAAAGAGCCGTTCCAGTTCGGGGAAGATGCGCGCCAGGGCGCCGCAATTGCGCAGCACCTCGAAAAAGCGTTGCGGGGCCGCCTCGCCCAGGGCGCGTTCGCTCTCCTGCCAGACCCGTTCGGGCACCAGGGCGTCCACTTCGCCCGCGTCAACCATTCTCTTCATCAAGGCGTGGGTGGCGTGGGCGACACGGAAGCCCCAGCGGGCGTAGCGGGCGGCGTAGCGGGCGATGCGCAGGATGCGAACCGGGTCTTCGGCAAAGGCGGCTGAGACGTGGCGCAGGCGCCCCAGCTCCAGGTCTTCCCGACCGCCGAAGGGGTCGATGAGATTCCCCTCACTGTCCTCGGCCATGGCGTTGATGGTCAGATCGCGCCGTTTGAGATCCTCCTCCAGGCTCACCTCCGGCGAGGCGTGGAACTCGAAGCCGTGATAACCCGGCGCGGTCTTGCGCTCGGTGCGGGCCAGGGCGTACTCCTCCTTGGTCTCGGGGTGGAGGAAGACCGGAAAATCCTTGCCCACCGACCGATAGCCTTTCGCTTCCATCTCCTCGGGGGTGGCGCCCACCACCACCCAGTCGCGATCCTGGGGCTCCAGGCCGATCAGTTTGTCGCGGACAGCGCCGCCAACCAGATAGATCTGCAAAACCGCCTCCTGTTCAGCTGCGCCGTGCCCGGGCGCGGTAGCGGGGGTACTGGTCGCGCTGGCCGGTGCCGCGCAGGTAGGTCGGCACTACATCCTCGACACTGCGCGGGGTGATGCCGAAGATGGCGGGGAAATCGCCTTCGCAGACGTTGTCCTGGCGCATCGAATCGTAGTTGTCGCGCGAGAAGGGTTTGCCCGGTGCGAACTCCAGCAGCCGCGCCTGCAGGCGCGAGGCCCAGTCGGGCAGAGCGATAATCCAGCGCCTGGCCCCGATCTGCTTAGCGGTGAAGCGGACTAGCTGCTGCAGGGTGTACTGGCGCGGGCCGCACAGCTCGTAGCGTTGGCCGTGGCTGGCCGGAGCGTCGATGGCGCGGGCGAAGCATTCGGCCACATCGCCGACGTAGACCGGGGCGAAGCGCGCCCCGGCACAGGCGAGCGGAAACGCCAGCGGCGTCACCTTCAGCAGAGCGGCAAAGCGGTTGAAGAAGGAGTCATCCGGGCCGAAGATGACCGAGGGGCGGAAGCTGGTCACCGCAAGGCCGCTGGCGTGGGCCAGCTCCTCGGCCTCACCCTTGGTCTTCTGGTAATAGCTGCTGCCCTTGTCGGGGTGGGCCCCCAGGGCGCTCATGTGCAGCAGCCGCTCGATGCCGCTGGCCTTGCAGGCGGCGATCACCTTCTCGGTCAGGCCCACATGGGCGCGGCGAAAGCCCTCGCCGTTGTGGCCCTTCTCGTTGAGGATACCAACCAGATTGATCGCCACATCGCAGCCGCTAAAGGCCTCCGCCAGTGCCTTGTCGTCGTGGACGTTGCATTCGCGCAGCTCCAGCGTGGGCAGCACCAGAAGGTCGCGGTGGGGCTCACGCCGACGGGTCAGGATACGCACGCGGTGGCCGTCGCGGACCAGTCGCGCGGCCAGGTGGTGGCCGACAAAACCGCTGCCGCCGACGATGCAGATAGTGTGCTGGGTCATGATCATCGAACTCCTTGGGCCGATAAGACTCAAATTGGTGGCGAGACAAAGGCTTTCAATGCCACACTCACTTGAAAGACGTTATCACTATACTATTGAAAACGGACAACAACACGGAGACGGTTATGCCATTTCGCTCACTCAACCCCGCTACCGGAGAACTGTTGGAGGAGTTTCCCACCTGGTCCGGCGACCAGCTCGGTGCCGCCCTCAACGCCGTGGCCGAGGCCACCCCGCGCTGGCAGGCCACGCCCATGGCCGAACGGTGCGAACGGGTGCGTCGCGCCGCCGAGGTGCTGCGCCAGCGGCGCGAGGAGCTGGCGCGGCTGATTACCCTGGAGATGGGCAAGCTCTACAAGGAGGCGCTGGGGGAGATCGACAAGTGCGCCTGGGTCTGCGACTACTACGCCGATCACGGCCCGGCCCTGCTCGCCGATGAGCCGATCGAGAGCGATGCCGGACGCAGCCTGGTCACCTACCAGCCGCTGGGTACCGTGTTGGCGGTGATGCCCTGGAACTTCCCCTTCTGGCAGGTGTTCCGCTTTGCCGCCCCGGCGCTGGTGGCGGGCAATACCGCGGTACTCAAGCACGCCTCCAACGTGCCCCAGTGTGCCATGGCGATCGAGGCGGTGCTGCGCGAGGCGGGGCTGCCCGAGGGGGCCTTTCGTACCCTGATGATCAGCGCCTCGCAGGTGAAGGGGGTGATCGAGGACCGGCGCATTCACGCCGTCACCCTCACCGGCTCGGAGCCCGCCGGGCGCCAGGTGGCGGCCACCGCCGGGGCGGCGCTGAAAAAGTCGGTACTGGAGCTGGGCGGCTCCGATGCCTTTGTGGTGCTGGAGGATGCCGAGCTTGAGTGGGCGGTCTCCCAGGCGGTCACCTCGCGCTATCTCAACGGCGGCCAGAGCTGTATCGCCGCCAAGCGATTTATCGTAGTCGAGGCGGTGGCGGACGACTTTGTCGCCCGCTACAAGGCGGCGGTCGAGGCACTTGTGCCGGGCGACCCGATGGATGAGGCGACCAGCCTCGCCCCCATGGCGCGCACCGACCTGCGTGGAGAGCTCCACAGCCAGGTGGAGGAGAGCGTCGCGGCCGGGGCGACGCTGGTGACCGGCGGTAAACCGCTGCCGGGAGAGGGGGCGTTCTATGCGCCGACCATCATCGATCATGTGAAACCGGGGCAGCGCGCCTACAGCGAGGAGCTGTTCGGCCCGGTGGCCATCGTCATCCGCGCCCGCGACGAGGCGGACGCACTGCGCATCGCCAACGACTCCGACTTCGGTCTCGGCAGCAGCGTCTGGACCGCCGACAGCGGGCGTGGCGAGCGCCTGGCCCGCCGGATCGAAGCGGGCTGCAGTTTCGTCAACGGCATGGTAAAAAGTGATCCGCGGCTGCCTTTCGGCGGCATCAAACACTCCGGCTACGGTCGCGAACTGTCGCAGCTGGGTATCCGTGAGTTCGTCAACGCCAAGACCATTTGGGTCCG
>JBNJGC010000219.1:0-3601 GCA_051747405.1 Pseudomonadota bacterium
ACATCCCTGTATGCTCGGCGACCGCGTCCCTGCGGTCGACGGTCCTGTCAGGCGTGTGGGAACCTCCCAAGTGTACTGGTATTCGGATCGCTTATTTAGGTCCGGGCTGGCGCCCACTGCCTGAGCCGGCGGGGTTCGTTATCGGGTTGAGGTTACAATTTTAGTGAAGATACTTTAGCCTCACGCCATGATTACCAAGATCCTCTTTACCGCGCTTATCGTGGTGGCGGCGCTGACCTTCGTTCGTTTCCAGAACAGCCGCCAGCAGCAACGCCGGGCCGCAGCTGAGCAGCAGCGCGCCGGGCGCGGTAAGGCGATGCTCTTTGCCCTGCTCGGTGTGGCGCTGACTCTGGCGCTCTCCGGGGTGGCCTACTACTGGCACTGGCAGGAGCAGCAGCGCACGGTGGTGGTGCGGGTGGTCAACGGGCATACTGGGGCGGAGCAGGCGTACCGGGTCTACCAGCGGGATCTGGATGGCCGGCGCTTTCGTACCGTTGAGGGCAAGTGGATCAGCCTCTCCAGTGCCGAGCGAATGGAGGTCAGCGAGGAGCGCTGAGTGCGGTGCGCGATCACTGCTGTGGAGTGCGTGCGGTCAGTGCGGGGTGAAGGGTTCCGGTGGCGACGAGGCGATGGCCTGGTTGCTTGGGCTCTTCGCACTGATCGCTCGAGTAGCACAGGGTGAGCGGTTATTATTCTACCTCTTATCTCTTTACCTTCCCGGAGTGTGTCATGTTGCGAGTCGTTGTTTTTCTCTTTGCCCTGCTCCCTGCGGTTTCGGTCCTGGCCGATGCCCCCAAGGGTTACCCCTTTCTTTCGTTCGACCAGGCGATGAGCCAGGCGCAGGCGGAGGGTAAGCCGGTGTTTGTCTATTTCGGTCGCTACGGTTGCGGCTACTGTGACAAGACCAACAAGGAGGCCTTTTCTCAGGCGCAGGTCAAGGAGCGTTACACCCAAAACTATGTGCTCGCCTATGTCGACTCGGAGAGCGGTAAGCGGCTGCGTCTGCCCAGCGGCGAGCGCATCACCGAGCGAGAGCTGGGCACCCGTTACAACGCCTTTGTTACCCCGGTCTTCTCTTATCTGGACAGTGACGGCACGCTGAAGCACCGCCTGGTCGGGGTGCAGAGCAAAGCGACGCTGTTGGAGGCCGATGAGGTTGCACGGGCAAAATTGGCCGGTAAGGAGTAGGCGTTATGCGTAAGGTGTTGTATTGGATTCTTCCTCTTCTCTTCTCCGCGACCGCGTCGGCGGAGTGGGAGTTCTCACCGCCGTTGACCCTCAGCGCTCAGAGCGGCGAGCGGTTTTTCCACCACCTGGAGTCTGCCGGTCGGCGCAATATCGCCGTCTCGGGGGAGACGGTGGCGGTGGCCTGGGAGGATGACCGCGACGGGACGCCGCGGGTCTACCTGGCGCGCAAGGGACTGGACGAGGCCGGGTTCTCTTCCGCTTTGCAGATAAGCGGCGAGGGGGAGGCGTATGAGCCGAGCCTGGCGGCGCTGGGGGATGGGCGTTTCGCCCTGGCCTGGGAGGAGGCGGGGCAAGTGCGGCTGCGGCGGGTTTCTGCCGATGGCGTGGGGCCGCTGCTCGATATCGGTGAGGATGAGTCGGTACAGCCGAGTCTGCACTTTGACGATGGACTGTTGCGCCTGGTGGTCGCTGAACGCGAGGGGCGCTTCTCCCGCATCTATCTCCACCGCTTCGCCCTGGTCGGGGAGGACCGCCTGAAGCCTCTCCAGCGTTGCGCCGTGGATGCCGCACCGCCCGAGGATCAGCAGCTCTATCCGACCCTGACCCGCCGGCAGGGAGTGACCGTGGTGGCATGGGAGGATCGCCGCCCCGGCCATACCATTATTATGGCCGCCGAGAGTGTGGCGGGCGAGAGCTGCGCTTTCGATGGGCCGGTACGTATCAGTCTGGATCCGGAGGATGAGGAGGAGGCGCCCTACGGGCGTGGCCACGGTGTGGCGCGGGTGGCCCTGGCAGGCTACGGCGATGGCGGAGTCTATGCCGCCTGGGCCGACAAGCGGGACTTTCGAGAAGGTTATGACATCTACGGCGCCGACTGGCGTCCGGAGCAGGGTTTCGGCGATAACGAGCGGGTGCAGGATGAGTTCGGCGGTGTGGCCCGGCAGTGGCACGCCACCTTGGCCGGGGATGCGCAGGGGCGTCTGGTGGCCGCCTGGACCGATGAGCGCGAGGGGGACTCGGATATCGTGTTCAGCTGGCGCCAGCAGGGGCAGTGGAGTGAGGATCTCGCCCTGGCTGGTGCCGCTGGCGCCGGCGAGCAGCTGCATCCGACCATCACCCTGGATGAGCGGGGCCAGCTGCATGCCGCCTGGGTGGAGCGCGATGAGGTGGGCGGGCCGACACGGCTGCGCTACGTCGTGGGACGGCAGGCGCAGAGCGCGGCGCAACGCTAGTCAGTAGGGTGCATTAGCGTATCTTCTATCCCCCTCTTTTTTTAGCTGTCGCATAGCCAGTGGTAGAAGGCGGGCCGCCCCCGAAGGTCGGGCAGGTTCGCCTCTCGCTCTGCGCTATCGGCCTGTTCGGCGAGCTCCCGAGCTTGCCGTGGGGTGATATCGAAGTGCTGTTTGAACAGGCGGCTGAAGTGGCTCTGGTTGGTAAAGCCGTGCTGGAGTGCGATGTCGATGATCCGCCAGTGGCGCAGTTTCGGCTCGGTGAGGGCCAGCAGTATGCGCCTGAGACGACGTGTCTGAATGAAGTGGCGTACGCCGCCGTAGGGCTGGAAGAGGCGATAGAGGTAAGCGCGTGAGCAGCCGAAGTGGCGGCAGACGGCGCCGGCATCGAGCCCGGGGGTCTTTAGGTGGCGTTCGATGTAGGCCTCGATTGCCGAGCGTGTTGCGGCAGCGACAGCGTTACGGGCGCGCGCTTCCGGTCTCTCCTTCTGGGTGAGGCTGGCGCTGATAAGATCGAGCAGGCCGTCTCTAAGGGCAGGCAGATCCGCTTGAGTGGCTTGCGGTAACAGCCGGGCCATGGTGTCGATATGGTGGCCGAGAAGCTGGGTGGTGAGCTGTTCGCGCTTGAGTACGGTGCCGCTGATCGGGTAACCATCGAGGCGCGATAGCAGCTGCTCGCGGGGGATAATCAGGGTAATGTGTTCACTGGCAGGGCTGTGCTCGAGTTCAAGCTCCTGCTCCAGATCGAGGATGCCCACTTGTGCCTGCCCCACCTGCATGGGGTGATCGCCGTTACTGCCGATAAAGCCGCCGTGACGGTAAAAGAGTAGCTGAAAGGGCTTTCCCTCCACCGGTGCGGGTCGGCGGTGTACCAGCCGGACTCCGGGGGAGTCGAGCCTGGTGCGCCCGAATAGCACCCCACCCAGATTCCACCCCTGCATCGTGACATCGAAGCTCTTGCGGCGCGCAGGCTCGCGCGGCGGCTCGAAGCTGTAGAGTGGCGCCATGCATTGCCGGGTGGCCTCAAAGCGGTCGTCTTCCGCCAGCCGGGTGGAGTCGAAGCGGGAGAAGGGGAGCGGATTGTCGCCGTGCTGTTGTGTTGTTCTGGTCATGGCAGCCGTTACGTTTTGGGTTTTATCCGTCGAGGATAGCCGCTGCGGTGGCAGATGAGAACTTTTCCGGCG
>JBNJGC010000220.1:0-3592 GCA_051747405.1 Pseudomonadota bacterium
TCCCCATCCAGCGGCGCCTCCACATGGATGGTGGTCTGCTCGGGCAAGGTAAAGCGCAGCGAGGCGGCATGCAAAAAGAGCCGGTTCAGCCCCAATCCGACCATGTGGCGGTTGAAGCCGACATCGCCATACTTCTCATCACCGGCGATGGGGTGGCCGCTGTACTGGGCGTGGACCCGCACCTGGTGGGTACGACCGGTTACCAACTTTACCCGCATCAGTGTGCAATCCCGATAGCGGGTCTCCGGACTGAAGATACTCAACGACGGCTTACCATCGGGACTCACCTTGACCAGACGCTCTCCCGAGCGCAGGGTGTTCTTACGCAGCGGCGCATCAACCCCCCGCTTGCCCCCCTGCCAGCGACCCTGTACCAGCGCCAGATAGGACTTTTCCATGCCGTCCTCGCGTAACAGTGCCTGAAAAGCGCGCAGGGCGCTGCGCTTTTTCGCGATCACCAGACAGCCGCTGGTATCGCGATCCAGTCGATGCGCCAGCTCCAGAAAATGGGCCTCGGGGCGCATCGCCCGCAACGCCTCAATCACCCCGAAGCTCACCCCGCTACCCCCATGCACGGCGATGCCGGAGGGCTTGTTGAGCACCAGCAGCGCCTTGTCTTCATAGAGGATCCGCTGCATGAGTAGCCGCTGGAGCCGTTGCCCCGGCGCTGCCGGAGCCGGCTTGTCGCTCGTGCGGATCGGCGGAATTCTAACACGATCGCCGCTTTTGAGCCGATACTCCGGCTTGATGCGGCCTTTATTCACCCGTACCTCACCCTTGCGCATAATGCGGTAGATACGGCTTTTGGGGACGCCCTTGAGGTGCTTGAGGAGAAAGTTGTCGATGCGCTGGCCGTTGCTGCCCTCATCGATCACCACTTCCCGCACAGCGGATGTTGATGTCTGATTCATCGCCCTATCATAACAAGCAGAACGATTGCTGCGCCATCCCAAGACTGTTATAGTTCAGTGGCTTAAAAAAAGGTCCGGCCCTGAATTGCAGCGCTGATTTCTCCTGCGCCAGCCGGGCGAGACTGAAGAGCAGAACGATTTACACGGCCTGCCGATGGGCGGCAGTGGCCGAATGTTTAACCTGCATGAGCGGATAACAGACCCCACTCGTGCCCGAACGATAGCGCTCCCGCTTCCGACAACGGAAAAGCAGGACAACAACAAGACAGAGTGATACTCCGCCACCCCAGAATGCGGGTGACGATGGATTCAGCGTGCCGCCCTCTGTGGTGGCTGCCGCTCTGGCGATCCCGCAATCCCGCTGTGGAGTGTGGTCGAGCGCCTGTGAGATGAAAATATGAAAAGAATGCTGTTTAACGCAACTCAGCCTGAAGAGTTGCGCGTTGCGCTGGTCGACGGCCAGCGTTTGTACGACCTGGACATCGAAAGCGCCACCCGGAAGCAGAAGAAGTCCAATATCTACAAAGGCCGTATCACCCGCATCGAGCCCAGCCTCGAGGCGGCTTTTGTCGACTATGGCGCCGAACGCCACGGTTTCCTCCCGCTCAAAGAGATCTCCCGCAGCTACTTCGACCCGAGTGTCGAGGTCTCCGGGCGCGTCAGCATCAAACAAGTGCTCAAGGAGGGCCAGGAGGTGGTGGTCCAGGTGGATAAAGAAGAGCGCGGCAACAAAGGCGCCGCCCTGACCACCTTTATCAGCCTGGCCGGACGCTACCTGGTGCTGATGCCCAACAACCCCCGTGCCGGAGGTGTCTCGCGCCGCATCGAAGGCGAGGATCGCAGCGAGGTTCGCGACGCCATGAGCCAGCTGGAGATCCCCAAGGACATGGGGGTCATCGTCCGCACCGCCGGGGTGGGCAAGAGCAGCGAGGAGTTGCAGTGGGATCTGGACTACCTGCTGCAAGTCTGGAGCGCCATCGAAGAGGCCGCCGCACAGCGCAAGGCGCCGTTCCTGATCTACCAGGAGAGCAACGTCGTCATCCGCGCCATCCGCGACTACCTGCGCACCGACATCAACGAAATCCTCATCGACGATGAGGATGTCTTCAGCCAAGCGCGCGACTTCATGAGCAAGGTGATGCCGCACAACCTGAACAAGCTCAAACTCTACCAGGACCGCGTGCCGCTGTTCACCCGCTACCAGATTGAGTCGCAGATCGAGTCGGCCTTCCAGCGCGAAGTGCACCTACCTTCGGGCGGCTCCATCGTCATCGACCACACCGAGGCGCTGATCTCCATCGACATCAACTCCGCCCGCGCCACCAAGGGGGGCGACATCGAAGAGACCGCGCTCAACACCAACGTCGAGGCGGCCGACGAGATCGCACGCCAGCTGCGCTTGCGTGACCTGGGTGGCCTGGTGGTCATCGACTTCATCGACATGGGCCCCGCTCGCAACCAGCGCGAAGTCGAGAACCGTCTGCGAGAGGCGCTGAAGCTGGATCGTGCCCGTGTACAGATCGGTCGCATCTCCCGTTTCGGACTGCTGGAGATGTCCCGCCAGCGTCTGCGTCCGTCGCTGGGCGAGTCGAGTCAGATCGTCTGCCCGCGCTGCACCGGTCAGGGCACCATCCGCAGCATCGAATCGCTCT
This sequence comes from Pseudomonadota bacterium, assembly GCA_051747405.1. Classification (GTDB taxonomy): domain Bacteria; phylum Pseudomonadota; class Gammaproteobacteria; order Thiohalomonadales; family Thiohalomonadaceae; genus JAPHTQ01. Next base: position 2,564 of record JBNJGC010000220.1, read on the forward strand.
CCCTCTCCATCCTGCGTATTATCGAAGAGGAGGCGATGAAGGAGAAGACCGGCCAGATCAAGGCCCAGCTGCCGGTGGAGGTCGCCACCTTCCTGCTCAACGAAAAACGTGCCGTCATCAACGAAGTGGAGGAGCGCCAGCGGGTCTCCGTGCTGCTTATCCCCAACCCGTATATGCAGACGCCACACTACGACATCCAGCGCCTTCGCAACGACGAGCTCGAAGAGCAGCAGGACCCGAGCTACCAGCAGGCAACCCAGGTCGAAGAGCCGAGCGAACCGACCGTCGAAAAGACCGAACCCCTGCCGGAGGAGCCTGCGGTGAAGATGGTCTCACAGACCACCGCCCCACCCCCGGTCAGCACGCCAACACCCACTGCACCGGCGGCGGAAGAGAACAACAAGAGCCAGACCGGCTTCCTCAAGCGCCTCTTCGGTGCGCTCTTTAGCAGTGATGAAGAGGAGGAGTCCACCCGCGAAAAACAAAGCGGTGGTGAGAACCGCAGCAAACGCCGCCCCCAGGATCAACGCAAACGCAGCGGTTCCTCTCGCCGCCGCCCCCGCAACAGCGACAAAGAGGAGAGCCGCGACAAACCGGCCAAAGCCAAGTCCAGCGACAAAGGGGCAAAAGATAGCAAGAGCGAGAGCGACAACGGCGAGCGCAACACACGCCGTGGCAAGCGAGGCGGTCGCCGTCGTGGCGGACGCCGTAACAGCGCCGCCACCCAGGGCGACACCACCAAGCCACAGAGCAACAAGCCTGCCGAAGAGACGGGCAGCGGCGAGAGCGGGAAAAAACGCGAAAAACCCCAAGGGCGTGACGACAATCGCCGCAGCGATAGCCGCCGCGATGAGAGCTACAACCGCCGGCGCCAACGTCCCAACCGCGACGTTATCGAAAGCCCGGCCAGGATTGCCGCGCGCGAAGGCGACAGCAGTGCTAAAGGGCCACTGACCGAAGAGCGTACCGCCGCGGCCAAGCCGTCCAAGCCCGAGGCTGACAAGGCCCCGCTAAAACCGTCAGAACCGA
>JBNJGC010000221.1:0-3562 GCA_051747405.1 Pseudomonadota bacterium
CGCGGAGTACCAGCGGCGCATCAACGAGCTGCGCGAACGGATGAAGGAGCGCCTGCTCGATGCGGTGATCATCTCCGATGCCGAGAACATCATGTACCTCACCGACTACCAGACCACCGGTTACTCCTTCTTCCAGGCGCTGGTGGTGCCGCTGGAGGGCGAGCCGTGGATGGTGACCCGGAAGCTCGAGGAGTCCAACGTCTTCGCCCGCACCTGGGTGGAGCTGAGCCGTCCCTACCCGGACAGCGGTGATGCGATCCAGATGCTGGTGACCTCGCTGGTGGAGTTCGGCCTGGCCGGTCAGACCATCGGCTACGAGCGCAACTCCTACTACTTTACCGCCTACCACCAGGACTACTTCCACATGTCCTTCACCAAGAGCCGCCTGATGGACTGTTTCGGTATCGTCGAAGAGGGGCGAGTGACCAAATCGGAGGTTGAGCTGGAGGCGATGCAAAAGGCTGCCAGGGCCACCCGGGCGGGGATGCAGGCCGGGATCGAGGCGGTCCGCCCCGGCGTGACCGAGAACGAGATCGGCGCGGCGATCAGCTACGGCATGTTCTCCGCCGGCGGCGAGACCCCGGCGGTCATGCCCTACGTCACCTCCGGCCCGCGCACCATGATCGGTCACGCCACCTGGGAGGGGCGTGAGGTCAAACCGGGCGAGCATGTCTTCCTTGAAGTGGGCGGCTGCTACCGCCGCTACCACACCGCGATGATGCGCACGGTGGTCTGCGGTGAGCTGAGCGACAGCATGTACAAGTCGCAGGAGATCATGAAGCTGGCGCTGGCCACCGTGCGCAAGGAGTTCCGGCCCGGGCTGACGGTATCGGACGCGGACAAGATGATTCGCAACATCATCCGCGAGAACGATGTGGGGGCGAAACTCATCACCCGCTCCGGCTACTCCATCGGCATCGCCTTCCCGCCGAGCTGGGACGAGGGGTATATCCAGAGCCTCTATCAGGGGCACACGGAGGTGCTGCGCCCGGGCATGGTCTTCCACGTCATCCCCTGGATGTGGGGCATCGACGGCGACAAGTCCTGCGGTATCTCCGACACCTTCTATATCACCGAGGACGGTTGCGGCTCGTTCTTCGACGATTTCGAGCAGGACTTCACCGTCAAACCGGACAAGTCCGGCGAGAGCAAGGTGAGCGAGATCAAGCCGTCCAAGGCGAAGAAGGCCAAACATGAGGCCGATGATCAGACAGAACAACAAGAGGGGAGCTGAGATGTTCGTAGCAACCAACCCGACCACCGGCGAAAAGCTGGAGCCTTTTACCCAGCACAGCGATGAGGACGTCGCACGCATGGTGGAGCAAGCGGAGACGACCTTTGCCGAGTGGCGCAAGACCGACTTCGCCGAGCGCGCCGAAATGCTGCGCAAGGTGGCCAAGTTCATGCGCGATGACGAGGAGCGCCTGGCCCGCCTGATGACCGACGAAATGGGCAAGCCCATCGTCGAGGCGCGCGGCGAGGTGCAGAAGGCCGCCTGGTGTGCCGAGCACTACGCCGAACACGGCGAGCGTTACCTGGCCGATGTGGAGCTGCCCTCCGATGCCACCCTCAGCTATGTGCAACACCTACCGCTGGGGCCGGTGCTGGGGGTACTGCCGTGGAACGCGCCGTTCTGGCTGGCGTTTCGTTTCTGCGCCCCGGCACTGATGGCCGGCAACACCTGCCTGATCAAGCACGACCGCCACGTGCCCGCCTGTGCCGAGGCGATCGCCGACTGCTTCGTTCAGGTCGGTGCACCGGCGGGGCTGATGCAGAACCTGCGCATCGACCGCGACCAGGCCGCCGATGTGATCCGCAACGAGGCGGTGCAGGCGGTATCGCTCACCGGCTCCAGTTCGGCGGGCAGCCAGGTCGCATCGTTAGCGGCGAGCCAGATCAAACCGGCGGTGCTGGAGCTGGGCGGCTCCGACCCGAGCCTGGTGCTGGCCGATGCCGATATCGACGCCGCCGTCGATGTCCTCACCCTCTCGCGCATCATCAACGCCGGCCAGTCGTGCATCGCCGCCAAACGCATTATCGTCGAGGCGCCGGTCTACGATGAGTTCGTGGAGAAGTTCCGCGGCAAACTCGCGGCACTGAAGATGGGCGACCCGGCGGAGGAGACGACCCAGGTCGGCCCCATCGCCCGCGAAGACCTGCGCGAGGGGCTGCACCGCCAGGTCACCATGACCGTGGAGCAGGGCGGACGCTGTCTGCTCGGCGGCGAGATCCCCGACGGACCCGGCTACTTCTACCCGGTGACGCTATTGGTAGACGTCACCCCGGAGATGCAGGCCAGCTGCGAGGAGACCTTCGGCCCCATCGCCGTGGTGATGAAGGCCGACTCCGCGGACGATGCCCTGCGCATCGCCAACGACACCCCCTACGGTCTGGCCGCCTCGGTCTGGACCGGCGATGTGGAGATGGCCAAACGCATGAGCCGCGATATCGAGGCAGGGCAGGTGGCCATCAACGGCATCGTCAAAACCGACCCGCGTCTGCCCAGCGGTGGCATCAAGCGCTCCGGCTTCGGTCGCGAGCTGGGCCCCCACGGCATCCATGAATTTGTCAATGTACAGCAGGTGTGGGTGGGACCGAAAAAAGGGTAACCCCTTGCCTAATGCTCCGCCCGGTCGCATGCTTATATCACCTTGATACAAGCACCCGGGTGGAGCCTCCCCATGAAAAAACTGTTTCTCTCCCTTCTGCTCTCGATGAGCAGCGGCGTTTCACTCGCTGCCCCTCCCCCTTTCGCCGACATCCACCTCCACTTCAAGTGGGATCAGAAGGAGATCATCTCGGCCGAAGAGGCGGTAAAAAAGCTGACGGATAACAACGTCGTCCTCGCCACGGTCTCCGGCATGCCGCCGAAGTTGGCGCTGGAGTTCTCACAGGCGGGCGGTGAATGGATCCAGCCCTACTTCAGCCCCTACAAAGACGCCGTCCACCGCAACCACTGGTTTACCGACAAAACGGTGCTGGACGATGCCGACAAGGCCCTCGCCGCCGGCCTCTACAAGGGGATCGGCGAGGTGCATATCTGGACCTCCTTCGGCCCGCGGCGCGACAATGCGGTCTTCACCGGCCTGCTCGAACTGGCGGAAAAACATCAGGTGCCCTTCCTGATCCACACCGAGGCCTCCAGCCATCTATTCTTTCAAGAGATTTGTCAGGGGTACCCGCAGGTGAGATTCCTCTGGGCCCACGCCGGCGGTCACCTCAAGCCCGATTCGGTGGAGCAACTGATGGAACAGTGCCCCAATGTCTGGGTAGAGGTCTCCGCCCGCGACCCCTGGCGCTACGACACCCTGGTCGACGATGAGAACCAGCTGTTACCCGGCTGGCGGGAGTTGTTCATCAAACAGCAGGACCGCTTCATGACCGGCACCGACCCGGTCTGGAACGTCCGCCGCGGCCAGAGCTGGGACCGGGCCGACGAGGGCTGGAGCCACTACAACAAACTGCTAACCTTCCACCGGGAGTGGCTCAAGCAACTGCCCGCGGAGGTCGAGGAGAAGATACGGCTGACCAATGCCAGGCGATTTCTGCTTGGCGAGTAGCG
>JBNJGC010000222.1:0-3532 GCA_051747405.1 Pseudomonadota bacterium
TGGGGGCGTCCTGGCCCACGGACTTCAAGATCCGCTCCAGATTGGCGCTCATCTCGCCCTCCTCGGTCACCAGGCAGGCCGGTGAGTTGGTCAGGCGGTGGGAGATGCGCACCTCCTTGACCTTCTCGCCCAGGGTCTCCTGCACCTGCTTGACCATCTCCTCATAGTCCTTGGCGACCTCCTCCTGGTGCTTCTTCTCCTCTTCGTCCTCCAGCTCGCCCAGATCCAGCTCGCCTTTGGTGACCGATTTGAGCGGCTTGCCGTCGAACTCCAGCAGTGAGGAGACCAGCCACTCATCCACACGCTCGTGCAGCAACAGCACCTCGATCCCCTTTTTACGGAAGATCTCCAGGTGCGGGCTGTTCTTCGCCGCGGCAAAGCTGTCGGCGGTGATGTAGTAGATCGCCTCCTGCCCCTTCATCCGCTCGATGTAGTCGGCCAGGGAGACATTCTGCTCCTCGGTATCGTTGTGGGTGGAGGCGAAGCGCAGCAGACCGGCGATCTTCTCGCGGTTGGCGAAGTCCTCGCCCGGCCCCTCCTTCATCACCATGCCGAACTGCTTCCAGAACTCGGCATACTTCTCAGGCTCGTTCTTGGCGATGCTCTCCAACAGCCCCAGCACCTTCTTCACCGAGGCGCCGCGCATGGTGTCGGTGACCTTGTTGTGCTGCAGGATCTCGCGCGAGACGTTGAGCGGCAGGTCGTTGGAGTCGATCACACCGCGCACGAAGCGCAGGTAGTTGGGCATCAGGTGCTCGGCGTCGTCCATGATAAAGACGCGCTTGACGTAGAGCTTGATGCCGTTACGACGCTCGCGGTCCCACAGGTCGAAGGGGGCGTTTTTGGGGATGTAGAGCAGCGAGGTGTACTCCAGCTTGCCCTCCACCTTGTTGTGGCTCCAGGCCAGCGGCTCCTCCCAATCGTGGGAGACGTGCTTATAGAACTCCTTGTACTCCTCGTCGGAGATCTCGCTCTTGGGCCGTGCCCATAGCGCCGAGGCCTTGTTGACCGTCTCCTCACCCTCTTCGGCCTCCTCCTCGCCGGGAGCGGCCTCCTTGGGCATGACGATAGGCAGGGTGATGTGGTCGGAGTATTTACGGATGATGTTGCGCAGGCGCCAGCCATCGGCAAACTCCTCGGCATCCTCGCGCAGGTGTAGCACGATCTCGGTGCCGCGCTCGGGCCGCTCGATATTCTCCAGGGTGTACTCCCCCTCGCCGCCCGACTCCCAGCGCACGCCGTGCTCGGCGGTAAGGCCGGCGCGGCGGGTGGTGACGCTTACCTTGTCGGCGACGATGAACGAGGAGTAGAAACCGACCCCGAACTGGCCGATGAGGTTGGCGTCCTTCTGCTGGTCGCCGGTCAACTGCTCCAGGAAGGCGCGAGTGCCCGACTTGGCGATGGTGCCCAGATTCTGGATCACCTCGTCGCGGCTCATGCCGATGCCGTTATCACGGATGGTAACGGTGCGCCCCTCCTTGTCGTAGCTGACGTGGATCTGGAGATCGTTGTCGCCTTCGTAGAGGGCATCATCGGAGAGCGCCTCAAAGCGCAGCTTGTCGCAGGCGTCGGAGGCGTTGGAGATGAGCTCCCGCAGGAAGATCTCCTTATTGGAGTAGAGGGAGTGGATCATCAGGTGCAGCAGCTGCTTCACCTCGGTCTCAAAACCCAGGGTTTCCTTATGTGCATCAACGGTCATGGTCTGACTCTGTCCTCCGTCATTCAGGATGAAATAAGTGGTGGGAAAAATAGGGGTATTATAACCGGGATTCAAGCCCCTGCCGTTTATGAGTCGCTACCCCGGTCGCGACCCGCACTGGCCCTACCCCGCCAGCTATGATTGAATGTGGCCTCATAGGGTGGTTCTTAAGACGCACTCCCGCCTTTGACCCCCTCTCCCCCGGGAGACGACCACAGGGATGTATTCGGTTGGCCGTGTCGGGAACATGCGGCCCGGGGTTGACGAGAGGGGGTCCAACGGACCTTAAGAACTCACCAATATAGCCCAAACCCAAAGCGAACCGGACACATATGGAAATCAAGACCGTACAGACCACCCCCTTCGACGACCAGCGCCCCGGCACCTCCGGGCTACGCAAGACGGTACAGCAGTTCCAGACCGAGAACTACCTTGAGAACTTCGTCCAGGCCATCTTCGACCAGGTGCCCGCCCTCAAAGGCGGCACCCTGGTGGTGGGCGGCGACGGTCGCTTCTACAACCGCGAGGCGATCCAGACCATCATCAAGATGGCCGCCGCCCACGGCGTCGACCGCGTACTGGTGGGGCGCGACGGCCTGCTCTCCACCCCCGCCGCCTCGGCGGTGATCCGCAAGTACCAGACCCAGGGCGGCATCGTCCTCTCCGCCAGCCACAACCCCGGCGGCCCCGACGGCGACTTCGGCATCAAGTTCAACGTCGCCAACGGCAGCCCCGCCCCCGAGTCGCTGACCGAGGCGATCTACGCCCGTACCCAAGCCATTGAAGAGTACCGTCTCTTCGACCACCCCAACATCCAGCTCCACGAGCTGGGGCTGTTCAGCGTGGGCGACACCACCGTCGAGATCTTCGACCCGGTCTACGACTACGCCGAACTGATGGAGAGCCTGTTCGACTTCGACGCCATCCGCGCCATGATCCGCGGCGGCTTCCGCCTGCGCTTCGACGCCATGAGCGCCATCACCGGCCCCTACGCCGTCGAGATTCTGGAGCAGCGCCTCGGCGCCCCCGCCGGCACCGTGATCAACGGCGAGCCCCTGCCCGACTTCGGCGGCCACCACCCCGACCCCAACCTCACCCACGCCAAAACCCTGGTGGATGAGCTGTTCGGCGACAACGCCCCCGACTTCGGCGCCGCCTCCGACGGCGACGGCGACCGCAACATGATCCTCGGGCGCAACTTCTTCGTCACCCCCTCCGACTCGCTGGCCGTGATCACCGCCAACGGCGAGCGGCTACCCGGCTACCAGGGGCGCATCAGCGGCGTGGCCCGCTCCATGCCCACCAGCGGCGCCGCCGACAAGGTGGCGGAAAAGCTCGGCATCGAATGCTTCGAAACCCCCACCGGCTGGAAATTCTTCGGCAACCTGCTGGATGAAGGGCGTATCGTCTTCTGCGGCGAAGAGAGCTTCGGCACCGGCTCCGACCACGTGCGCGAAAAAGACGGCCTGTGGGCCGTGCTTGCCTGGCTCAACATCCTCGCCGTGCGCCAGGAGTCGGTCGAAGATATCGTGCGCGAACACTGGGCCGAGTACGGCCGCAACTACTACACCCGCCACGACTACGAAGGCATCGACCTCGACGCCGCCAGGGGACTCATGGACCACGTCGAAGCGCAGTTTACCGCACTGGTCGGCAAGGAGCTGGCCGGCGGCAAAGTCGCCTACGCCGACAACTTCAGCTACACCGACCCGGTCGACGGCAGCATCAGCAAAGACCAGGGCCTGCGCATCGGCTTCGAAGACGGCTCGCGCATCATCTACCGCCTCTCCGGCACCGGCACCGTCGGCGCCACCCTGCGCATCTATATCGAAA
>JBNJGC010000223.1:0-3511 GCA_051747405.1 Pseudomonadota bacterium
CGGAGGGTTTTCCCATTGAGGAATTCAATACGAGGGTGGGTGACAGTTCGTAGGCCATGCTGCCCCGTCCGGCGGCGCGTGTGGCGATACCCTAACGATACCCGGCGGAGATGCTGGTCTCGTTTCCTCCCGGCTGCCTGGCCTACGAACTTTGCCTTCGGCTCGCAATGACAGCTATTCAAACAGCTCTGCGCCTCTGCGGTTAGTTTTTGGGGCTGAGTGTTACCTGTTACCGAGATCGCCATCGTGCCGACGATTGCAAGAGGGCGTAGGCGCATAAACTCACCCCACCGTCCCACCGCCCCGCCGAAAGGTCTGTCTCTCTCTATCCCCGCTCACCACACCCTCTGACAGGCCACAGTAACCCTTCCGTCAGGCCCCCAGGGTTTGGATTGCAAATTTCTATCCCAGGGGGCGGTTCGCTTGCAGATTTGCATTATTTCCGCATTAGCATTTCTTTATAAACCCCTATCTCATTGTTAATAAAGAATATTCGTATATGGCACGGAGTGTGCTTGTAGAGTGTGAGAGGAGAATTAGAGGCCCTGACGTGCTCCTGAGAAACATTTTTCGCAGCAATAAAACGGAGAAGGCGAAGCAGCGACAGCGGGTCTGTCACGAAGTCGCCGAGGAGATGGATCTGCCCGGTTACGGAGCGGTGGCTGTCCGCTGCCGAGTCTCCTGTGTCGGTGAAGGCTGTCCGAAACCGCAGTTGATGACACTTAAGGCACTGGATGAGAGCCGAGACGGTAATGTGGTCGAAGTCGTGACCGATAACCTCTCAGCCGTAGAGACCATACCTTCCATGATGGACATCTACGGGGGCCAGCATCTGGCAACTGTCCGGGAGGAGAGTTGCTGGCGGATCTATGTACGCCGGGAGCAGGGTAAGGATTGATCTAACAACGCAAACTGTACTGAGGAAAAGAAAAAGATGAGTTCGAACACTACGACTGCCGCACAACCCCGTTCGCTGTTTGCGCACCGGGGCGGGTACGCAGCCATGACGATCAGCGCACTGGTAGCCGTTTTGTCGGTGATTATGCTGATGATGGACACCCGATGGATCTATCTGCTGGTCTATGTCTGGTTTGGCCTGATTTATGGCGTCTTTCTCCAGTATGGACGTTTCTGCATGGCCTCGGCAGTACGGGATCTCTTTGCGGTGAAGGTGCCACGCATGGCCGTAGGGGTGATGATCGCCACGGCACTCTTTTCCCTAACCGCGGGTATCGTAACCGTCAGTGGTTACAGTACATTCCACCCCCATCCGCTGGGTTGGCATATCATCGTCGGTGGCCTGATCTTTGGCTTCGGTATGGTCTTTACCGGCGGTTGCGCCTCAGGCTCGCTGTATAAAAGTGGCGAGGGCAACATGGCGTCGATGTTGGTGCTGGTGAGCATCTCCTTCTCACAGGCTCTGTTTGCCGACCTGGGCAGCTGGTCCAACTCTTTCGTACCCTCAAGCTGGACCGAATCGGCAGCGGAGAAGGGGATGCCGGAATCGCTCTCCGTTACCGACGGCTGGTTCGACCAATTCATGACCGGTTACATCTGGGATCTCTCCGGCGGCACCGTAGCTCAGTCGATGGACAGTGGTAATGCTTGGCTCGATGTGTTCGTGGGTAACGCTCTGGTGGGCGCTATCCTGCCGACCATCGCCATACTCATCATCCTCTACATGACGACCTACCGTAAGGGCTACCTCCGCCGCAACAAGCTGGAAAAGCCCGCCATGGGTGATGAGATGCGCGGTTTTTGGGGCATGATGACCTCTTCCAAGAACACCGCGCTGGCCGGTCTTGGCCTGGGTGTTTTCGCAGGGCTGCAGATGTGGGTTACCGGTGCGCTGCGTGAGCACTACCAGATCTTCAACTTCGGTGAGCTGCTCCACAAGATGGGTTATACCGAGGGCCTCTCCATTCAGCAGACCGTGTTTGACCCCGGTTATTGGTACATCACCACGCAAGAGGCTCAGTTGGGCGCCTGGGTGCTGGACGGTATGGGTCGTGATGTGATGGATAACGTCTTCTTCGGCTTGAATAATGGTATCCCCAACCCGCTTATCAACGCCCCACTGCTGATGTCTGTCGGCATTATTCTGGGCGCCGCAGTACTGGCTCTGACACGCCGTGAATTCAAGTGGAAGGTACCGAACCTGGAGACCGCCACCTTTGCCCTCGTAGGCGGTGCACTGATGGGTATCGGTGCGCGCCTGGGCATGGGCTGTAATGTCGGCGCCTTCTTCGCAGCGGTCACCAACGGCGACCTGACTGGCTGGATCTTCCTCGCCGGCATGACACTGGGCGGCCTGGTCGGTGTGAAGGCCTTCAACTGGTGGCTTGAGCGAAAAACCGCCGGTGATGAATTCGACCTGTGAATAACCAAAAGCGATGATTCCAAATCAATCACATTGAGGAGAACTGAGTAATGGCTATTAAATTCGACAAAATTTCTGAAGGTGAGTACGAGCTCGACGTCAAAGGCTACGTCTGTCCCCACCCGCAGATGTACACCAAAAAGGCGTTACAGAAGCTCGGCAGCGGTGACACCCTCAACCTCATCTTCGACAACCCCTCATCGGGTGAATCCATCATTGCGATGGTCGAGGGTGAAGGCAACGAGATCTTCGAACGCCAGGATGGTGATGGCTCCTATCTTTGGAAAATCCGTAAGGGGTAAGCATGAGGTTCGGAATCGTAGTAACGGATCAAGCGCAGGCAGACCATGCAAGCTGTCTGGTAAAAGAGGCCCTGGCGCGTGACTGGAGCGTGCGCTGCTTTCTCACCGACAACGGCGTCAATATGGTTAAGGATGACGCCTTTATCGAGATGGCCCGCAACCCTGCGGTCCACCTCTCGGTGTGCGAGCTCTCGGTAGAGCGCTTTTGCCACGATATGCCGCTGGATGAAATGAGCGACGTGGTGATTGTCGGTGGCCAGTATCAGGACGCCGAACTGGTGCGCAATAGCGACCAGGTCGTGGTCTTTTAGGAGGATGTATAAGTGAGTGACGAGACAAAGAATGTGCTGATGGTGGCACGCAACAAGAAGGTCGAGGCACTGCGCATGGCAACCGGCTTGACGCTTCTTGACGATGTGATTCGTGTAGCTGTGGTCGGTGATCTGGACCGTGCCGACCCGGATGTTGAGCTGCAGCTGGAATCGCTGGATTTTGCTGACGTGCCCGTGCTCGATGTCGATGCCGGCAAGCCGGCTGAGTTCGCAGAGATGATTGTCAATTCTGATGTGGTGTATGTGGTATGAGTGATAAAAATGTACGTCTCTATGTCGTGGGTGAGGGTGATAGCGAACTGCAGACTCTGATCCAGAAGGGCTTGTCGGAGATCGGTCGCGAGTGCGAGCAGAGCGCCGTAACGACCGACTGTTGCGCGCTTCTCGATACCCTCTCGGACAATGAAATACCGGTCATTATCAAACCGTACACTGCCGCATAGTATCCCGGGCAGCAGCGTACGGGCAGTGCAGTAGTAGGCAAAACTGCGCAGGTG
>JBNJGC010000224.1:0-3504 GCA_051747405.1 Pseudomonadota bacterium
TCAACGAAAACGGCGACGCTTTCGACGCCGAAAACGACGTCAAATCGACCGTCGATGTCCGCGCCCTAACGCTGCAGGAGATCGGCTTCTCCTTCGCCCGTGAGGTGAACATGGGCGGGATGAACTTCGCCGCCGGCATCACTCCCAAATATGTCAAGGCGACGGTCTACGACTACGAGGCGAAGGCCACCGACGAGGATGCCGACGATAATGAGGATGACTACAGCAAGGAGTACAGCCACTTCAACCTCGACCTGGGCGTGGCCAAGAACTACGCCAACGGCTGGCGCACCGGCTTTGTGATCAAAAACCTGATCGCCCAGGAGTACGACACCTATCGCCGTAACAGCAACACCGGCGAAATGGAGAAGACCGGCAACCGTATCGAACTCAAACCCCAGGCGCGCATCGGCGTCTCCCACACCAGCGACTGGCACACCGTCGCCCTGGACGTGGATCTGACCGAGAACGAGCCGGTAGGCTTCGAGGAGGGTTCACGCTTTGTCGCTCTCGGCGGTGAACTCAACCTGGCCGACTGGGCCCAGCTTCGCGCCGGCTACCGGGTCAACACCGTAGACAGCGATCGCAGCATCGCCTCAGTCGGCCTGGGGCTGTCGCCCTTTGGTGTCCACTTCGATGTGGCAGTCGCCGGTAACGACAACGAGATGGGCGCCGCCGCCCAGTTCGGTTTCCGCTTTTAAACGGTGGCTCCGCCATCTCGGCGGGCACAACCCGCCTCATCGGGACCGTTCCTGCCCGGAGGGGGTGCCTTTAGGCGTCCCCTCTCTCATGCGGAGCAATGCCCGCCTCTTTGATGTGGTCGAAAAAGCGCGCCACCACCTCCGGTTTTCGAGTCTTGCACATAGCCGGCAGGCTGTCGATAAAGATCCTCCCATAACCTTTGCTGCCCAGCCTGGGGTCGCAGAGCATCAGCACGCCTCGGTCGTTCACATCGCGGATCAGCCGCCCCACCCCCTGCTTGAGGGTGATCACCGCCTGGGGCAGCTGGTAGTCCATAAAGGGGTTGCCACCGGCCCGGCGCATGGCGTCGATACGCGCCTGCAGCACCGGATCGCCCGGTGAGGCGAAGGGGAGTTTGTCGATGATGACGCAGGAGAGCGCCTCGCCACGCACATCCACCCCCTCCCAGAAGCTGCCGGTGCCGAGCAGCACCGCATTACCCAGGGCGCGAAACCGCTCCAGCAGCACCGTACGCGGCGCCTCGCCCTGCACTAGCAGCGGATAGTCGATCCGCTCGTGCAGCAGCTCCGCCGCCCGCTGCAGCGCCCGGTGGCTGGTAAAGAGCAGGAAGGTACGCCCGCCGCTGGCCTCGATCACCGGCAGCGCCTGCTCCACCACCGCCTCGGTGTAACCGGGGCTGTTGGGTTCGGGCATACCTGCGGGCACATAGAGCACCGCTTGGCGGGGGTAGTCGAAGGGGCTCTCCCAGCGGGCGGTATCGGCCTCCTCCAGTCCCAGCTGACGGGTGAAATGGTCAAAACTCTCCCCCACCGCCAGAGTGGCGGAGGTGAAAACCCAGCTGGCGGGGTGACCCTCGAGCTGGGCGCGGAACAGCTGAGCCACATCCATCGGCGTCAAATGGATGTTGAAAGAGCGGGTGTGGGTCTCGAACCAGTGGATGAAGCCCTCGGGGGTGGGACCGGTGAGGCTGGCAAACAGCGCCTGCAACTGCCCCGCCCGCTCATAACAGGCCTCCAGCCCTTTGCCCCGCACCGACAACGGTTTGAGACAACCGAGCAGGTTTTCCAACGCCTCGGAAACCTCGGCGATCGCCGCGCTCATCCCCTCCCTGGTGGCCACATCGCGCCAGGTACCACGGGTGGGTGGATTGTCGAAGATCAGGCGCATGTCGCGCACCGCCTTCTCCAGCTTCTCCGCCAGCAGCCGCAGTTGACGGCTCTCGCCCGCCTCCTTGAGATCCTCGGCGATGGTATCACGCGCCAGCTCCACCAGTTGATTGGCACTGACGTGGGTACCGAAGAAGTTGGAGGCGGTATCGGGAAGCTGGTGCGCCTCATCAAGGATAAAGGCGTTGGCGCCGGGCAGCAGCTCGCCAAACCCCTCATCCTTGAGCGCCATGTCGGCAAACAGCAGGTGGTGGTTGACCACCAGCACATCCGCCTCCTGGGCGCGGCGGCGGGCGTGGGCCAAGTGGCAGCGCTCGATATATTCACAGTCGCTACCGAGGCAGTTATCGGCCGTGGAGGTGACCTGGGACCACAGCGGCGAGTCTTCAGCCAGGTCGGTCAGTTCGGCGATATCGCCGCTATCGGTGCGCGCCGCCCACTTCTGCACCTTCTGCAGGTCGGCCGCCTGAGAGCGGCTGTGGAAGCGTCCCTCGCTCCGGGCCAGCTCCAGTCGGTGGGGACAGAGGTAGTTGGCCCGCCCCTTGAGCAGGGCCACATCCACCGGCACCGACAGCGCCTTGCGTACCAACGGGATATCCTTGTGGAAGAGTTGGTCCTGGAGGTTGCGGGTACCGGTGGAGATGATCACCCTCTTGCCGCTGAGCAGCGCCGGCACCAGATAAGCGAAGGTCTTGCCGGTGCCGGTGCCCGCCTCGGCCACCAAAATGCGCTCATCGGCCAGCGCCCGCTCCACAGCCGTGGCCAGCTCCTGCTGCTGCGGGCGCTCGGCATAGCCAGAGAGTAGACGGGCGAAAGGCCCCTCGGTGGCGAGGATGGCGGCGGCATCACTCATGACAGACTCAACCCCGGCGGTTATCCCAGAGTTCATCCTTGATCTCTCCCTCCTCGCGGGTCCAGACCAGCCGTGAAATATTCTTAAAGCGGGCCACGGACATGGCGCCGCGCTTGCTGCGCTTGCTCGCCGCTCCCTCCTCCATCGCCTCGACGATGGTGTCGCGGTCGGCCTCGTAGATCTCGAACGGTTCGAACTCGTCGTCGAGCAGCACCAACAGCACCGCATCCCACTCCTTCTCCAGCTTGAGCTGGCCGATCCGGTGCCCGCCCTTACTGTCGGCGAAGATGGCGCGCCCTTTGATCTGATAACGCACCCCTTCGCGCTCGCCACTGCGGCCCACGGCGTCATGACCTCCGGGCGGCGGCTGGACCAGCTCCAGATCCAACAGTGTGGCGGCGTCGAAGTTGGCGATCTCGGTAGTCACCGGCAACGGCTGCCCGGTGGCGCGCCGATAGTCGGCGGCCAGCTTGCGGGTTTGGCTCATCAGCTTGTCGACGGAGTAGACGGACACGTTATCGTTATCTGGAAGTTATCGGGTGTGGGTACTATACCTGTTTCCGACCTGTAGCGCTTCCCATCTCAGGGTGGCGCCAGGGCAACCGCATACTTTGTCATCGCTGGTGTAAGCCCTTGATTTACGGTCGTCTGCCGCAAGGACGCGGCAGTCGAGCCTCCAAGGAGGGATTCACGGCGTACCGTAAATCAAGGGCTTACACTAGCTGTACGCGGGGTGTTATATAAGTATGCGCTCACCCTGAGAGTGGCGCATGCGCATGTCAC
>JBNJGC010000225.1:0-3428 GCA_051747405.1 Pseudomonadota bacterium
GCAGCTTCGCTACCTGCAGACGCTGACCGAGATCGCCGGTGAAAAGACCAACACCATCGTCTTTCCGCTGCCGATGAACCTCATCGACTCGGTGATCGATAAGTTGAAGGATAAATAGGTTTTTCATAACCACTCGCCCCCAAAAACTCACCGCAGAGGCGCAAAGACGCAGAGCTGTTTGAATGGCTGTCATTGCGAGCGAAGTTCGTAGGCCAGGCTGCCCTGTCCGGGGGCGCGTGCCGTGATGCTATAGCGATGGCCGGCGAAGTTGCCGAGTCTTGACCCGCACGGCTGCCTGGCGCCTCTGCCGGCCCGGAGACTCCAACCTTAAACGGTGCAGGTTCTATCCGATCCGGGCATGATGCGCTTCGCAAGCTCAGCGCATCCTATGGCTGCGGCGTGAGTGGGAGAAGTTCGTAGGCCAGGCTGCCCTGCACGGGGGCGCGTGTCGTGATGCTATAGCGATGTTTGGTGAAGCGGTCGAGTCTTGACCCGCACGGCTGCCTGGCGCCTCTGCCGGCCCGCAGACTCCAACCTTAAACGGTGCAGATTCTATCCGATCCCGAACATGATGCGCTTCGCAAGCTCAGCGCGTCCTGTGACTACACGGATTTAAGTGGAGGGCGTGAGCGGGGAGCGGAAGCTTTGCGTTATTCGGGTGCGGTGTAGCGCACCGCGACGACGATATACTCCGTCTGGCCCTTGGGGGTCTCCACCGTCACCTCGTCGTCGATCTCTTTTTTCAGCAGCGCCCGAGCCATGGGTGAGTCCATGCTGATCCAGCCCTTCTCCGGATCGAACTCGTCAGGGCCGACGATGCGATAGGTGTGTTCCTTGCCGTCGTCGTCCTCCAGTGTCACCCAGGCGCCGAAGAAGACCTGCTCCGGGTTGGCGGGGCGGTCGCGCACGACGGTGAGGTCGGGCAGCCGTTTTTGCAGGTAGCGGATGCGCCGGTCGATGCCCGCCTGCTCCTTCTTGCGGTAGATGTACTCGGCGTTCTCCGAGCGGTCGCCTTCGGCGGCGGCGGCGGAGAGTGCGCGGGTTACCTCCTTGCGTCGCTGCCACAGGCCGTTGAGTTCACGCTGGAGCGTTTCGTAGCCGTCGGCGGTGATATAGGGGGATTTTTTCGGTTGTGGTGGTCGCCAGCGTCCCATAAGTCTGAGCCGTTATTGTCGGGGCGGGGAGTATAACAGTGCCGAGCGGCTCGATGTCAGGCCGGCAGGGTGTAGCTGCCCTGTCGGAACAGGCGCAGGGTGGCGTCGACCACTTGGGGGTCGTATTGGATGCCGCGCTGGCGCTCCAGCTCCGCAAGGGTCTCTTCGATGGTATGTCTGGCCCGGTAGGGGCGGTGTGAGAGCATCGCCTCGACCACATCGGCGACGGCGATGATGCGGGCCTCCAGTGTGATCGCCTCGCCGCTGATCCCCTCGGGGTAGCCGCTGCCGTCGAGGCGCTCCTGGTGCTGGAGGATCATCTGTGCCACCGGCCAGGGGAAGTCGATATCCTTGACGATGTCGTAGCCTACCAGCGGGTGGGATTGGATGATCTTCATCTCCGAGTCGCTGAGGGTGCCGGGGCGGTTGAGGATCTCGGCGGGGATATAGATGTTGCCGATGTCGTGGATCATGGCGCCGAAGTGGATCCCCTCACGGCGCACCGGGTCGAGCTCCAGTTCGCGGGCTATGGCGACGGCCAGGTCGGCCACCCGGCGCTGGTGGCCGGCAGTGAAGGGGTCGCGTTTCTCCACCATAACGGTGATCGCCTGAATGGTCTGCAGCAGCGCATTTTGCAGGCGCCGCTTGTGCCCCTTGCGCTCTTCGGCAAGATCGGTCTGCTCCAGTTGTAGCCGCTGGGTGTGGATGCCGAAGGCGATATCCTCGGCCAGCTCTTCGAGCAGCGCCACCTCCTCCTGGCTGAAGGCGTCGGCATCGCTGCTGTAGATGTTGAGGGCGCCGATGACGGTGTTGTCTGAGATCAGCGGCAGGGCGATGGAGGAGGAGAAGCCGTGCTTCTCCGCCTGCTCGCGCCAGGGGGCGAAACGGGGGTCGTGGTGGATGTCGCGCACCAGCGAGGGCTTGCCGCTGCGGATAGCGGTGCCGGTAGGGCCGTTGCCAAGCTCGCCGTTTTGCCAGCTAATCTGCAGGCTCTCCAGGTAGCCCTGCTCGAAGCCGTACTGGGCTATCGGTTTGACGCTGCGCGCGGCATCGTACTGGGCGATGCCCACCCAGGCCATGCGGTAGCCGCCGTCCTCGACCACACTGCGGCAGATGTTGTGCAGCAGTGTCTCTTCGTCACGGGCGTGTATCAGGGTGTGGTTGACGCGGCTGAGGGTCTGGAGGGCGCGGTTAAGCCGGCGCAGGGTATGCTCCTGCTGTTTGCGTTGGGTGGTGTCGCGGATGGTCGCCTGGATCAGTTTGCGCCCCTTGACCACCATTGCCACCAGGGTCACCTCCGAGGGGAAGGTGCTGCCGTCGGCGCGTCGGTGGACCCACTCGAAGTTGGCCGTGCCCTGCCCAACAGCCTCATCGATGTATCGGTCGGCAAGCTGTGCCGAGCTGACGCCGCCGGACTGTTGTGGCGGGGAGAGGTCGTCACGATCGAGCTGCTGCATCGCCTTCAGGTCGGGGTAGCGGAACAGCTTCAGCGCAGCGGGGTTAACGTCGATCAGGCGCTCGCCGTTGGTCAGCAGCATCGCATCGCGGGCGTTTTCGAAAAGGGCGCGAAACAGCGTCTCGGAGCGTTCAATAGCCGCCTTCTGCTGTTCGAGGGCGCGGGTCTTTTTGCTTACCAGGTAGCGCAGGGCAATGGCGATCAGCCCCAGCAGGATCACCGCTGCGATGAGCCCCTGCAGAACGCCGCTGAGCCATGGCGGCAGGGCGTCCTTCTCCAGCGGTTCGATCCAGCGTTCAAGGGCATCGAAGTAGAAGCTCCCCTCGTTGCTCTTTACCGCCGAGAGGTGTAGGTCGATGGCCTCCAACAGATTGCTGTTGCGGCCCTCCGCGCTGGCAAAGTAGAGCTGGGAGGCCTCTACCAGTACGCGGGTCGGTTTGAGTCCGTAGCGACTGGCGTGCTGCTGGCCGTAGAGGCGGTTGACCAGCGCGGCGTCGGCCTCGCCCTGCTCTACCGCCGCGAGGGCGGCATCGGAGTCGGGGTAGCTGAGCAGCTGCGGCTGCAGCCCCAGCTCCTTGCTGCGCTCCTCCAGCACCTGCTTCTGAATGCTGCCGGTGATGAGGGCGATGCGTCGCCCGTCGATGTCGGGCAGTGAGCTGAGGCCGTGCGGGTTGCGGGTGTAGAGCAGGCTCCAGTTGGAGAGCACCACTTCGCGGTGGAAATCGAGGAACCTATCGCGCTCGACGGAGAAGGCCACATCCGGCATCAGCTCCAGTTCACCCCGGCGCAGTTTAGTCAGACACTCATCCCACTGGCAC
>JBNJGC010000226.1:0-3427 GCA_051747405.1 Pseudomonadota bacterium
TCGCCAATCAGGACGACCCGGAGACAGTGCGCGCCGGCGCACCGGCCTACCTGCTGCTCATCGAGACACTGATAAACGGCAGCCCCGACGATCGCCGCCTGCTGGTGGCCGGTGCCAGGCTGCACAGCGCCTATGCGGCGGTCTTTGTCGAGGATGAGGCGCGGGCACGTAAGATGGCCGACAAGGCGCTGCGATACGCCCGCCGCGCCTTCTGTCTGGAGCGCGAGCGCTTCTGCCGGGTGGCGCAGGGCCCCTACCTTGAGCTGCTGCCACTGATCAAGGAGACCGGTAGTGAGCAGTTGCCCTCACTCTATGCCTACGCCCTGGCCTGGGCGCTCTGGATTCAAACCCATAGCGAGGATTGGACAGCGGTGGCCGATCTGCCCAAGGTGGAGGCGATGCTGGAGCAGGTGGTGGCGCTGGACGAGCAGTATGAGCGCGGCGATCCCTACCTCTACCTAGGCATCATTCGCACCCAGCTCCCACCGGCGCTGGGCGGCAAGCCGGAGAATGGCGCACAAGCGTTCGAGCGCGCTATTGAGCTCTCCGCTGGCAAGAACCTCATGGCGAAGGTCAGCTACGCCGAGCGCTACGCTCGTATGCTCTTCGACCGACCACTACACGACCACCTGCTGCAGGAGGTACTGGATGCCGAGGCGCAGGCACCCGGGTTCACCTTGAGCAACGTCCTGGCCCAACAGCGGGCACAGGAGCTACTGCAGTCGGCCGATGAATACTTTTAGGAGCAGAACATGAAACATCTCACCCGTGTCGTCGTGCTTCTCAGCGGCCTGCTGCTGGCCAATGCCGGCCACACTACCACCTTTAAGATTGCCACCAGCGCCCCCGACGGCAGCAGCTGGATGGAGGCGATGCGCGACGGTGCCGAGACCATCAGTGAACGCAGCGATGGGCGGGTCAAGTTCCGCTTTTACCCCGGCGGTATCATGGGTAACGACAAGAGCGTACTTCGCAAGCTGCGGGTGGGGCAGCTACACGGCGGGGCGCTGACCGGCGGCGGCTTGGCGGATATCGTCCCGGAGGCGCAGATCTACAGCCTGCCATTTCTTTTTCGCGATCACGCCGAGGTGGACCACGTCCGTGCCACCATCGACCCCCTGCTGCTGGAACGGCTGGAGAAGAACGGCTATGTCAGCTTTGGTATCAGCGAGGGGGGCTTTGCCTACCTGATGTCCTCCGAACCCATCTCCGCCAGCGACGACCTGCAGGGCAACAAGGTGTGGGTCCCCGAGGGGGATGCCATCAGCCGCAGCGCCTTCGAGGCCACCGGCGTCTCACCGGTATCGTTGCCGCTGACCGATGTACTCACCGGGCTTCAGACCGGGTTGATCGATACCGTGGCCGCCACCCCGGTGGGCGCCATCGCGCTGCAGTGGCATACCCGGGTCAAACATCTCACCAACACACCATTGATGTATATACACGGTGCCTTGGTGCTCAAGCGCCGCACCTTTGAGCGGCTCAATCCCGCCGATCAGACACTGGTCAGAGAGGTCATGGGTGAAGTGTTCGAACGGCTCAACCACCAGACACGGGAGGATAACCGTGAGGCACTGGAGGCGCTACGCGGTCAGGGGATCGGCTTTGTCGAGAGCTCGCCGGAGGAGATCGCACAGTGGCGTCAGGTGGTAGGGAAGGCAATGCAGCGGTTGATCCGTGAGGGCCTGTTCGACTCCGCCCTCTACGACCAGGTGCAAGAGCTCCTCAAGAACTATCGCAGCGAGGCCGCCAGGTCCTGATCCAAACGCTATGGTGCCGCGGCTGCTGACACTGATACACCGTACCGAGGAGGCGCTAATCAGCCTGCTGCTGGCGCTGATGATTGTGCTGGCCGGGGCGCAGATCGTGCTGCGCAACCTCTTCGACAGCGGTATCGACTGGGGCGACCCCCTACTGCGTATCCTGGTGCTTTGGGTCGGTCTTCTGGGGGCGATGCTGGCAACGCGGCAGGACAAGCACATCCGCGTCGACCTGCTCACCCGCTATCTGCCGCAAACCTGGAAGCGCTACAGCGCCGTTTTGACCCACCTGTTCAGTGCCGGCGTCTGCGCCCTGATCGCCTGGCATAGCGGTCGCTTCGTCCGCTTTGAGATGCAGGACGGTATCGAGCTGTTCAGCGGTCTCCCCGCCTGGGTGGCCGAGGCGATCCTGCCCCTTGCCTTCACCGTGATGGCCCTGCGCTTTTCGCTCCATGCCTGGCAGTCGCTTCGTGGGGGCACACTATGAGCTGGCTCTTTCCGCTGCTGCTACTGGTGCTGGCGCTATTCGGGGCGCCGCTGTTTGTGGTCATCGGCGCCAGCGCCCTCTACGGCTTTTACCAGATGGATGTGGATCTCTCGGTGGTGGCGATAGAGGTCTATCGCCTGGCGGAGATGCCCATATTGCTGGCGATCCCGCTATTCACCTTCGCCGGTTATCTACTCAGTGAGAGCGGCGCACCGGCACGCCTGGTTCGCCTGACTCAGGCCCTGCTCGGCTGGATGCCCGGCGGCCTGGCGATTGTGGCGCTAGTCACCTGCGCCCTGTTTACCGCCTTTACCGGCGCCTCGGGGGTTACCATCGTCGCCCTCGGCGCCCTACTCTACCCGGCATTGATGCGCGCCGGCTACCAAGAGAACTTCAGTCTGGGCTTGATTACCAGCTCCGGCAGCCTGGGTCTGCTCTTCGCCCCTTCGCTGCCGCTTATCCTCTACGGTGTCATTGTGCAGCAGCTTGGCATCGGCGTGCCGCTTAGCATCGACCAGCTCTTTCTCGCCGGCATCCTGCCGGGGCTATTGATGCTGGTGGTGCTCTCGCTATGGAGCATCTGGAGTGCGCGGGTGCAGACGCTGCAACCCTTCAACCGGGTCGAGCTGGTTGGTGCGTTACGCGAGGCGGCCTGGGAACTGCCGCTGCCGTTTATCGTACTGGGGGGGATATACAGCGGCTACTTCGCCGTCTCCGAAGCGGCAGCGGTGACCGTGCTTTACCTGTTGGTGGTAGAGGTATTCATCCACCGTGAGATCCCACTCGGAAAACTCTCCAAAGTGGTGCGTGAGTCGATGGTGATGGTGGGAGCCATTCTGGTGATCCTGGCGCTCTCCCTCGCCTCCACCAACTACCTGATTGATGCGCAGATCCCCAGCCAGCTGTTTGAGCTCATCCGCGCCAATATCTCCGACAAACTCACCTTCCTGATCCTGCTCAACATCTTCCTGCTGTTGCTGGGGATGCTGCTGGATATCTTCTCAGCGCTGGTTATCATGATCCCGCTGCTGCTACCCATCGCCATCGGCTACGGCATCGACCCGCTGCACCTGGGGATTATCTTCCTGGCCAACATGCAGCTGGGCTACTTCACCCCACCCGTGGGGATGAACCTCTTTATCGCCAGCTTTAGATTCAATCGACCCGTAGCGCAGCTCTA
>JBNJGC010000227.1:0-3425 GCA_051747405.1 Pseudomonadota bacterium
TTAGGCCGGAATCCACCTACCCAATGACTGGATTCCCGCCTCCGCGGGAATGACGAAAAGCTTCTCGCCCCTCCCTAACGTAACGTTCTATTCCACGGTCATTGTGGCGGCGGCCACGGGCCGTATATGCCTGACGAGCGATACCCATAGGATGCGCTGAGCTTGCCAAGCGCATCATTTTCGGTCAATGACCGGGGCTTGTTGGTGTCTCCGTGCATGCACAGGCGCCAGGCAGCCGTGCAGAGTGAAGCTGCCACCCTTCGCCAGGCATCGCTATGGTGTCGCCGCATGTGCCCCCGGACGGGGCAGCCTGGCCTACGATCTTATCCACCCTACGAAAACGACAGCGGATGCCCAGGGATGAATGAGGTTGGCAGATGGCAGGCTACCCGTTGCCGCCAATACAGCCACCAAACCCCACACGTAGGGTGGATAAGCGCCAGCGCATCCACCAACACCGACTCAACTGATAGCCAGAGGGGGCGAGTAGTTACCTTCCAACTTGGAACTTAGAACCAGATGGCCTGTAAACAGTCGTTGACACCCTGTAATCGTTTGATTACGCTTCATTCATGTATACGGTCAAATGCACCGAGACATTCACCACCTGGCTCAATGGACTGAAGGATCGCATGACGCGGTTACGTCTGGCCCGTCGCCTGGACAAGGCACAGCGCGGAAATTTGGGCGATGTCAAACCAGTCGGCGAAGGAGTGTTTGAAATGCGTGAATTTTTCGGTCCGGGTTGGCGTATGTATTACATACAGCGCGGGGATACATTGATCGTAATGCTTGGCGGTGGAGACAAATCGACTCAAACCGCCGATATTGCCAAAGCCATGGAGCTGGCCAAGTCACTGGAGGAATAGCCCATGAGCAAGAAAATTCGAATCGCCGATCTGCCTGACTTCGATATGGCAGAACACCTCAAGAGCCCTGAAGATATTGCCGCATACCTAACACTGGTCATCGACGAGGGCGACGATGCCGAGTTGGCCCATGCGTTGGGAGTGGCGGCACGCGCACGCGGTATGACCGAAGTGGCCCGCGCCGCCGGGATGACTCGCGAGGGCTTATACAAGGCGCTGCGACCAAACGCACACCCTCGTTTTGAGACAGTAAGGCGGGTATGCCAGGCACTGGGTGTTCATTTGCATGCGGTAGTTAATGACAACGGCTCCGCCGCCGCATAATAGAACTTCGCCATCGCCTATCGCCACATCGTCTTTCGGTGGCAGATACGACTTCGGCTCTACCCGAAATGACAACTCAAGAGTTGTACTCCACTCGGGGCTTTGACAGGCAGCTCGACCTCAACCCCTCCCGTGCCGGCACAGCGACACTCCCACACCGAGCGTGGGAGCGAGAGGCTGCCTGGCACTCCTTCCGGCGGGCATGGACCGGCGTGTCGGTTACCGTAGGCCAGGCTGCCCCATCCAGAACCGAGGCTGTTGACGCCGCGACGCAGCCTGACGAAAGCGCCGTCATCACACCCCACGCGGCTGCCTGGCACTCCTTCCGGCGGGCATGGACCGGTGCGCTTCGCACGGCTCAGCGCACCCTACGTTCACTCTTGAGCATCCCCTGTGCGTACCGGTAGGGTGGATAAGCGACAGCGCATCCACCTCTGCATTCCCACGCTCCGCGTGGGAATGCAGCCCGACCTCAACCCCTCCCGTGCCGGCACAGCGACACTCCCACGCAGAGGATGGGAGCGAGAGGCAAAACGGCGCCCATGGGGCGTCCTATAAGCTCCGCGAAGCGCATCGGACACGCTGGCGCTCTGAGCACAAAAACGGTAGCGTTGTCTTGAGCGATTTTTCAGGGAGGAGAGCGATGTTCGAGATCCAACATCACGGTGCGGGGGAGGGTGTAACCGGCTCTTGCCACGAGCTGCGCCTGGCCGACGGTCGGGCGGTGCTGGTCGATTGTGGGCTGTTTCAGGGGGAGGAGGCCTCGCCCGGCGGCGCCTCTTTTGAACAGCTGCAGATCGACTTCCCCCTCAAGGGGGTAGCGGCACTGGTGGTGACCCATGTACACATCGACCACGTCGGGCGGATCCCCTACCTGCTTGCCGCCGGTTTTCGCGGGCCTATCTACTGCAGCGAGCCTTCGGCGCAGCTATTGCCGCTGGTGCTGGAAGATGCGCTCAAGGTGGGTTTCACCCGCGACCGCGCCCTTATCGAGCGTTTTCTGCAACAGGTGACCGAACAGCTGCGCCCCCTGCGCTACGGCCAATGGGTGGCGCTGGAGGGGGCCGACCCCGTCTGCCGTTTCAAGCTCTGCCGCGCGGGGCACATCCTCGGCTCGGCCTTTGTGGAATTCTCTCTACGCGCCGGCAAAAAGCGTGAACGGGTACTCTTCTCCGGCGATCTCGGCGCACCGTGGACACCGCTACTGCCCGCGCCGCGATCGCCCTATCGGGCCGACGTGGTGGTACTGGAGAGCACCTACGGTGATCGTCTGCACGAATCACGTCGCCAGCGGACCGAACGCCTACGCGCCACCATCGAACAGGCGCTGCGCAACCGTGGCACGGTGCTGGTGCCGGCCTTCAGTATCGGTCGCACCCAGGAGCTTCTGTACGAACTGGAGCAGGTAATCCACCAGCACGGGCGCGACTTCGCAGCCAAGGGCCTGCGTTGGGAGGAGCTGGAGGTGATCGTGGACTCGCCCCTGGCCGCGCGGTTCAACCGGGTCTATCGGCGCCTGCGCCCCTTTTGGGACCGCGAGGCGCAGAAACGGCTGCAGCATGGGCGCCACCCGCTCTCGTTCGAGCAGTTACTGACCATCGACGACCACGAGACCCACCTGCGCACCGTGGATTACCTGGCCACAACCGCCCGCCCGGCGATCGTGATCGCCGCCAGCGGCATGTGCGCCGGCGGGCGGATCGTCGATTATCTCAAGGCGATGCTGGGCGATGCGCGCCACGATGTGCTGTTCGTCGGCTACCAGGCGCAGGGCACACCGGGGCGGGATATCCAGCAATACGGCCCGCGCGGCGGTTATGTGGTACTCGATGGCGAGCGCTACGACATCCGCGCCGGGGTAGCGACCATCGGCGGCTACTCCGCCCACGCCGACCGTGACGACCTGGTGCGCTTTATCAAACGCATGCGCCGCCCACCACGACAAGTGCGGCTGGTCCACGGCGAACCCACCGCCCAAGCAGCTCTCAAGCGGGCACTACAAAGAGCCGTGCCGGGGGTAGAGGTGCTGGCGCACGAGTGAAGGTGCCCACGGGGCGCCCTATAAGACGGACCGTACCCGCCGTAACACGAGGCGAAATCAACGTAGGGTGCGCCGAGCACCGCGAAGCGCCCCCCCCTGTTCACCCTCGTTCCCACGCTCCGCGTGGGAATGCAGCTCGTAGGGTGGATAAGCCCAAGCGCATCCACCAAAATCGCTACGCAAGCTCCTCA
>JBNJGC010000228.1:0-3368 GCA_051747405.1 Pseudomonadota bacterium
CCGGCCACTGACGCGGGTGACAATCTCTTGCTGCTCGGTTATGCCGCCGCCACGCTGCGAAGGGGCGGCAGTGTAGGGGCGGACATCGAGGGTGACCCGCTCGCCGTTGATGCGTGGACGCACCTCGAAACCGCTGTTGAGGTTGCGGTACTCAATCCGCTGTTCACTGCCGCTGCCGTGGGGCGATTGGTAGTGACGCTGCGTCACCTGTGGGACCGCCTGGCCGGCACTGATGGTGGCCCACTCCCCCTCCAGCACCCGCAGTCGCTGTGCGGTGTCGCTGCTGTCGCTGCGCCGACTGCCGTAGACCCGGACGTTGGCCTGGCCGTTCTTGCCGCTGACCGAGCCGCCCTGTGAGCGACGCTGCTGTTCGCCTCCCTGGTCGACGCTGATGCGCAGGTTGCGCTGGGCGGTGTCGAGTCGCTCTATCAACCTCTCCAGCTCGCTGAGATTCTGGGGGCGGGTGCGAATAAACAGGGTATAGCCGCTACCGCTGATGGCTCCCGAGCTGTCGAGCATCGGGCGCAGGATGGGGATCAACTCCTCGGCGCTACGGTGTTGTAGGTCGAAGCTCTTGAGCTCGTCGGCCAGAGCCGCGAGCGGCAGTAGCAGCAGGAGTAGGAGTCGCCTCACAGCTGCAGCCTGCGTAGTTGCGGGTCGGGTTCGGAGCGCTCCCACATCTCTTTGAACAGGGCGCTCAGATCCCGCGCCTCGAGGGGGGCTTTAAAGTTGGCGATACCCTCGAAGCGGTCCGCCAGCAGGCGTTTGTAGTAGCCAATACCGTCGACCACCATGAAGGACTCGAAATTATCCCGGTGGTCGAAACCTGGCCGGTTGAGGCTGATGCTGCTGCTCAGGCGGTGGGCCAGGGGGATGAGGCGGTGGCCCTTTTTCACCACTTTGTCCGAGCGCTGCACGAGAATACGCGCCTCGGCCTGGCGGCTTTGTCGAACGAAGCGGGAGAGGGCGTCGCTGATATCCTCATGGCTGAGTATCAGGGGGTCGAGGTCGTAACTCATGATCACGACTTCACGCTTGGCCTGGCGGATCATTGCCAGCGCCAGGTCGTGGTTCTCCTGGGCGGTGGTAAAGGTCAGTGACTGGTCCGTTTCGCCCAAAATATAACCGTCGAGATTCATCGCCTGCCTCCTGTTCATCACCGCTTACGCTAACGCGACTGCTCCTCAATTGTCCAGTTTTCGCCACCGGCGACGGCGGAGAAGAGCCGCATGCATAGACCCCATCCCTGGGCAGAAAACCCCGGTGATTGCCCAGGGCCCGGGAGGGCGGGTGCCACGGCTGGGTTGCCCATCGTCTGAGCTATGGGGCAGGGAGGTAGATCGCCCCCAGGCGGTATAGCTCGACCAGCAGGGCAACAAAATCTTCGTTGCTCAGGTGCTCCTCGAACTCTTCCAGGCGGTATAGGCGCTGTCCACAGAGCAGGGGCGCAGCAAAGTCGAGGTGGCGACCGAGGGTGAACTCCTCACCGGCTACATAGAGCAGGGTCTGTGCCGGGTTATCGTCTATGTAGGCAAAGCGGGCGTACTCACTGCGCCATAGTTCTCCCGACTCCTTAATGCTAGCAACCAGCTCGTCCGCCTCCAGTGGTTCCTCCGGTTCCGGCAGGTAGTGACCGGGGCGTACATCGGTGGTGAAGCTGCCGAACCAGCGGTCGATGCGCTCATCGTCCAGCGGTAAGGAGCGGATAATGGTGCGGATGCGCTCGCGGGCCTGTTCGCTGATCTGGCCCGGGTTGCGCTGTGGCCGCAGGTCCGGGTCCTCATAGAAGGCCTCCGGGTCCATCTGCGCCAGGGCATCGGCAAGATAGCCGCTCAGTAGCTCCACCTTGGCCGGGGCACGAAAACCGACCGAGATGGTGGTGCAGTCGCCCAACGCCACGCCGTGGTGGACCACGCCGGGGGGAAGGTAGAGCATGTCGCCCTCCTCAAGGATATACTCCTCTTCAGGGCGGAAGTCCTTGAGGATGCGTAGCGGTAGCCCTGGAATGAGCTGTTCTGGGCCGGCATCCTGATAGCTCAACTGCCAGCGGCGTCGGCCCGGCCCCTGGATGAGAAAGACGTCGTAGTTATCGGCGTGGGGGCCGACGGTGCCCTGGTCCGCGGCAAAGCTCACCATTACATCATCGAGCCGCCAGTTGGGGATGAAATTGAAGCGCTCCTGCAGCAGGGCAAACGCGGGGATATGCTTGTTGATCTCCTGTACCAGCACCGTCCAATGGGAGTCGGGCAGGGCGAGGAAGTCCTCCTCGTCGAAGGGGCCGTTGCGCACCTGCCACGGCGTCTCGCCGTGTTTCTGGATCAGGCGCGACTCTACCCCCTCCTCACAGGCCAGCCCCGCCAGCTCTTCGGGGGTGATAGGGCAGTGGAAGTCGGGCAGGGCATTGCGCACCAGCAGCGGCCTTTTCTGCCAGTAGTCGCGCAGAAAGGCCGTGACGTCGAGCTCACCGAGAAGGGTCGTCACGGCTCGATCACACCCCTTTGTTCCAGCAGCGTCAGAACCTGCTCAACACTCTGCTCAAGGGGCTGCTCGCCTGTGGAGACCATCAGTTCGGCCTTTACGGGGGGCTCATAGGGCGAACTCACCCCCGTGAACTCCTTAATTTCCCCTTGGCGGGCCTTCTGGTACATCCCTTTGGGGTCGCGCTGTTCACAAACCTCAAGCGGGGCGGCACAGTAGATCTCCAGGAAGTCGCCGTGAGGCATCAGCGTACGGACCATCTCACGCTCACGCCGCAGTGGCGAGATAAAGGCGGCCAGGGTGATGATACCGGCCTCGAGGAACAGCTTTGCGGTTTCGCCGACTCGCCGCAGGTTTTCGTCGCGGTCCTTTAGGCTGAAGCCGAGGTCGCGGTTGAGGCCATGGCGGACATTGTCGCCATCCAATACGAATGTGCGGCAGCCGCGTTGGTGAAGCGCCTCTTCCACCGCATGGGCAAGCGTGGATTTGCCAGAGGCGGAGAGGCCGGTAAGCCAGAGTACCGCACCTCGGTGGCCGTTCAACTCTTCTCTGCGCTGTCGGGTTACCGTGGCGTGGTGCCAGATAACGTTACTCTTAGGCGTATTCATAACGGTATTTTTCCAATGCGTGGCTATAGGTTCGGGAGATTCATCTTCCTGTTCTCTGCGCCTTTGCCAAATTTGCGTTAAAGCGTTTTAAATATCTTTCGCTTGAGCTGCCGCATTGCCGATGTAGTTGGCCGGCGTCCAGGTCTTCATCTCGGCCTTGACCTCATCGGGCAGCTCAAGGGTGTCGATGAACTCGGCCATGCCGGCGGCGTCCACGCGTTTGCCGCGGGTCAGCGCCTTGAGCTTTTCGTAGGGCTTTTCGATACCGTAGCGGCGCATCAC
>JBNJGC010000229.1:0-3339 GCA_051747405.1 Pseudomonadota bacterium
CCGGAGGAGAAATGGCAGCACGGGCCGTTCGATACGGTGATCGACGGGGGCATGCTCCACGGTCGCGGCGCGGCGGACATGAAGGGCTCCATCGCCGCCTTCACCACCGCCTGCGAACGCTTCATCACCGCTCACCCCGAACACAAAGGCTCCATCGCCTTTCTCATCACCAGTGACGAGGAGGGGCCGGCGAAGGATGGCACGGTGAAGGTCGTCGAGACTCTGGAGGCGCGTGGCGAGAAGATCGACTGGTGCTTGGTGGGTGAGCCGACCAGCACCGCCAAGGTGGGAGACGTGGTCAAGAATGGCCGCCGTGGCTCGCTCAATGGACGCCTGACGGTGAAAGGGGTACAGGGCCATGTGGCCTACCCCCACCTGGCGGACAACCCGGTCCACCGCGCCGCCCCGGCGCTGGCGGAGCTGGCCGCCATCGAGTGGGACCAAGGCAACGCGTTCTTCCCTCCCACCAGCTTCCAGATCTCCAACATCCACGCCGGCACCGGCGCGACCAACATCATCCCGGGCGAGCTGGAGGTGCTGCTCAACTTCCGCTTCTCCACCGAGCAGACCGAACAGCAGCTGCGCCCGCAGGTCGAGGCGGTACTCGCCAGACACGGACTCGACTACGAGATAGAGTGGGCCCTCTCCGGCAATCCCTTCCTTACCGCCGAAGGTGAGCTGCTGGAAGCAACGCAACAGGCCATCGAGACGGTCTGCGGCTATCGACCCGAGATCAACACCGCCGGCGGCACCTCCGACGGGCGCTTCATTGCCCCCACCGGCGCCCAGGTGCTGGAGCTGGGACCACTCAACGCCACCATCCACAAGGTCAACGAGTGCGTCAGCGTCACCGACCTGGACAAACTCTCTACGATCTACGAGAACATCCTGGAGCGCCTCTTATTGAGCTAAGGGGTCTGGTCGAAAATAATGACAATATTATTCGACCAGCCCTAAAGAAGTCCTACCGACGGTCGCTATACCCACAAGAGGTACTCCATATGGCCGTCACACCTATCTCCGTTCCCGCGCTTAACCGGCGCACATCCTCGCCGGGTCAACCTGAGGGGCCGCGCCAACCGCTGTTGGTCCCCGGTCGTCCACAAGCACAACCCAACCGTCCCGAGCACGCCCAGGGGCGTATTCCGGTCGCTGCCGAACAGCAGGAGCCGCTGAAGCTGATTGAGGATATCGATCGACAGGTCAAGGCCTCCAAGGAGTATCAGGCACTTCGCCCCTATCTTGAGAAGGTCGGACTCGCCGACGAGGGCGATCCCCAATCACCCCCCGCCCCTGCCGAGGCGAAGGCAGCGATCGATCAGCCTGAACTGTCTGAGCGCAGTTTAACCCCGCAGCACACCATCCGGATGGAGAGCGAGCTCAGTGTCAGTTTCCGCATAAGCGTTAGCCGTACCTCCGTAGAGGTTGAGGCGCGCCGTAGTGGAGAGGTGGTGCAACGCTCTGATCCTCTGGCCCTGGATCTGAACGGGAATGGTCTGGAAACC
Source organism: Pseudomonadota bacterium (assembly GCA_051747405.1). Lineage (GTDB taxonomy): Bacteria > Pseudomonadota > Gammaproteobacteria > Thiohalomonadales > Thiohalomonadaceae > JAPHTQ01. The sequence continues at coordinate 1,506 of JBNJGC010000229.1, forward strand.
ACCGGAGTGGCCAACGGCATAAGGTTCGATATCGACGCCGACGGCGACCTCGACACTACCAGCTTTATCACCGGAGGCGATGCCTTTGTCGCCTGGGATCGCAACGGTAACGGTCGCATCGATGATGGAAGTGAACTGTTTGGCGATCAAAATGGCGATGCCAACGGCTATGAGGCACTGGCCCGATATGATGACAACCGCGACGGCCACATCGACCGCAACGACGCCATCTTTCAACAGCTTCGTCTATTGACCTTGAACGCCGACGGCGAACAGCGACTACAGAGCCTCGCTGAGGCGGGGATCGCCGCCATAGGGCTGGACTACCACAACACTGCCAAAGCCATTAACGCCTACGACACCATCGCCCAAGTAGCCACCTTCCGCCGGGAAGATGGCAGCGAAGGGCTAAGCGGTGATCTGTTGCTGGGGTTCACCGAGTAAGGATTCCCATGCCCACCCGCCTCGTTTAGGATAGGGGCATGAAACGCTATCACCTCCCCATTGCACTACTGAGCATATTGCTGACCCTGCTCCTGGCCGGCTGCAGTCAGGATGTCCCCCGCCTGCTGCCCCTGGCGGAGGGGGAGACCATCCTCGCCTTCGGCGACAGCCTCACATTCGGTACCGGCGCCAAGGCCGAAGAGAGTTATCCCGCGATCCTGGAGCGGCTCAGCGGCCACACCGTCATCAATGCCGGGGTTCCCGGTGAGCGCACACCGGCAGGACTCAGACGCCTGCCCGCCGTGCTCGACAAACACCAGCCGGCGCTGCTGCTACTCTGCCACGGTGGCAACGATATGCTGCGCAAACAGCCCGTAGATGCCATGGCCGACAACCTCAAGGCGATGATAGCACTGGCCCGGGAGAGGGGTATCCAGGTGGTCCTATTGGGGGTGCCGCGTCCGGCGCTGTTCGGCCTGGAGAGCGCCGAAACCTATTACAGGGTGGCGGAGGAGCTGGCGGTGCCGCTGGAGGGTGAGATCGTCCCCGAGGTACTCTCCGATAGCGACCTCAAATCGGACAAGATCCACCCCAACCCCGAAGGCTACCGCCGCATGGCAGAGGCGGTCTATCAGCTACTGCAACGGCAGGGGGCACTGTAGCCGGCAGCTCTCAACACGCTGAACTATCCCGCCGCAGGCCTCTGCACCACCCGATCCCGCAGATAGACCGGCAGTGCCTGCTCGGCGCTGACCGCCTCACCCCGCTCCGCCGCAGCGACCGCCAATTGAGCCACATCCAGAGCGTGGGGGAATAGCTCACCCAGGTACGACACCACCGCCGCACCATGGCGACGCGCCAGCGCCTCGGCATAGGCCGTCCAGCCGCTGCCGACACCGTGCCACCCCCGCCCCGCCAGCAGCGGCGACTCGACCGCCGGACAGACCTGCTCACCACCACTGGCTCGCATCAGCCCGTCCTCCTCGATAAAGGCGCCCCAGTAGATCTCATCCATGCGCGCATCGAGGGCCGCCGCCACCTGGGTAAAACGGTACTGGCGATAGCCCCCCTGGGCCAGCGCGGCGAGAGTGGAGACCGGCACCACCGGTAGCTCGGCGGCAAAGGCGATCCCCTGCACCACGCCGGAGGCGATCCGCACCCCGGTAAAGGCTCCGGGCCCCCGACCAAAAGCGAGCGCATCGAGCTGCACCGGCTTCAGCCCCGCATCCGCCAACAGCTCATCGGCCATCCCCAGCACCCGCCGGGCGTGCTCACGGGGCGCCATGCGGAAAATCTCCCGCACCTCACCATCGACATGAAGGGCAACGGAACAGGCCTCGGTGGCGGTTTCAATGGCGAGTAATTTCATATTTCAATATTCCAAACAGGG
>JBNJGC010000230.1:0-3303 GCA_051747405.1 Pseudomonadota bacterium
AGTGCTATGCAAAACTTTGCGCCTTCGCGCCTTCGCGCCTTTGCGGTTGGTTACCAGGTAGTGAGTCGTTATGTTTTTCTGCATGGCTGTGGTGATAGGTAGGGCTATAGTCTGTCTGTTAACCGAACTGTCACCCAAACGTCCTTATCGGTTCATATTTGCTTTTTAGGCTGGCCCGAGTTGTGAGTAAACCGGGTGATGCCATGTCCGCAAGTGAAAACCGAAAACCCAATAACCCTTTTCGTCTTCATAACCACCAGCGGCTCCGTACCCTGCCGCGACCGTTAAGCGCGATGTTTGAGTGGGTGTTGGGGCTCGATTGGCTGGCCCGCGGTTACGACAGCCTGGCCGAGACCGATACGCCCGATGCCTTTGCAGCGCAGGCGCTGCAGTACATGAATGTGGCGCCACGTGTCGTGGGCGGTTCGCTGGCGCATATCCCGGCAACGGGGCCGACGGTGGTGGTCGCCAACCACCCCTTCGGCGGCATCGAGGGGGTGATCCTGACCCTGATGCTGCGCCAGGTGCGCACCGACGTGCGCATCATGGCCAACAGCCTGCTCAAACAGGTGCCAGAGCTGAGCGACGCCATCATCGGCGTCAACCCCTACGGCCATGTCCGCGCCGCCCGTGAGAATCTCAGGCCGCTACGCGAGGCGGTGCGCTGGGTGAAGGAGGGGGGGCTGTTACTGGTTTTCCCGGCGGGGGATGTCTCGCGTCTGACCTTCCCCGCCTTGACCGTTCAGGACGGCAAGTGGGACGCCACGGTGGCCCGCATGGTGCGCATGACCGGGGCCGAGGTGGTGCCGCTAAACATTGCCGGGCGTAACAGCCTCGGTTTCCATATGTTGGGTCTGCTGCATCCGTTGTTGCGCACCCTCATGCTGCCGCGCGAACTGGCCAACAAGCGTGACCGTGCCATTGAGCTTCATATTGGCGAGCCGATTAACGCCAAACGCCTCCTGGCCCATGGCAGTGACGATGACATCGCCAAGTACCTGAGGCTGCATACCAGGATGCTCGCCGGTGGTCATCAAGGGGCAAGGCCTCAACTGAGGGAAACCGTGCCGGCAGGTGATGTGCCGGTGGCGAGTGCGGTGGCCCCGTCGCTACTGGCCGCCGAGGTGGCGGCCTTGCCGGCGACGCAAAGGCTGGCCGAGAGCGGCAGCCTGAAGGTCTACTTTGCCCACGCCGATCAGATGCCGTGGCTGCTGCAGGAGTTGGGTCGCCTGCGCGAGCTGACCTTTCGCGCCGTGGGCGAGGGGACCGGCAAGGCCAGCGATATCGACCTCTACGACAGCTACTACCTGCACCTCTTTATCTGGAACGAGGAGAGCCGCGAGGTGGTGGGGGCCTATCGGCTCGGCCTGGCCGATGAGATCCTGGCAAAGTACGGCAAGAAGGGGCTCTACAGCCACTCGCTGTTCCGCTACAGCAAGCGCCTGCTCAGGGCGCTCAATCCGGCCATCGAGTTGGGGCGCTCCTTCGTCCGTCCCGAGTACCAGCGCAGCTTCACACCGCTGATGCTGTTGTGGAAGGGGATCGGTCGGTTCGTTGCCTACCATCCGCACTATGCGGTGCTGTTCGGTCCGGTCAGCATCAGCAACGACTACAGCTCCACCTCGCAGCAGCTGTTGATCGACTTTCTCCGCGCCAACAATTACGACAACCGGCTGAGCCGCCACATCCGCCCGCGCAAACCCTATCGCGGCAGCCTGCGCCCGGTGTGGCGCAAGGCGGAGCTGGCCGGCATGGGCAGCATCGACCAGGTTTCCGAGCTGGTCTCCATCCAGGAGAGCGGCGAGAAGGGCGTGCCCATCCTGATCAAGCAGTACCTCAAACTGGGCGGGCGCCTGCTCGGTTTTAACGTCGACAAGTCATTCAACGACTGTATCGACGGTCTTATCATGGTTGACCTGCGCCAGACCGATGAGCGGGTGCTGCAGAAGTACATGGGCCGGGAGGGCGCGCAGGTCTTCCTCGCCGGGCATGCCGAGCCGGGCTGGGAAGTGAAAAGTGAGGCCGGGCCGGGTTAGTCAGTACGTGATGGTTTCACCGCAAGGCTTACCGCATCCTGCTCACGCTCCTCACCTACATCCCTGTAGGCGAAGGCGCAAAGTACACAAAGGCTGTTAGAAGCGGGCTTACAGGCATACTGTACTTTGCCTGAGGAAGTGTGCCCAGCAAACAGGATTGTCGTCCATGGCGATGGAGCCAACGAACCGGCAGCATAAACAGGCGGGACTTCTCGACTTGGCACAAGTTGTCACCCTTGAACTTCCAACCCTCACTACACGCTACTCAATAACCTTCGCACCCTTTGCGTCTTTGCGGTGGACACACCTTGTCGGTGGGGATGAGCAAAGTTTCTGGATTAGGTTGATTCTGCCACAGAGTACACAGAGCTCACCGAGCCCAGTCTCTGTGTACTCTGTGACCTCTATGGCAGTGTTTTATAGGACCATGCGTACCAAGCTTTCAGCAACGCCCCCAGCTGGGTACACCGTGCCAAGCCTACGCCTTTAGCACAGTAAAACTCTGCGAACTCCGCGTCCTCTGCGTTGATGCCTTTTACTCCAGTTTGCTCCGCGTCCTTTGCGTTGTGAGCTTTTAATCCAGCTTGGCCGCTATCTCGCGCAGCTTGGGCACCGCCAGCCCCGCCTCGTCGGCGAAGCCCAGGTTGCGTTTGAGCCGTGCCGGGGCGGAGCGGCCCATGCATTTGTGCTGCAGGTCGCCCTCGATCGCCTCTACCATACCCTCGATGAGCTTTTCACGGTCCCACTGTTTGCCGGTGAGCCAGTCCTGGATATCCATGACTTCATCGGCGATCTCGCGGGCCAGCGCCTGGTGCTGGTTCCACATGCCATCCACGTCAGTGCCGGGCGGCAACTCCAGGCCGGTGATGTTGGTGGTGAGGATGTAGAGGTTCTTGCGCACCAGTTCGTAGGTGATCGCATCGTGGCTGGCAACCTCCCAGGTGGGGATGTCGAGGCTCTCCAGCGCCTTCTCCAGGATCGGTGCGCCGACGCCGTAGGTGGGGGAGGGAACCACCACCTTGTAGTCCTGGCCCTTTTTCTTCTCGAACCAGACCGAGATTACCGTCGGCTCCTGCAGGTTGTGGGCCTCCCAGTCGCGGGGCAGCAGTTCGTTCTGCAGCAGCGCCAGGCAGTCCTCCCAGGCGGCGGGGATCTTCTCCAGCACCGGGTGGAGGTCCGCCTCACCCACCGCTACCAGCACCAGCGCCGGGGTGGTCAGGGCCTTGGCCATCTTCTCCATATCGGTGTTGCGGTTGACCGGGAAGAC
>JBNJGC010000231.1:0-3296 GCA_051747405.1 Pseudomonadota bacterium
CCCCACACGGCCCGGTATCCTGGACACAAGCATATGATGATAGACCTGCCCCCCGACGAACAGTCGAGGAGAAGTCTGCGGAGCGGAATCACCAAACTGCAAGGTCATTTCGTCACCGTAGACAAATGTGAGGTACATTACGCCAGTGGGAGGAAGGGTAACGCAAAACGCGGCATCCGAATCACTGCAGGTGTGCATGCGGCGACTCACATAAGGCTGTAACGCTCCCGCAGTGGCTGGCTCATCGTGATGCAATTGCATGGTTAGTGCGCAACAAACATAGAAAAGCAGGACCCCGTCCGTCTCAAGAGCGTCAAGTGCCTTGCCGAGTAACGAACACTCATCACCTCTTTATTATTCACCGGACAACACCAGCGCCTATAACCGTGAGGCAACATGTTGATACCAACAAAGGACGCTTCGCTTACACCCTGACAGCCTGTTTCACTGCCTCGACTCTTACCCCGCAGCCAGACACTCTGTTAAACGGTAGCCGCTACGCCCTTCGGACTTTGCTTGGTACATTGCATTGTCGGCACAGCGGATCAACGCTTCATCCTCATCGCCATGCACGGGGTAGACACTGATGCCAATACTGGTCCCCACCTGAGCCTCTTTCCCGTCGATCACAAAGGGTTCGTTGAGTGTGTCCACAATCTTGCCTGCCACCAACTTCGCAACACCGGTATCCGCTTTTTTGAGTACCGCGACGAACTCGTCACCGCCGAGTCGGGCCAACAAATCGCTTGATCGCAGACAGCCTTTGATGCGCTCGGCAGCGAGCTTAAGCAGCCTGTCTCCCGCATGGTGGCCCAATGTGTCATTCACCTGCTTAAATTGGTCCAGGTCGAGGTAGAGAATGGCCATTGGCTGACTGATAACAGCAGAGTCCTTGATCGCTTCGATAAACATTTTGTTGAAGTAGGCCCGGTTGGGCAGCCCTGTCAGGGTATCGTGGTGGGCGACGTATTCCAGCTGTCGATGTGACTTCTCAAGCTCACGCATATTCGCGTCAATCGTCTTGGCCTGGTTTTCCGTTTTTCGGTACACCGCCAGCGCGATCACGACACCGAGCACCATAATGCCGAAACCGATTGCCATGAATACGTTTCGGGTAAAGAGGTAGGCCTGCTCCGCCTCGTCCATCGCTTTCCTGTTCGCAGCCTTTTGGATCTGGCGGAATTCGTCGAAGGTCAGGTTGATAGCCTCCTGCAAGGGCATAACCCGCTCCAGCATCAGAACCCTCGCCTGCTCATACTCATCGGCGTTGAGCAGATCAACCATCCGATCCTGTAACTCGACAACCTCCTCAACCAGCACCGTCTGGCGGTCGAAAATCTCCTGCTCCTCCGTGCTCAGCCCCAGGTTCTGATAGGCAACACGCACGTTGCCTACCTCGAACCCGGCGGGGTTGTAGCGTTGCATATAGACCTCGTCACGCTCAAACGGATCCTTCAACAGCACCATGCTGTACAGGCTGTCGCTTCGGTGATAACCGTAGACCTGCATATCCGTGACGAGATTGACCTTACGGTTCTGCTCAGTCACCACCGTTTGCAGGCTCTCCTGCACGGCCCGTAACTGCGTGATCCCGAAGGCACCCAGCACACCGATCAGGAGCAAGAGGAGGAGAAAACCAAATCCCGTGGTATATCGAAAAGAGTGAACCATCGTAACTCGCCTATATGCCATTCAGACACAACTGTGGTGGATGTAGAAGAGGCTATTTATATATGATTATGGTTATAGCTTCCGCTGAGGTTTATACAAGTCCACTGGGCCTTGAGGCTGCCCGCCCCGCCACCCTACACACGAACCCATCGACGACCTCCATGGAATCGACCCTGCCGGGCAGAGCGTACCCTCATGGCGCCCCTGTGACACCCCTTTTTGATGACTTATCGGTAAAAAGGATATAGCTTCTTATGCCCAAACCACAAGAACAACCATAACTCATTGATATTATTTGTTATTATAGCGTAAACGGTGTGGCTTAGTGTGGGCAACCCACCCCAGAGTGGCCGGCAACCAGGTTCCAGTTGTGCTCATCGGCAATGGCGCCACGGATCATCGTCAGCACATGCAGCACCTTTTTCATCGTGGCATGCTTCGCCTCCTGCCGCGGAGTGGACTCAACAATCATCTTGCAGTTATCGATCATTACATCAATATAGCCAAAGCGGCTTTCGGCTGTGATCCGTCCATAATCGAGGTCGAAGTCAAAAACGGGGCCAGCATGCACCCCGCCGTCTATCGGCGTCCGCACCAGAATATCAGCGAGAGGGTTCATGACGAAGTTCATAATCATCCGCGAGACGCCGTTAAAGCGCTCGTAATCGGCCGGGGTATTAAAGACCTCTTCCAGGGATTTTAGCAGCAGGGTGTAGGCCTGGCTGAAGAGCTCGGCCATCTGGCGGGTGGTACCCTCCATGTCGCTAAGCCGAAGATCCGCCTTGACCGGATAGACCTCGCCCAACGCCACCTTGCCGTCGGCGATCTCCTGGAAGCGGTAGTAATGGCCCAGCTCCTGAGCACCATTGATGCCGTAGGGCTCGTAGGGGTTGTTACGCTTACCCTGGGTCTGCATCTGATTTTCACGAATGGCGTGAACGGCCTCCTGCAGGTTGCCGACCTTATAGAGGTAGCCACCGCCGTTGTATACCGATGAGATGTGGTACTGCATCTGCGGATCACCGGAGAATAGATCAGGAATCGACCTGTCCACGTTTTCGAACCCCTCCAGAATAGCCTGGTAGAACTGCCCCAGGGTATCCCAATTGTCACCTTGGGGTTCGCTCCGCCCCCCTCGCACGAAGGGTGACGGCGTCTCGATCAGCATATAGAGATCCCTGGCCACCTCGCGGGAGACCGGCTGCATATGGATCGCGTAGGGATTGCCGTGCTTGTCCGGCGCGTGATAGGGGATCTCACTGGGATAGTGGTGGGGAACAACGGTCCGGTCGATGACGACCTTCTCACCAATGGCGTTGATGAGGTTGCAGTTGAGGGCCATATGGAGCATCTCCTCCATGATCACGCTCAGCATGATGCCGGCCGCTTCCGAGTTCTTATCTTTAATGGAGTAGTAGCCCAGCAGATAAGGGGGCAGCACGGCGATCTCCAGGCCCAGGGCCACCTGAAGATGGTTATAGAGGTCGCTCTTGCTGGTGATGACGTTGTACAGCGTAATGCGATCTTCGTTCTGGATGGTATACATCGCCTAGCTCCCTGCGCTCTTCGAATCGAGCAGGTCCAAGCGGACGATCTTTCGCATATACTCGGGAGCGGCCTCGGCA
>JBNJGC010000232.1:0-3236 GCA_051747405.1 Pseudomonadota bacterium
GCTCTGAGAATGATATTATTGCCCGCATGGACCACTAGCGTACCGCGGAGAGCTTGATCCGCATCGGGCTGTCGCGGCGCAGGATATCCAGCGCCTGGTTGATCGATTTATCCAGGTAGCCGCCGTAGAAATCGGGTGTGGTCAGACCGACACGCTTCTTGGCCAGCTCCATGCCATCGCCGTTGATGAAAACCACGGTGGGGGTGACCTTGATATCGTAGCGCTCGGCAAACTCGGCGGGGCTGATCTTCTCACCGGAGAAGTCGCGCAGGGTTTTGCTGTATTGGTCAATTTTAACCTTACGGATCAGCGCCTTGTCCTCGTAGTCGCCGCTCATCAGCATGGGCCTGAGAAACTCGTTCTCCACCCGGTGGCAATAGGTGCAGTGGCCGGCGGAGAACATCAGCACGATGGGGACGCGCTTCTCCGCAGCCACTTCGCCGACCCGGGAGAAGTCCTTAACTTCGTGGACTTTGACCTCATCAGCGGCAAAAGCGGCGCTAATCGAGGCGATAGTGAGTGCAAATGCTGTGCTTTTTATGGTCGTCAGTAATCGCATGGGGGTGACTCCTGCCAAAATCGTGGAGAAGCATAAGCCGGCTCGAAGACGCCTGCAATAGGCCCGGAGGCCAAGGATGTGTATGATCCGACCATTGCTCTCCGGGTTTTGACCCGGTTTATGTCTGCCGGTTCCGTCGGCGCCAAGAGAAACGGGAATACCTTAAATCTTATGAACAAATCACTGATCCGCATCGCCACTCGCGAAAGCCTGCTTGCCCTCTGGCAGGCCGAGTACGTCGCCACCGCGCTGAAAAGCGCCCACCCCGGCCTGGAGGTGGAGCTAGTGAAGATGAAATCGAAGGGAGACAAGATCCTCGACACCCCGCTGGCCAAGATCGGCGGCAAGGGGCTCTTCGTCAAGGAGCTGGAGGACGGCATGCTCAACGGCGATGCCGACATCGCCGTCCACTCGATGAAGGATGTGCCGATGGAGCTGCCCGAGGGGCTGCATCTGCCGGTGATCTGCCCGCGTGAGGACCCGCGCGACGCCTTCGTATCCAACCACTATAAAAACCTGGATGAGCTGCCCGAGGGGGCGGTCGTCGGCACCTCCAGTCTGCGCCGCCAATCCCAAGTTCTGGCGATGCGCCCCGACCTGGAGATCAAGTTCCTGCGCGGCAATGTACAGACCCGCCTGCGCAAGCTCGACGACGGCGAGTACGATGCCATCATCCTCGCCGGCGCCGGCCTCAAGCGCCTCAAGCTGGACGAGCGCATCACCGAGATGCTGGAAGTCACCACCATGCTGCCCGCCTGCGGCCAGGGCGCGGTGGGCATCGAGTGCCGCGAGGATGACGACGAGCTCAACGTGATGCTCGCCGCGCTGAACGATCACAAGACATCCGCCCGCGTGCGTACCGAGCGGGCCATGAACCGCCGCCTGGAGGGGGGGTGTCAGGTACCCATCGCCGGCTACGCCGAGCTGGATCATGGGGTCATCGTCATGCACGCCCTGGTGGCCAGCCCCGACGGCAAGCAGGTGGTGCGCGGCAGTATCAGCGGCTACCCCGAGGCTGCCGAAGAGCTGGGGATCACCCTCGCCGAGGACCTCCTGGCCCGCGGCGCCGACACGATCCTCGCCGAACTCTATGCCGAGCAGGAGTAGACTAAAAGGTATTGGCGTACTGGTTACCCGCCCGGCCCACCAGGCCGGCCCCTTGTGTGATCGCATCGAGGCCGCCGGCGGGCGGGCGGTGCGCTTCCCCCTCCTGCAGATCCACGACACCGGCGACAGTGCCGCTGTCGACAGCGTGCTGGCTGAACTGGCGCAGTTTCAAATCGCCATTTTTGTCAGCCCCAATGCAGTGCACTACGGCCTTCCGGCCCTTGAGCGCCACGGCGGTCCATCCCCGCAACTCAAGCTGGCCGCAGTGGGACGCGGTACCGCCCGTGCACTGGAGGGAGCGCTGGGACGCGGCCCTGAACTGCTGCCCGAGACCCGTTTCGACAGCGAAGGGTTGTTGGCGCTGCCGGGATTGCAGCAGGTGGCCGGAAAGCGCATTCTTATCCTGCGCGGCAACGGCGGGCGCGAGCTGCTCGGCGCCACCCTGCAGGAACGCGGCGCCCGCGTCGACTATGCTGAAGTCTACCGGCGTGCGCGCCCCGCAGCGGACGCCGCCGAGCCGCGCTGGCTGGAGAGGAGCGATATCATCACCCTCACCAGCAGTGAGGCGCTGGAGAACCTGGTGGCGCTGACACCACCGCCTGAGCGCCCGGTGCTGTTTGCCAAACCGCTGGTGGTGGTGAGCGAGCGCGCCGCCAAGCTGGCGCGTGAGCTGGGTTTCCGTCAGCGACCATGGCTGGTCCCCCGCGCCGGGGACGAGGAGATCCTGGCGGCACTGCAGGCCTGGGCCGCCGAAAACAACAACACGGAACATTAGAGCATGAGCGAAGAGAGAGAATCAGCCGACACACCCGAGGTGGGCGACACGCCACCGAAACACGAACACGAGCCGGCGAAACAGCGCTCCGGCGGCAGCGGCGCCTTTCTCGCCACCCTCCTGGCGCTGGCTGCGCTAGGCGGCAGCTACTACCTCTGGCAGCAACTGGAGGTCGCCAAGCGCGATCTCCACGCCCTGGAGGGCAGCGTGGATAAACTGCTCAGCCTCAGCGAACAGCGCCATCAGGAGCAGCTACAGCGACTGCAGGAGGTTCCACCCCACCCGCACCCGCAACTCGAACAGCAGGGCGATGATAACGCCCGCGACCTACAGCGGCTATCTCAATCGCTGGCTGAGCTGCGCGACAGCCGCAGCCAAGCCGGCCACGGCTCACCGGTGGCCGAGGTAGAGTACCTGCTTCGCATTGCCCGCCACCGGCTCAGCCTCGAGCACGATCCGCAAGCGGCCAGTGCCGCGCTGCGCACCGCTCGCAGCCGTCTGGCGCTGCTGGACGACCCGGCCTTTGCCCCGATGATCGAACGCATTGATGAGGACATCCAGGCCCTCGCCAACACCGAGCTGCCCGACCGTGAGGCCCTCGCCGCCGAGGTGGGCAAGCTCGCTGCCGATGTCGAGGCGCTGCCGCTGGCATCGTCCACCCCGCAAGGCAGCGCCCCGTCCGAAGCGCTAGCGATGCAACAGAGCGAAGGAGAGCGGGGACTGTGGCAGCGGCTGTGGCAGGATATCCGAGGCCTGGTCACCATCCGCCGTGAGGGGGAGGTGGCGCAGCCGATG
>JBNJGC010000233.1:0-3196 GCA_051747405.1 Pseudomonadota bacterium
ATACCGCCCATGCCCGAGCCGCCGATCCCCACCATATGGATGTGGCGGATCCGCCCCATGACGTTGTTACCGGCCAACTCTACCGGTGTCCCCTTGATCATGTTCTACTCTCCTCTCGGGCGGCTGCGACACAGGCATCCGCCACCTCGACGGTCGCCCCGGGTTTACCCAACATTCGCGCCCGTTCGGCCATTTTCTGCAATGTCTCGCGCCCCTGCTCGGGGGCTCGGGAAAACTCCCCCAGCAATTCGGTCAGCGCCGCTACGCTCATCTGCTCCTGCGGGATCAGCCGCGCCGCTCCCTCCTCCGCCAGATAGTTCGCATTCGCCCGCTGGTGATCATCCACCGCATAGGGATAGGGCACCAGCAGCGCCGGTACGCCGGCGGCGGCCAGCTCGCTCACGGTGAGCGCCCCGGCGCGGCAAAGCACCAGATCGGCCCAGGCGTACATCGCGGCCATATCGTCAATGAAGGGCAGCAGCTCCGCCTCCACACCCGCCTCACTGTAGGCCCTGCGTGCCGCCTCGATGTGCCGTTTACCTGTCTGCTGACGCACCAGTGGTCGTGCGGACTCGGGCAGCGCCGCCAGCGCTTCGGGCAGCAGCTGATTGAACACCATCGCCCCCAACGAGCCCCCCAGTACAAACAGGCGCAGCGGTCCCCGGTGTTCGGCATAGCGCACCTGCGGCTCGTCCAACGACAGGATCTCGCGCCGCACCGGATTGCCGGTGTAGTCGACGTTGCGTCCGACGAAGGTGTCGGGGAACGCCTCCAGCACATGGTTTGCGATGCGTGACAGCAGCCTGTTGGTCAAACCGGCGATGGCATTCTGCTCATGGATAAGCAGCGGACGCCCGCTCAGACGGGCGGCCACGCCACCGGGGCCGGTAACAAAACCGCCCATCCCCAACACCACCTGCGGCTGCCTGCGGCGGAGGATCTTCAGCGCCTGCAGCAGTGCTACGTTCAAACGCCATGGCGCCTTCAACCACCCGGCCAGCCCGTTACCGCGCAGGCCGGCGATATCGATAAAATCGATCTCAAAACCGGCCTGCGGCACCAGCTCCGCCTCCAGCCCGCGACGCGTACCCAACCAGCTCACCGTCACGCCACGCTCCTGCAGCTCACGCGCCACCGCCAGCGCCGGAAAGACATGCCCCCCGGTGCCACCGGCCATGATCAGTACACGCAGCGGACTCACTTCGCGCCTCCTGCTCGTCCCGCACCCTGCACCGGCGCCTCCAGTGCAACCCGCTGCACCAGCGCCAACGCCATACACATGGCAAGCATGCTGCTGCCGCCATAGCTCATCAGCGGCAGGGTCAGCCCCTTGGTGGGCAGCAGCCCCATATTGACCCCCATATTGATAAAGGCCTGCAGGGCAAACCAGATCCCGACCCCATAGCACAAGTGTGCGGCGAAGCCCATGCCCGCCTCAGCGGCACGCCGTCCGATATGGAAGATCCGCCCCACCAGCAGTGCAAAAAGCGCCACCACAATACTGCCGCCGACCATGCCCAGCTCCTCGACCAGCACCGCATAGACAAAGTCGGTGTGCGCCTCGGGCAGATAGAACAGCTTCTGCACACTGGCGCCGAGGCCGACGCCAAACCACTCGCCCCGACCGAAGGCGATCAGCGCCTGGGTCAACTGAAAGCCGCTGTTGAACGGATCGGCCCAGGGGTTGAGAAAGGCGGTCAAGCGCTCCATGCGGTAGGGCGAAGCCACCGCCACCACGCTCAACAGACCCGCCGCCAGCAACAACAGCACCCCAAAGAGCCACAGTCTCACCCCACCGAGAAACATCATCCCCATCACCGTTGCCGCAAGCACCACCGCAGCGCCGAAGTCGGGCTCAGCCAGCAGCAGCCCGCTCAGCAGCGCCACCACTACCATCGGCTTGAGAAAACCGCCGATGTGATTACGTACCTCCTCGCCACGCCGCACCAGATAGCCGGCGATATAGACAATCACCGCCAGCTTTGCCATCTCCGACACCTGGAGGTTGAACGGCCCCAACATCAACCAGCGCGTACTCCCGTTAACGGTGCGGCCCAGGCCGGGTACGAGTAGCAGGGCCAGCATGAACAGCGACATAATGAGCAGCAACGGCCCACTGCGCTCCCATACCGAGAGCGGCACCTGCCAGACCACCAGCGCGGCGGCCAGCCCCAGCCCCACGTAGAGCCCTTGGCGGATGATGTAGTAGCTCGGATCACCCACCTGACGATCCGCGATCCCAACCGAGGCGGAGGCGATCATCACCAACCCCAATCCCAGCAGCGCGACGGCGCTAAGCAGCAGCGGCCAGTCGAGGCTGACCGTCTGGCGCCGGCGCGGCGTGGCGGAGGCGTTGGCTGAGGCCGCATAGCTCATGCCGCAAGCTCCTCTACCGCCGCGCAAAAAGCCTTGCCCCGCTCGATGTAGTTACTAAACATGTCGAAACTGGCACAGGCTGGCGACAGCAGTACCGCATCGCCCGGTGCCGCCGCCGCCGCGGCCATCGCCACCGCCTGGCGCATATCAGCGGCAACATCGATCGGCGCACTGCCGTGCAGCGCCGAGGCGATCTGTTCGGCATCCTCACCGATGAGGATTAACCGACGAACCCGCTCGCCCACCACCGCCCTGAGCGGCGAAAACGCTTGCCCCTTGGCCTGTCCGCCGGCGATCAGCACCACCTTCTCACCCGGCATCCCCTCCAGTGCGGCCCGGGTGGCGCCGACGTTGGTGCCTTTGGAGTCGTCGTAATAGCCGACACCGTTGTGCTCGGTGATCCACTGGCAGCGGTGCGGCAGGCCCGGAAACGTGCGCAAGGTTTCGAGCATAGCGGGCAGCTCCAGCCCCGCCGCCTCACCCAGCGCCAGTGCCGCCAGGGCATTGGCCTGGTTATGCCGTCCCGGCATGCGCATGGCATCCACCGCCAGCAGAAGCTCATCGCCCCTGGCCAGATAGTCGACACCGTCCCGGCGGCGCAGACCGTAGTCCGCCTCGCCTGCCGGAGCATGCAACGAAAAGTAGACGACCGTTCGCCCGCCGGCGGCCATCGCCGCGACACGGGGGTCATCGGCGTTCAGAACCCTCACACCGCTACCGTTAAAGATGCGCGCCTTTATCGCCGCGTAGTTGTCCATATCCCGGTGGCGATCCAGATGGTCCTCACTGAGGTTGAGCACGGTAGCCGCTTTGCAGTTGA
>JBNJGC010000234.1:0-3190 GCA_051747405.1 Pseudomonadota bacterium
ACGGTCTGCTCGAAGGGGTAGAGGTTGACCACCACCATGTCGATGCCCTGGATCCCGTGCTCGGCCATCACCGCATCATCGGTGCCGCGGCGCCCCAGGATGCCGCCGTGGATCTTCGGGTGCAGGGTCTTGACCCGGCCGTCCATCATCTCCGGGAAGCCGGTGCAGTCGGAGACCTCGATAACCTCGATGCCGCTGTCGGCCAGCAGCTTGGCGGTGCCGCCGGTGGAGAGGATCTCCACGCCGAAACCGGCCAGTTCTTTGGCGAAGTCGACAATGCCGGTTTTGTCCGAAACACTGATAAGCGCACGCTGAATCTTGCTCATGATGGGTCCTTTAAATTTTAGAAATTTCACCGCAAAGGCGCAAAGAACGCAAAGGTATGAAAGATGAGAAAAGCAAAAGCGTTTATACGCTATGCCGTGCTTTTCTTTGCGACTTTTCGTTTAAAGCTTTTATCCCGGCTCTCAGGAATGGGCGAAGCTAACGTGCTCGTCGTCTTGGCGTTGATGGGCACGTCGCTCTCGCTCCTTTGCCCATCCTGCGATTTTTTCTTCGCGTCCTTTGCGTCTTTGCGGTGAATTGGGGTTTAGTTGTCCAGGCCGTACTGTTTGAGTTTTTTGCGCAGGGTGCCGCGGTTGATGCCTAGGATCTCGGAGGCTTTGGTCTGGTTGCCTTGGGTGTGTTGTAGCACCTTCTCAAGCATCGGTTTCTCCACCTCTCCCAGCATTAGCTGGTAGAGCTCGCCCGGCTCATGGCCGTTGAGGTCGGAAAAGTATTTCTCCAGGGCGCGGCGTACGCAGCCGTTGAGGGGGTTGTCACAGCTGTTGGTCACGCGGCGATCTCCCTGTTCTCTATCAGTTGGGCAAAAAAGCCCTCCACCATGTCCAGCTGCTCGGCGGCGTCGTCGACCCGGTTGACCGCCTGACGGAAGGCGGCGCCGTGGCGCTGGCCTTTGCTGTACCAGGAGATGTGCTTGCGGGCCATGCGTATTCCAGTGTATTCGCCGTAGAAGGCGTAGAGATTCTCCAGGTGGCCGAGGAGGATATCGCGCACCTCCTCAAGACCGGGCTCCGGCAGTCGCTCGCCGGTGCGCAGGTAGTGTTCGATCTCGCGGAAAATCCACGGTCGGCCCTGGGCGGCACGACCGATCATCACGGCATCTGCGCCACTGGCTTCCAGTACATGACGCGCCTTCTCCGGGGTGGTGATATCGCCGTTGGCAATCACCGGGATGCCGATGGCGGCCTTGATGGCGGCGATGGTCTCGTACTCGGCGTCGCCCTTGTAGCCGTCGGCACGGGTGCGACCGTGGACGGCCAGGGCCTGGATGCCGGCGCCTTCTGCGATGCGACCGATGGCGACGCCGTTTCTGCTGTCGCGGTCCCAGCCGGTGCGGATCTTGAGGGTGACCGGTATCTCGGGCACGGCGGCGACAACGGCATCAAGGATCCGCCCCACCAGCGTCTCGTCGCGCAACAGCGCGGAGCCGGCCTGGACATTACAGACCTTCTTGGCCGGACAGCCCATGTTGATGTCGATGATCTGGGCGCCGTTGTCGACGTTGAAGCGGGCCGCATCGGCCATCATCTGCGGGTCGGCCCCCATGATCTGCACCGAGCGCGGCTCGGTCTCACCTGTGTGGTCGGCGCGGCGCTTGGTCTTTTCGCTGCCCCACAGCAGGGAGTTGGAGGAGACCATCTCGGAGACGGCCATGCCCGCTCCCATCTCCCTGCAGAGTTGGCGGAAGGGGCGATCGGTGATCCCGGCCATAGGGGCCAGTATTAGGTTGTTCTTGAGTGTGTAGGGTCCAATGCGCATGGTGCGGAGGTGCTGCTTGCCTTGAGCGGGCCAGTAATCATACCGGCTAATGCTGTCGGTATAAAGCGACATAGCTCAATAAAAGTTGAATTCGAAGCCCACAGCCTGTTTGCCCGGGTCGAGCACTTCGAGCATCAGCGGCACTTCGGTATTGGGGACAAAGCCCTGGGCGTTCTTGTCTGCCACCAGGTACTCGTCGGGGCGGAAGTGGCGGCGGGCGATGACCTGTTGGTTGATGTCGGTCATGACCACCTCTACCAGCGGATAGGGCTGGGCGAAGTCGGCACGGTTGACCAGGGTGGCGGTGATCAGCAGGCTCCCTTCATAGCGGGGGTGGAACTGCATCAGGTGGTCTACCAGCTCAATGCTGGTCAGGTCGCGCCTTGGCGGCAGGGTGCAGCCGGTCACGGTGCACATTTGGCTCAACAGGGGGCGTAGTTGTGGGTTCTCTGCCAGCGCGGTGCGGTGGTAGTAGAGGTACTGCAGGGCCAGCGCCCCCAGCAGTAGAACGATGCCGGCACCCCAGAGGAGGGCGGCGCCCAGGCCGCTACGCTTCCCTTGCACCGGTGGGGGGAGTGTATAGGTGCTTTGTTGAGTCGACGCAGCGGGGGGAGCCTCCCCGGCCACCTCTTCCGTGGGCGGTTGGCGATGGCCTTCGGTGGTCAGCTCCAGATCATCGAGATCCAGTTCGTGGAGGTCATCCTCTTCGGGCAGCGGCTGGTCGAGTCGTTCCCTATCCTCTTCGGCAGCGGCAAGATCCAGCTCCTGCGGTGATAGCGGGATCTCACGGTCCGGCTCCTGTTCCAGCCCGCTCTCCTCCGAGGGGGTGAGCAGGGTCTCGATATTCTCTTCTGAGAAGGGATCCCACTCATCGCCCTGGCCTGCCGTCTTTGCGGTGGTATCCTGCCCGCTCTCGCCGCTCTCGCCGCTCTCGCCGCTCTCGCCGCTCTCGCCGCTCTCGCCGCTCTCTTCCGCCTGTTCGCCCGGGGGCTCATTGAAGAGATCGAACAGGTGGTCGTCAAAATCCGCCATCTCACCACTGCCCGTTTCCGGGGTGGCCTCTGTTGCGGTCTCCTCCTTCGTGGAGGTGTGCGTGCTTTTCGGTTGAGGCGTCTGCGCTTCGGGCGTCACCTCCAGGTCGTCTGGCGAGGTAGGCTCTACACCCGCCTGATCTTGCGGGACCTCCGCACCACTCGGTTCACTGGGCTCTGCCGCCAGGAGCGCCTCATCGAGGTCTGGTTCCGGGGGCGCCTCCGGCAGGGGGGCCTCGGGGTTGTCGCTCTGATCGCCTGCGGTTGGGGCGCTGTCATCCGTTGCCTCGGGCTCGGCGGTCTCCAGCAGCGCCTCGAGGTCGTCTTCCGCGGCCTGC
>JBNJGC010000235.1:0-3127 GCA_051747405.1 Pseudomonadota bacterium
AGAGGACATCGTCACCCTCTTGGTAACCATCGCCGCACAGCTGGCCGGGGCCATCGCCCATGCCGAGGCCAGTGGCGGTATCGACGGCCTGCAGAGCGAACGTAACCTCGACGGCTACCCCCTGCGCGGCCTGCCCGGCGCGCCGGGCGTGGCGATCGGTCGAGCCGTGGCGGTACACACCCACGCCGATATCGAGGGCACGCCGGATCGACCGGTGGACGATGTGGTGGCCGAGCAGGAGCGCTTTTTGGAGGCGGTGCGGTTGGTCAAACAGGATGTGCGTACCATGGTGGACAACATCAGCGACGCCCTCCCTGCGGCGGACAGCGCCCTGTTCGATGCCTACCTGCTGATGTTGGAGAGCGACAGCCTGATTGGTGATGTTACCGAGCGTATCCGCGCCGGCAACTGGGCCCCCGGGGCGCTGCGCGATACGGTGATCGAGCATGTGCGCGTGTTCAATGACATGGATGACCCCTATCTGCGCGAGCGGGCCGACGATGTGCGGGACCTGGGCCGGCGGATCATGCTCCAGTTGCAGCAGAAGGGCAATGGCGAGACCGCCTATCCGAAAAAAACCATCCTGGTCGGCGAGGAGATCACCGCCTCGATGCTTGCCGAGGTACCGCCCAGACGCCTTGCCGGTGTGGTCTCGGTGCGTGGTTCCAGCACCTCGCATACGGCGATTCTGGCGCGCGCACTCGGTGTCCCGGCGGTGCTCGGTGTGGATGACATGCCGGTGGCGCGCGTCGACGGTCGGGAGGTGATCGCCGACGGCTACTCGGGCCGTGTCTATGTCAACGCCCCGGCGGAGGTGAAACGCGAGTACCGGCGCCTGCAGCGCGAAGAGCAGGAGCTGACCGAGGGGCTGCAGGAGCTGCGGGACCAGCCCTCTGAGACCCGTGATGGGGTCCATGTACCGCTGTGTGCCAACACCGGACTGCTCTCCGATATCGGCCCCTCCATCGAAAGTGGCGCCGAAGGGGTGGGACTCTACCGCACCGAATTCCCCTTCATGGTGCGTGACCGCTTCCCCGGCGAGGAGGAGCAGCGCCGTGTCTATCGCCAGGTGCTGGAGGCCTTCGCCCCACGCCCGGTGACCATGCGTACCCTGGATGTGGGCGGGGACAAGGCGCTGCCCTACTTCCCGATTGAGGAGGACAACCCTTTCCTCGGCTGGCGCGGGATCCGCATAACCCTGGACCACCCGGAGATCTTCCTGGTGCAGATCCGGGCCATGCTCAAAGCGGCAGTGGGGTTGGATAACCTCCAGCTGCTGTTGCCGATGATCAGTACCGTCTCCGAGGTGGATGAGGCGAAGGTGTTGATTGAACGCGCCTACCAGGAGCTGCTGGAGGAGGGCGAAGTGGTGACCATGCCCAGGATCGGTGCCATGGTGGAGGTGCCCTCACTGATCTACCAAATCGAGCCGCTGGCCCGGCGGGTCGACTTTATCTCCGTCGGCAGTAACGACCTTACCCAGTATCTGCTGGCGGTGGACCGCAATAACGCCCGCGTAGCGGATCTCTATGATTCGCTGCACCCCTCCGTGATCCGCGCCCTGCAGATGGTGGTTGAGGGGGCGAAAAAACACCAAATCCCGGTCAGTGTCTGCGGTGAGATGGCCGGCGATCCGGCGGCGGCGCTGCTGCTGGTCGGCTTAGGGGTCGACAGCCTGAGCATGAGCGCCTCAAGCCTGCTGCGCATCAAATGGGTGGTACGCAGTTTCAGTCGCCGTCGCGCCCGCAGCCTGTTGGCGAGGGTGCTGGAGATGGAGGATATCCGGCAAATACGCGCCCACATGCAGCAGGTGCTGGAGAAACAGGGCCTGGGCGGTCTGATCCGGGCGGGCAAGTAGTCTGTGAGCCAGTAGGACCTAACCGCTGCCCTCCTGTCCGTCGTCGTCGGATGGAGCGGATCGATTACCCGCCGGCGGCAAGCTCCCGCAACCGCCCGTCAGACCACTGCACCGCCTGCAGGTAGGCGTCGGTGTAGTCCCGGCGCCCCTCACCCTCATTGGCCAGCGGCTCCCAGTCCCCGCGCTCATAGCGCAGCACCTGCTTGAGTAGTTGGCCCAACGCGCCCTCGTAGGCGAGCAGGGCGAGTTTGATCGGCGCGCTGAGGGTGGTGGTATCCAGCAGCTCCTCCATGGGTGTATCCATGACCGCATCGAGAGTGGAGAAGAGGCCCACGGTAAAGGCCTGTTGCGGATCGCAACACTCCGGCTGGAGCCGGGCGAGCTGTTCGCACATATGGGCACGCACCAACGCCGTCGCGATAAGCTCACGGGGTTTGCCCTCATCGTAGCTCGACATCATCAGCAGCAGCGCCCACTGTCTGACCTGACGGGTGCCGATCAGCATCAACGCCTCCCGCACCGAATTGATCTCGCGGCGCAGGGCGTAGGTGGCGCAGTTGAGGTAGCGCAGCAGCTTGTAGGTAAGGGTGACATCCTGAATGATGATCTGCTCGAGCTGCTCCATGTCGGCCTGCTCATCCTGCAGCTTCTCCAGCAGCTGCAGGGTGACTGCGCGATTGGCCGGTTGACTCCTGGCCTGCACCAGCTGCGGCTTGCAGAAAAAGTAGCCCTGAAAGTAGTCAAAGCCCAGCTCCCGGCAGTATTCCATCTCTTCGGGTCGCTCCAGCCTCTCTGCCAGCAGCTTGACGCCGTAGGGGCGACAGAGCTGCGCCTGCTTTGCCACACCCTCCCGCCCCAGCGAGCGGTGATCGATCTTTACGATCTGCGCCAGCTCCAACAGTGGTTCCAGCTCCGGCTTGAAGACAAAGTCGTCCAGGGCGATGACGTAGCCGTCTGCGGCCAGCTGCTGCAGTCCATGCAGGACGTGGGGCTCGGGGAGCCGTTTCTCGGCGATCTCCAGCACCACCTGCTCGCAACTCATGGGGATGGGGCGCTCGTCGATGAAAAAGTCGCGGGTGAGGTTGATAAAGGCGGGGTTGCTGCCGACGATACTCTCCAGGCCGAAACCCATGAAGGTGTTGATGATGAGTTGCGAAGAGGCTTTGGCACCATCCTCAAAGCAGGCTCGTGGTAGCTTGTTGTCGCGATAGAGCAACTCATAGCCGACAAGCTCAAGTCGGCGGTTGTAGATCGGTTGGCGGGCGACGA
>JBNJGC010000236.1:0-3105 GCA_051747405.1 Pseudomonadota bacterium
TCGGAGACCTTCGAGGAGCGCCTCCGGCGCATCGAGGAGGAGCTGCACAGCAAGTCGGAGAAGATCCGCTCGACCCAGCACCAGCTCTCCCTCACCAACGAGATCCACTCCCTCTGGCTCAAGGCCTCACAGGAGACCCAGCCGCAGAACAAGATCGCGCTCTATGATCAGATCCTGGCGATCAAACCGGACGACACCGAGGCGCTCACCTACAAGGCCGACGAAGCCCTGGCGCTGGGTGAGACCGAGTGGGCCCGCAGCCTCTGCAACCGCGCCCTGGCCATCGACGAAGAGAACGGCCACGCCTACTACCAGCGCGCCTGCGCCAATGCCGAGGCCGGCGCCGTGGAGGAGGCGCTGAGCGACCTGCGCCAGGCGATCACCCTCTCCCCCGCCTTTCGCGAGGATGCCGTTCTCGACGGCAGTTTCGCCAAGCTCCGCGACAACCCCGAATTTGTCGAGTTGACCAGCGAGAGCACCTGAGCGGCGTCGCGCCGGCTCAGGCCTTGCTGAAGCTCAACGCCTTGTGGCGGTTGTTGAGCCGCTGCACGGAGGAGCGGACGAAATTCACCACCTCATCCCGTGAGCCGCATCGGGTACCGGTGATCTCGGTGATCCGATTGGCGATGGTGTAGCGATACCAGCGCCCTTTGCCGTTACCCATCGGCGGTTTGGCCTTCTCCACCGTGACGATCTCAAATTCCCACATAGTGCTACCCTCGGTTCTGGCGTAAACAGACTCCTGTATCCGGACGGGCAGCCTCCCTGCCGCCACCATTGCCAATGCTAAGGAGAGGGCGTGTCAGGGATGTGACGAAGAAATTTCCGGGCGATGACAGCTTTACCCATGTCACACCCGGCCAACGCTGGTATTATCTCGCCCATGCCACTCGATTCCGCCACTGAGCTGCTGGAACAGTCGATCATCACCTACCGGGGCGAACCGGTGGGGACGGCTGCCGCCTGCGACCCCAACCCCACCGCGCCCAACTACGAGGAGTGCTTCGTGCGCGACTTCGTCCCCTCGGCGCTGGTGTTTCTCATGCGCGGCGATCACGCCATCGTGCGCAACTTTCTCAAAACGGTAATGGGGCTGCGCGGGCAGCAGTCGGTGATGCCGGGCCACCAGCGCGCCATCGGCCTGATGCCGGCCAGCTTTCGCGTCATCCACGAGGGGGGGCAGGAGCGGCTCATGGCCGACTTTGGCGAGATGGCCATCGGTCGGGTCGCGCCGGTGGACTCTGCCATGTGGTGGATGTTCCTGCTGCGCGCCTATGTCCGCATCACCGGCGACACCGCCTTCGCCCGCGAACCCTCCATCCAGGACTGCATCCGCCAGACCCTCGACCTCTACCTCAAGGAGAGCTTCGAGGCGGCGCCCACCATGCTGGTGCCCGACGGCTCGTTCATGATCGACCGGCGCATGGGCGTCTACGGCCATCCGCTGGAGATCCAGGCGCTCTACTTCGGCATGCTCAACACCGCCGGCGAGCTGCTGGAGGATACCCAGGAGAACGCCACCATCCTGCGCACGATCAATATTCGCAGCAGCGCCCTGCGCTCCTATGTCCGCATCTACTACTGGATGGGGCGCGACCGGCTCAACGAGATCCACCGCTACCACTCCGAAGAGTTCGGCCCCGAGGCGCGCAATGTGCTCAACGTCTACCCCGAGAGCATCCCCGACTGGATGGACGGCTGGCTCCGCCAGGGCAGCGGCTACCTGGTGGGCAATGTCGGCCCCAGCCGGGTCGACTTTCGCTTCTTCGCCATGGGCAATCTGCTGGCGATCCTGATGGGGCTCGCCAGCGAGGATGAGTCGCAGGCGATTATGCGCCTCTACCACCACCACTGGGACCAGCTGGTGGGGGAGATGCCGCTGAAGATCGTCTACCCGGCAGTAGAGCGCAAGGAGTGGATGTTCATGACCGGCAGCGACCCGAAAAACGCCCCCTGGTCCTACCACAACGGCGGCAACTGGCCGGTACTGCTGTGGACCTTCATCGGCGCGGCGCGGCGGACCGGACGCATGGATCTGGCCGAGCACGCCTTCTTCGAGATCGGCGATCGACTGATGCGGGACCACTGGCCCGAATACTACGACGGTCGCCTGGGCAGTCTGATCGGACGCCGCGCCAATTTCAACCAGGTGTGGACAGCCGCCGCCTTCATCATCGCCCACGACTTGATGGAGAACCCGGCACGGGCGGCGCTGTTCGACGCCATGTGCTACGAGCAATAGCCCCACCGCCGCCCGTGAACCCGCAGCAACCCTCCACCCACTCCGACGCCCCCATCGGTATTCTCGACTCCGGTGCCGGCGGCTTGTCGGTGCTGCGCCAGATCCGCACCCTGCTACCCCACGAGCCACTGCTCTACGCCGCCGACAGCGCCCACATCCCCTACGGCGACAAATCCCCCGCCTTTGTCCGCCAGCGGGTCGAGCAGATCGCCGACAGCCTCACGGCGCTGGGCGCCAAGGCGCTGGTGGTGGCCTGCAACACCGCCACCGCCGCCGCGGTGGAGGCGCTGCGCCGGCGACACGCGCTGCCGGTGGTGGGCATGGAACCGGGGGTCAAACCGGCGCTGCTCAACAGCCGCAGCGGCGTGGTCGGCATCCTCGCCACTGCCGGTATGGCCGGCAGCCGCCGCCTGCAGGATCTGGTGACCCGCTACGGCGGAGAGAGTGAGGTGATCGTGCAGGCCTGCCCCGGCCTGGTCGAACAGGTGGAGCGCCACGCCCTGAACACACCGCAGACGGCGCAGCTGCTAGAGCGCTATCTGCAGCCCATTCTCGAACGCCGGGCCGACACACTGGTGCTCGGCTGCACCCACTACCCCTTCCTGCAACCGCTCATCCGACGGCTCTGCGGGGAGGGGGTGGCGATCATCGACACCGGCGAGGCGGTGGCCCGCCGACTGCAGCAGCAGCTGGCGCAGCACCAGCTGCTGCGCCAGGGCTCAGACGAGGCCGGCGCCCACTACTACACCAGCGCCGAACCGGCGGCACAGTCGGCGCTCTTCTCCCGCCTGCTCGAACAGCCGGTCACAGTGGAGCGGCTGCCCGAGCCCCAACCAGACAGAGATAACCGAACAGCATGAACC
>JBNJGC010000237.1:0-3096 GCA_051747405.1 Pseudomonadota bacterium
ACCGTGCTGTTCAACGACACCATCGAATACAACATCGCCTACGGTCGCTGCGACGCCAGCCACGAAGCGATCGTCGAGGCGGCGCGCACCGCCAACATCCACGACTTTATCGAATCCCTGCCCGAGGGCTACCAGAGCCTGGTCGGCGAGCGCGGCCTCAAACTCTCCGGCGGAGAAAAGCAGCGCATCGCCATCGCCCGCGCGGTGCTGAAAAACCCGAAGATCCTCATCTTCGACGAAGCCACCTCCTCCCTCGACTCCCGCTCCGAACGGACCATCCTCGAAGCCCTGCGCCGCATCGCCAGCGACCACACCACCCTGGTGATCGCCCACCGCCTCTCCACCGTCATCGACGCCGACCAGATCCTGGTCATGGACCAGGGCCGCATCATCGAACGGGGCAGCCACCACGAGCTCCTGACGCTGGACGGCCACTACGCACAGATGTGGGCGCTGCAACAGGAAGAGCAGGATGAAAACGACAAGCTGGCGGTGGCGCCGGGGTAGTTCCAAGTTTCAGGTTTCAGGCCATGTGATGTTGCAACGTAGCCCTTGTATTGGAGCACAGCTCTTGAGCTGTCAACTCGATGGCCAAACGGAAGCCACCCCAGGAGGTGGACTCCACCCTTGCATCCCGAGACGCTAGCTCCAGCAGTTCGTAGGCCAGGCTGCCCCGTCCGGGGGCGCATGCGGCGATGCCATAGCGATGCCTGGCGAAGCTGACGGCTTTGCTCTGCACGGCTGCCTGGCGCCTGTGCATGCACGGAGACACCAAGCTCCAGCATTTTCCCTCGTAGCACTCCCACGCGGAGCCTCAGCGTTGCCACTCGAACATGAGATCTGGAACACCTCCCAACCCCACCACCCTGTGGTAATCTTTATCCCATGAGCGAGAAGAGAACCCAAACCCCCAACAACCACCTCAAGCTCCGCCGGGTGGCGATCGACACCTACAAAGAGAACGTCGCCTACATGCACCGCGACTGCGAGTTCTACCGTGCGGAGGGGTTTCAGGCCCTGACCAAGGTGGAGATCCAGGCCAACGGCGAGCGCATCTACGCGGTGCTCAATGTGGTGGACGACGAGGCCATCGTCGACCCCTGCGAGCTGGGTCTCTCCGAGCAGGCCTTCGACCAGCTGGACCTCGAGCCCGGCTTTCCGGTGAGCGTCGCCCAGGCCGAGTTGCCACCGTCGATGGATGCGGTACGGCGCAAGATAGACGGTGAACGTCTCACCCTTGAAGACTTTCAGGGGATCACACGCGACATCGTGCGCAACCGCTACTCCAAGATGGAGATGGCCGCCTTCTTGGTCGCCTCCGGCCAGACCGGTCTCGACCGGGAGGAGATCCTCCACCTCACCCGCGCCATGACCGAGTCGGGCGACCGGCTCGACTGGCACGAGTCGCTGGTGGCGGACAAGCACTGCATCGGCGGCATCCCCGGCAACCGCACCAGCATGCTGGTGGTGCCCATCGTCGCCGCCCACGGCATGATGATGCCCAAGACCTCCTCCCGCGCCATCACCTCCCCCGCCGGCACCGCCGACACCATGGAGGTACTCACCGAGGTCAACCTCAGCCCCCGTCAGCTGCACGACATTGTGCGCAAACACCGTGCCTGTCTCGCCTGGGGCGGCACCGCCAAACTGGCGCCGGCGGACGACATCCTGATCTCCGTCGAGCGCCCGCTCGGCATCGACTCCAACGGTCAACTGGTCGCCTCCATCCTGTCGAAGAAGCTCGCCGCCGGCTCCACCCACCTGCTGGTGGACATCCCCGTCGGCCCCAGCGCCAAGGTACGCCACATGCGCGAGGCGCTACAGCTACGCAAGCTGTTTGAATACATCGGCGACCGCATGGGCCTGCACCTGGAGGTCATCATCACCGACGGCGCCCAACCCGTCGGGCACGGCATCGGCCCGGTGCTGGAGGCGCGCGACGCCATGCAGGTGCTCAACAACCAGCCCGAGGCCCCCGCCGACCTGCGGCAAAAGGCCCTGCGCCTGGCCGGGCGCATCCTCGAGTTCGACCCCGACGTGCGCGGCGGCTACGGCTACGCCATGGCCCGCGACATCCTCGACTCGGGCCGCGCCCGGAAAAAGATGGAAGACATTATCCAGGCCCAGGGCGCCCGCCAGACACCCCTCGAAGCGGGACGACTGAGCTTCGAGGTTCGCGCCGGAAAGGATGGCGTAGTCACCCAGATCGACAACTACCTCCTGGCCAAGCTGGCCCGCCTCGCCGGCGCCCCCATGGACAAAGGGGCCGGCGTCGACCTGCTGAAGAAACTCGGTGACGAAGTCCGCAAAGGTGAAACCCTCTACCGCGTACACGCCGAATACCAATCCGACTTCAACTTCGCCCGCGCTCTGACCAAAACCCAGACCGGCTACCTCATCGGCAGACCCGAAGAGGTAAGCAAAACCTATATGGAGCTCTGACCGGTGCAGCTGTGGAGCTTTAACGACTACCAGACCCCGGCTCGAGCGCTCGCCGAGCGGCTCGGCCTCCCCCTCGGCCTGATCCAGTGCCACCGCTTCCCCGACGGCGAAAGCAAGGTCACCCTCCCGGCCAAAGCCGAGGAGGAGGTCATCATCTGCCGCAGCCTCGACCAGCCCAACGACAAACTCATCGAACTGCTGCTCGCCGCCACCACCGCACGCGAACAGGGCGCCAAACACCTCACCCTGGTCGCCCCCTACCTCTGCTACATGCGCCAGGACATCGCCTTCCAGCCCGGCGAGGCGGTCAGCCAGCGTATTATCGGCCAGTTTCTCGCCGGGCTCTTCGACCGCGTCCTCACCGTCGACCCACACCTGCACCGCATCGACCGTCTCGAACAGGCCATTCCCCACCGCGACGCCCGCGCCCTCAGCGCCGCCGCCCCCATGCGCCGACACCTGGCAGAGCACACCCATGCCCCCCTGCTCATCGGCCCCGACAGCGAATCGCTCCAGTGGGTACGCGCCATCGCCGAACCGGTCGGGCTCGACTACGCCGTCGCCAACAAAGAGCGACGCGGCGACCGCGAAGTCACCATCACCCTCCCCGAACGCGACTATCGCCACCACGAAGTGATCCTGGTCGACGACATG
>JBNJGC010000238.1:0-3081 GCA_051747405.1 Pseudomonadota bacterium
CAGGCCCTGATCGAACACCTTACGGTAGTCCTCTGCGCCGAGCAGTTTCTTGGCGCGCATGATGAGGGCGTCGATGTGCGCCTCCTTATCGCCGCCGTCAGGCTCGTCGGCGGGGATGCCGTCGAACACATCGGCGGTGGCGTGACGGTAGGCATCGCCGTTCTCCCGGTGCAGGCCGGCGGCGATGTCCCAGACGTAGTCGCCCTTGTAGCCGTTGGCGGGGAAGGTGAAGGTCTCGCCGGCAAGCTCCAGGTAGCGCAGCCAGATGGAGGTGGCGAGGATGTCCATCTGCCGACCGGCATCGTTCACATAATACTCACGATGCACCTCAAAGCCGGCGGCGGCCAGCAGGTCCGCCACCGTGGCGCCGTAGGCGGCGCCGCGACCGTGGCCCACATGCAGCGGGCCGGTGGGGTTGGCGGAGACAAACTCCACCTGCACCCGTTGGCCGGCGCCGATGGTGGAGCGACCGTAGGCCTCGCCCGCCTCGTGCACCTCCCCCACCACGGCGTGATAGGCGTGCTCGGCCATGGTGATGTTGATAAAGCCGGGGCCGGCGATCTCGACCCTGGCCACATATTCGGATGGGGGCAGGTGGGCGACGATCCGCTCGGCCAGATCCCGCGGCTTACTGCGCGCCGGCTTGGCCAGCACCATGGCAATGTTGCAGGCAAAGTCGCCGTGGCTCTTGTCGCGGGTGCGCTCGATGGTGATGCGCGCGGGCAGCTCGCACTCCAGCGCACCGGAGCTGGTCAGATCGTGCAGGGCGGATTTTACGAGTTCCTGAAGGTGGTGTTTCATCGCGTCTCGGCTAAAGGTGTAGAGGGACGGGCGCCCCGTTAAACAAGCAGAGCATTATCCTTGTTCCGGCGGTATGGGTGCAAGGGGAGGGAGAAGCTTTGCGTTGAGGTGTTGGCCTAAAACAACTCCCCCGGGTCGACGTCGAGCGACCAGCGCACCTTGCGCCCGGACTTGAGCCCTTCGAGCTGTGGCGCCCAGGCACCCAGCAGTTTGTGCAGGGTGGCGCGGTTGTCGGCCTGGAGCAGCAGTTGGGCGCGGGTGCGTCCGGCGCGCCGCTCCATCGGTGCCGGTACCGGCCCCAGTAGCCAGATCCCCTCGTGGGGCAGTGCGCGGGCCAGTCCGCTTGCCTCGTCGAGAAAGGCCAGCGGGGCCTGTCGGTCCACCGCCTCGGCGCGCAGCAGGGCGAGGTGGCTGAAGGGCGGCATCAGCGCCTCCTGCCGCTCTTTCAGGGTGGCGCGGGCGAAGCGGGCGTAGTCCTGCTCCACCAACAGCCGTAGCAGAGGGTGGTCGGGGACGTGGGTCTGGATCAATACCGTGCCCGGTTTGTCGGCCCGCCCGGCGCGGCCCGCCACCTGGACGATGAGCTGGGCCATGCGTTCGCCGGCACGAAAATCGGCACTGAACAGCCCCTGGTCGGCATCGAGGATCCCCACCAGGGTGACCCGGGGGAAGTGGTGCCCCTTGGCCAGCATCTGGGTGCCGATGAGGATCCGCCCGTCGCCCGAGTGGACCTCCTCCAGCAGCGTATCCAGCGCCCCCTTTCGCCGGGTCGAGTCGCGGTCGATACGCACCACGCCGAAATCGGGAAAGCGCTCGTGCAGCGCCTGCTCGATCCGCTCCGTCCCCTGACCCAGCGGACGCAGGTCGAGGCTGCCGCAGTCGGGACACTGCGGCGGTACGGGCCGCTCGGCACCGCAGTGGTGGCAGCGGATACGCCGCGAGTGGGCGTAGTAGGTCATGTGGGCGTCGCAGCGCGCGCAGTGGCTGACCCAGCCGCAGTCGTGGCAGAGCAGGGTGGGGGCGAAGCCGCGCCGGTTGAGAAACAGCAGCACCTGGCCGCCGGCGTCGAGGTGTTGCTGCATCGCCTTTTGCAGCGGTAGCGAAAGGCCCTCCTCCATCGGCTGCTGGCGCACATCGAGCAGGTGGATCGCCGGGTGGATCGCGCTGCCGGCCCGCTCCGGCAGCGCCAGATGGCGGTAGCGTCCGCTCAGGGCGTTGTTGAGGCTCTCCAGCGAGGGGGTGGCGCTGCCGAGGACGACCGGGATCCCCGCCTGTTTGGCGCGCACCACGGCGGCATCGCGTCCCGAGTAGCGAAAGCCGTCCTGCTGTTTGAACGAAGGGTCGTGCTCCTCGTCGACGATGATGAGCCCCAGCGCAGGCATCGGCGTGAACACTGCCGAGCGGGTGCCGATGACGATGGGGGCCTCGCCGGAGCGGGCCATGGTCCAGGCGCAGAGCCGCTCCTGATCGCTCAGCCCGGAGTGGAGCAAGGCGATGGGCAGGGAGAAGCGACGGCGAAAGCGCTCCAGCAGCTGCGGGGTGAGGCCGATCTCCGGCACCAGCACCAGCACCTGGCGGTCGGCGGCCAGCACCTTGTCGATCGCTTGGAGGTAGACCTCGGTCTTGCCGCTGCCGGTGACCCCCTCGATGAGCAGCGGCTGGAAGGTGTCCAGGTGCTCGCCGATGGCATCGACGGCCTGTCGCTGGGTCGTGTTGAGCGGTGGCGGGGCGTCGTCCTGCTCCGGCGGTGGCGGGATGCAGGGGCGTTCGTGCCGCTCGACCCAACCCTTCTCAACCAGCCGCTTCATCACCGGGCGCCAAGCCTCCAGTTCACTGTCGAGGCGGGACGCCTCGACACCGTCGGGGTACTCATCCAGCAGGCGCAGCAGTGCCTGCTGTTTGGGCGCGCGTTTTAGGCTCTCCACCTCCAGGGCGCGTCCTTCACCGGTGATACGCCAGCTGTCGATGCCGCGGGCGCTCGCCTCTCGCTGCTGGCGCAGCAGTACCGGCAGGGCAGTGGTGAAGACCTCGCCGGGCGGATGGTGGTAGTAGTCGCAGGCCCAGCGCAGCAGTGCCATCACCGAGGCATCGAAAAGCGGTTCGCTATCGAGCTGACGCAGTGCCGGGCGTAGCTTGTCGGCGGGCACCTGGCTGCTCTCGGCCAGCGCCACCAGCACCCCCACCTGCCGGCTACGACCGAAGGGGAGCAAAAAGCGCTGCCCGGGAACGAAAGAGCCCGCCGCCTGGGCCGGCGGCAGGTAGTCGAACAGTCGCCGCAGG
>JBNJGC010000239.1:0-3028 GCA_051747405.1 Pseudomonadota bacterium
GGATATTCCGCTTGAGGCAGGGTGCAGCGTTTCCGTCAGGGCTTTACCCGCCTGCCGCCGATGCGCCGTTTCGGAGAGATCTATGAGCGCGATCGGCGCCGTGCCCGCCAGTTGGCGGAACAGGCCGGATGGGTGATGGCATCGGAGCTGCGTGCGGTGGGGGTCGATTTCAGTTTTGCGCCGGTGCTGGATCTCGACTACGGGGTCAGTGCCGTTATCGGCGACAGGGCCTTTCACCGTTCCCCCGAGGTGGTGGCCGACCTGGGCGCGGCACTGATGCACGGGATGCAGCGTGCGGGAATGGCCGCCGTGGGTAAGCACTTTCCCGGCCACGGTGCGGTGACGGTCGACTCCCACGAAGCGATACCGCAGGATTCTCGCCCACTGGTGGATATCCTGGCCGAGGATGTTCGTCCCTACCGCTCGATGATTGCCAATGGCATGGCCGGCGTAATGCCGGCGCATGTGATTTACACCGATGTGGACCCGCAGCCGGCCGGTTTCTCGTCGTACTGGCTGGGGGAGGTTCTGCGCAGCCAGCTGGCGTTCCAGGGGGTTATCTTCAGCGATGACCTCAATATGGAGGGGGCGAGCGCCGCCGGCGGTTATGTGGCGCGGGCCGAGGCGGCGCTGCAGGCGGGCTGTGATATGGTGCTCATCTGCAACAACCCGGAGGCAGCGCGGGCGATCCTCTCGGGTCTTGAGCATGAGCCCGAACCGGTGCTCCATGCGCGCCTTGCGCGGCTGCACGGGCGCCATCCGATCAGTCTTGAGGCACTGCACCAGCAGCCAGCCTGGCGCCAGGCGATCAAAGCCATGCAACACCTTAACGACGACCCGAGCCTTTCGCTCGATCTCTGACCGGGAGCGATGAATGGAGTTTGAAGCGTTACTCAACGAGATAACCCAGGAGGTGACCCAGAGCAGTCCGACCACGGTATTGGTGATTCAGGTCTTTTCCGTGGTATTCGGCGCACTACTGCTGGATTTTATCCAGAAGCGGATATTCAAACGGATTATTCGGCGTGTGGAGATGACCGAGACTCTGTGGGATGACGCCCTGTGCCAGGCCGCCTCGCGCCCCCTGAGTTGGCTTATCTGGTTGCTGGGTATCACCTTTGCCGCTGACATTGTCGGCAAACAGACCGACGCGGCGATCTTTGAGGTGGTAACACCGCTGCGTGAAGTGGGCGTCATTACGCTGGTCTCCTGGTTCCTGTTCCGCTTTATCGGCCAGATGGAGCGTAATGTCTACACCCGCGCCGAGCGTGAAGGGCGCTACGTCGACCCCACCACCGCCGACGCCATCAGCAAGCTGCTGCGCCTGTCGGTACTCATCACTGCAGTGCTGGTGGGGATGCAGACCCTGGGCTTTAGTATCTCGGGTATCCTCGCCTTCGGTGGTGTGGGCGGTATTGCTGTAGGTTTTGCCGCCAAAGACCTTCTGGCCAACTTCTTCGGCGGTATGATGATCTATCTCGATCGCCCCTTTGCCGTCGGCGAGTGGGTGCGGTCACCGGATCGGGAGATCGAGGGGACGGTGAAAAAGATCGGCTGGCGCCTGACCGAGATCCGGACATTCGACCACCGTCCGCTCTATGTGCCCAACTCCACCTTTGCCAGCATCGCCGTGGAGAACCCCTCCAGGATGAGTCATCGGCGCATATTCGAGACCGTGGGGATCCGCTACAGCGATGCGTTGAAGCTGGCACCGATCATCGAGCAGGTGAAGGCGATGCTGGCGGCTCACCCCGAGATCGATGAAACCCAGACGATGATCGTCAACTTCAATAAATTCGCCCCCTCATCGCTCGATTTTTTCATCTACACCTTCACCCATACCACCCAGTGGGTCCACTACCACGAGGTCAAACAGGATGTGCTGCTCAAGGTGATTGAGATCATCGACCAAAACGGTGCCCAGATCGCCTTCCCGACCTCAACGATACACATCCCTGAGGGGATCAACGTAAAGGATCGCGCCGGTGAGCAGTAACGAGACCACAACCGTCACCGCGGAGCAGGTGGCGCGGATCTATCGCCAGGCGGAGTGTCTCTTCGATGCCGCCCAGGTAGACAAGGCGTTCGCCAAGATGGCCGCAGCCATTACTGAAGACCTTCAGGGGAAGAACCCTCTGGTGCTGGCGGTGATGAGCGGTGCAATGATCCCCGCCGGGCACCTGCTCAGCCGGCTCGATTTTCCCCTGCAGATCGACTACATCCACGCCAGCCGCTACCGCGGTAAGACCGCCGGGGGTGAGCTGGAGTGGCGCGTGGCGCCGCGCTTTTCCCTGCAAGGGCGCTGCGTTCTGATCATCGACGACATCCTCGACGAGGGGTTGACCCTGAAGGCGATCGTCGAGGCGTGCCGAGACAAGGGGGCGAGCGAGGTCCACAGCGCGGTACTGGTGAAAAAACGGCATGAGCGCAATATCGGCATCGAGGCCGACTACGTGGGGCTGGAGACCGAAGACCGCTACCTCTTCGGCTACGGCATGGACTACAAAGAGTACCTGCGCAACGCCCCGGGCATCTTCGCCGTCAAGGAGTGTTGATATTTAAAACATTAACGCAGAGGACGCGGAGGCGCAGAGTACGCAGAGTTTTTGTTGTTACAGTTGTATAGCGACGGTTGTTGTGGCCCGCAACCCCTGCGAATCTTCATTTAAATTTATTCTCTTTGCGACCTCTGCGTCTCTGCGTCCTTTGCGTTTTTATAGTTCTGGAGATAAATCATGGCAAAACTGGGGATTATTGGCGGTACCGGTTTGACCTCGTTGGAGGGGTTGAAGGTCACCCGCCGCGAGGCGACACAGACGCCCTATGGTGAGCCTTCCGCACCGCTGATTTTCGGTGAGGTGGCGGACACGGAGGTGGTGTTCCTGCCGCGTCACGGTTCACCGCATACGATTCCACCACATAAGGTCAACTATCGGGCCAATCTCTGGGCACTGAAGCAGCAGGCGGTGGAGCAGGTGATCGCCGTCAACGCCGTCGGCGCTATTCGTGCCGATATGCAGCCGGGCCG
>JBNJGC010000240.1:0-3013 GCA_051747405.1 Pseudomonadota bacterium
TAGCCGCGTTGCTTGAGCACACGCCGCACCTCCGGTAGATGGCGGCGAGAGATCTCAGGGCCTCGGCCCACCTGCGCCAGGGTCACATAGCTGTGGCCCTGAGCGTCCTTCTCCATCCCCTCCAGCGCATCCAGCGTAATCAGGGCATTCCGGTGGACGCGCAGCAGACGCGGGCCGAACTCCTCCTCCAGCTGTTTGAGCGACTCCTCCAGCAGCTCTTCACGCCCAGGTAAGTGGGCGGTCACATACTTGTTATCCGCCTGGAAATAGAGGATCTCCCGTACCGGGATCAATTGCAGCCCACCGTGCTTACGCACTGTCAGATGCTCGCGGCCAGGCGACTCCTCCGCTACCATGCCACGCTTTTGCAGGCGGTTCAGCGCCTGTTCCAGGCGCTCCTGCCGGACCGGCTTGACCAGATAGTCCACCGCCTCGGCCTCGAATGCCTCCAGCGCATGTTCGCTGTAGGCGGTGGTGAAGATCACCGCCGGCGGGTGGTCTGATGCGGCCAGTTCGCGCGCCGTGCTCAGGCCATCGAGTCCGGGCATGCTGATGTCCAGCAGCACCGCATCGGGCTGCTCACTGGCACTGAGATCAAGGGCCTCGTGGCCATTACTCGCCTCGCCACAGACGCTGACCCCCGCCACCTTGCCCAGCATCCGGCGCAGGCGCTCACGCGCCGGCGCTTCGTCGTCGACAATCAAAATTCTCATGGTGCTAACTCCAGTGGCAGGGTCAGACTGACGCGATAGACCCCGCCCTCTTCCGTGATAGACAGACCGGCATTGGCGCCATAGTGCGCCTTCAGCCGCTGGCGAATATTATCGAGCGCCAGGCGATTGCCCTCGCGGCGCGGTGACTGTGCCGCGGGCAGCGGATTGCTCAACTGCAACGCCAGCTGCCCCTCCGACACCTGACCACTAAGGGTGATACACCCCCCTTCGGGCCGCGGCTCGATACCGTGGTAGACAGCATTCTCCACCAGAGGTTGCAGCATCAGCGGGGGCAGCAGGGCGCTCTCCGGCACATCGTCGATGTGCCATGCGGTTTGCAGCCTCTCGCCCAGACGCAACCCCTCCATGTGGAGGTAGCGGCGAGTCAGCTCAAGCTCCTCACTGAAGGGGATGCGGTACTTCTCGTCCCGCATGCTGGCGCGAAAGAGATCGGAGAGATCCAGCAGCGCCTCTTCGGCCAGATCCGGCTTGTCGTGGATCAGGCTGGTGACGGTGTTGATGCTGTTGAAGAGAAAATGGGGTCGAATGCGTGCCTGCAAAGCCTGGAGTCGCGCCTCCGCCTCGGCGCGGATGCGACGTTTCCACTGGTGCAGGACGTAGAAGTACCGCAACGCCAGGGCGATGACGATGGCGCCGATGGCCAGATTGCGCAGCAGAAACTCCACATGCTGCGGACCGTAGACCGAGCGCCCCACCCCCAGGTTCACCCGGTAGGCCGCCTCGGAGAGCAGCAGAATCAGCAGCAGCAGCATCAGGTAGGTGGTCAGCCCGGCGGCGACCCCGGTGAGTCGCGACAGCAGCCCGCGGCTGGCACAGAGCAGCGCGGCACTGGCCAGCCCCGCCCACTGCATGAACAGCGAATTGAGTGCCAACTGCGACCACGGGTCCGCCACCTGGGGCGAGGCGCCCAGGGTGAGGATCAGCGCGAACAGCTCCGACAGCACCACCACGGCAAACACCGAGTGCAGACCGCAAAAGTCGGGCAGAAAAAATTCGCTCTGTTTCGACTGCTGATTATTCACAATCCCTGAAACCTTATCTTGGTACGCCTATCATAGCCGCAAATGCGACGATACGACGAGACGGAGATCGCAGGGTGCGTGGCGGATCGGCTATACTGCGGCGAATTTCCCACCTTTTCAGCAAGATGGATCAACCATGAGCGAACAGAACACCGTCGAAAAACCCTGGACCGGCCGCTTCTCCGAACCGACTGACGCCTTCGTCGAGGCCTTCGGCGCCTCGGTCGGCTTCGACCAGCGGATGTACAAGCAGGACATTCAGGGCTCCATCGCCCACGCCAAGATGCTGGCCCATATCAAGGTGCTTACCGAGGCCGAGCGCGACGAGATCATCCGCGGCCTGACACGCATCGAGGCGGAGATCCAGGCCGGCGACTTCCCCTGGTCCATCGCCCTGGAAGATGTGCACATGAACATCGAAAAGCGCCTCACCGACATGATCGGCAGCACCGGCAAGAAGCTGCACACCGGTCGCTCGCGCAACGACCAGGTCGCCACCGACATCCGCCTCTACCTGCGCGACGAGATCGACGGCGCCATCGCCCCGGAGCTCAAGCGCCTGCAAAGCGCCCTCATCGACCTTGCCGAGCGTGAGGCCGAGACCATCATGCCCGGTTTCACCCACCTGCAGACCGCGCAGCCCATCACCTTCGGCCACCACATGCTGGCCTGGAACGAGATGCTCCAACGCGACAGCGAGCGCCTGGCCGATTGCCGCAAGCGTATCAACATCATGCCGCTCGGCTCCGCCGCGCTGGCCGGCACCACCTACCCCATCGACCGCGAGTTCACCGCCAAAGAGCTGGGCTTCGACATGCCCGGGCGCAACTCGCTGGACGGTGTCTCCGATCGCGACTTCGCCATCGAGTTCCTCAGCTGGGCCTCCATCCTATTGATGCACATGTCCCGCTTCAGCGAAGAGTTGATCCTCTGGACCTCCAGCCAGTTCGACTGGGTCGACCTCGGCGACGCCTTCTGCACCGGCTCCTCCATCATGCCGCAGAAGAAAAACCCCGACGTGCCTGAACTGGTGCGCGGCAAGACCGGTCGCGTCTTCGGCTCCCTCTCCTCCATGTTGATGATCATGAAAGGCCAGCCGCTCGCCTATAACAAAGACAACCAAGAGGACAAAGAGCCGCTGTTCGACGCCATCGACACGGTCAAGGGTTGCCTCAAGGTCTACGCCGACATGATGGCGCAGATCAAACTGAAACAAGCGAACATGCGCGAAGCCGCCCTGCGCGGTTTCTCCACCGC
>JBNJGC010000241.1:0-2996 GCA_051747405.1 Pseudomonadota bacterium
ACCACAGGCATCTTCTGCTTCAGATCCTGCAACAGCTCGATTGCCAAGTCTTTGTGACCACCACTTCAAAAGAGCTCCTCTCCCTTGATAACTGGGAGGGGGTGAAAGTGTTCCACGTGGAACATGGTGAGTTTGAAGAAGTGGTATAATGGTTCAAATTGAGCCCGGAGTAGCTTATGAGTGAATACGATTCTTCCAGTATTAAGGTCCTGAAGGGCCTTGATGCAGTCCGCAAACGCCCTGGTATGTATATCGGCGACACCGATGATGGGACGGGCCTTCACCACATGGTCTTTGAGGTGGTGGATAACTCCATAGATGAGACGTTGGCAGGGCACTGTACGCAGATCGATGTGACCATCCATACCGATGGTGCGGTCTCGGTGCGGGATAACGGTCGCGGGATCCCGGTCGATTGGCATGAGGATGAGGGGCGCTCCGCTGCCGAGGTTATTCTCACCGTGTTGCATGCGGGCGGTAAATTCGACGATAACTCCTACAAGGTCTCCGGTGGTCTCCACGGGGTGGGCGTCTCTGTCGTAAACGCCCTATCAGAGAGTCTCAAGTTGACCATCCGTCGCGATGGGAAGAAGTATCAGCAAGAGTACGCCATGGGTGAACCGCAGGGTGCGCTGAAGCCGATTGCTGAGAGCACGACCACCGGCACGGAGATTCGCTTCAAACCGAGCCGGGAGATTTTTACCCAGACGGAGTTCCACTATGACATCCTGGCGAAGCGTCTGCGGGAGCTCTCTTTCCTCAACTCCGGAGTGCGTATCGTGCTGCGAGACGAGCGCTCTGATAAGGAGGATGTCTTCGAGTACGAGGGCGGCATTAGTGCGTTTGTCGAACACCTGAATCGGAACAAGACCCCGCTACACCCCACCGTGCTGCACTTTACCGCGGAGAAAGAGGGGATCACCGTCGAGATCGCGATGCAGTGGAGCGATGCTTATCAGGAGAATATATTCTGCTTTACCAATAATATCCCACAGCGAGATGGTGGTACCCACTTGGCGGGACTGCGTGGGGCGTTGACGCGAACCCTGAACGGCTACATCGAGTCTGAAGGGCTGGCTAAAAAGGCCAAGATCAATACCAGTGGCGATGATGCACGCGAAGGGCTTACTGCCGTCCTCTCGGTCAAGGTGCCGGACCCGAAGTTCTCCTCCCAAACCAAGGAGAAGTTGGTCTCCTCCGAAGTAAAGAGTGTAGTCGAGTCGTTGGTGAGTGAACGGTTCCAGGATTTCCTGCTGGAGAACCCGGCGGAGGGGAAGATCATCGCCGGCAAGGTGGTCGATGCGGCGCGTGCCCGCGAGGCGGCGCGCAAGGCGCGTGAGATGACACGACGCAAGGGGGCCCTCGATGTGGCGGGACTGCCAGGAAAGCTGGCTGACTGTCAGGAGCGCGACCCAGCCAAATCGGAACTCTATCTGGTGGAGGGTGACTCCGCCGGTGGCTCTGCCAAGCAGGGTCGTGACCGTAAAAACCAGGCCATTCTTCCGCTTAAGGGCAAGATCCTCAATGTGGAGAAGGCGCGTTTCGACAAAATGCTCTCCTCGGCAGAGGTGGGTACCCTGATTACAGCCCTCGGTTGTGGCATTGGCAAGGAGGAGTTTAACCCCGACAAGCTGCGCTACCACCGCATCATCATTATGACCGACGCCGATGTCGACGGCTCACATATTCGTACCCTGCTGCTGACCTTCTTCTATCGTCAGATGCCGATACTGATCGAGCGTGGCCACGTCTTCATCGCACAACCACCGCTCTACAAGATCAAAAAGGGTAAACAGGAGCGCTACGTCAAAGATGATGCGGAGCTTAACAACTACCTGCTGCAGATCGCCCTCGATAATGCAGCCTTGCATGTCAGTGCTGAGGCGCCGCCGATCAGTGGCACCGGCCTCGAACAGCTTGCTAAGCAGTATCAGCAGGTAATGGCGACCATCGATCGCCTCTCCCGGCGCTACAATGGAACCATGCTGGAGAGGATGATCACCCTCCCCTCCATCGCTGAGAGCGCCTTCGCCGATGGTGAGGCGGAGCGCTGGTTCGATAAGCTGGTAGCGGTGCTGAATGAGGAGAATGGCCCTGAGCGCCGCTACAGTGTCGACTTTGAGAAGACGCCGGATGGGGGCATTGAGTCAGCGACCGTGAACGAATGGCGACACAGTGTGCCGACCGGTTACCGCTTCCAGTCGGACTTTTTCGGTACCCCTGAGTATGAAGGGATTCGTCTGCTGGGTGAGGAGCTGCACGGATTGATTGCTGAAGGTGCGTATGTCGCCAGGGGTGAGCGCAGTCAAGCCGTTACCAGTTTTACCGAAGCGCTCGCTTGGCTGTTGGGTGAGGCCAAGCGTGGCCAGCATGTGCAGCGGTATAAAGGGCTGGGGGAGATGAATCCGGAACAGTTGTGGGAGACCACCATGAACCCGGAGAGCCGCCGTCTGTTGCAGGTGACTATCGAGGACGCCATCGCCGCCGATGATATCTTCACCACCCTCATGGGCGACAACGTCGAGCCGCGACGAGACTTTATCGAGCAGAATGCGCTGCAAGTGGCGAACTTGGATATCTAGCAGGGATTCACCGCCGAGCTTTTCCGCATCCACCTAGCCTCCACTGCTCAGCGCGATCGCTGTAGGCGAAGGTGCAGGGCCGCAATACAAGGTAGCGAATAACTACTTGCCCCCTGAGGTAGTGTTATTCCGCGGTCATTGTGGTGGCAGCACGGGGCCGCCCAATAGGGCTGACGAGCCCTATCCATAGGATGCGCTGAGCCTGCGAAGCGCATCATGCTCGGTATCTCCGCGCCAGGCGGCCGGGAGGGAACGAGGCCGGCATCTGCGCCGGACATCGTTAGGGTATAGCCATACGCGCTTCTCGGTAACCGCCGCGTCCTTTGCGCCATTGCGGTGAAAAATCTTGCCGGAAAAGGTGAGTGATTACGTTACAAGTTAATAGATAAAAAAAGGGGAAGGTGCCTGGGCACC
>JBNJGC010000242.1:0-2961 GCA_051747405.1 Pseudomonadota bacterium
GTAGCGGTGGCGCACCCCGGCGGCCTGTACCTCCAGCATCCCCTGCTCGCCGAGCCAGTCGAGGGCACGCACCACCCGCTCGCGCGGTGTGCCCAGGGCAGCGGCCGCCGCTTCGGCATCGAGGGTCAGCCAGGTGCGTCCCTTCCTCGCCTGACGGAACAGCGCGGCGAGGAAGTCGCGCCGCTCGCCGTCGAAACGCCCCAGGATCTCCGCCGAACTCAGCTGTGGTTTAAATTTATATTGGCTGTAGAAGGGGGTGCCGCCCTCGATATACCCCTCCAGCTCCAGGTAGGTGAGCAGGGTGCGCAGCACCAGAGGGCGAATGTCGTGTCGCTGGGAGAGCTCGTGCAGTGCCAGGTCGAACTCCGCCTCCCGAGCAAAGATATCGCGGACCAGGGAGTGCAGTGCGGCGGCATCGGGCGTGTCGCCGAAGATGAAGTTCTCCAGCACATTGAGATCGTCGGGGCAGAAGAGCAGCTCGCAGACCGACGGCTCGCCGTCGCGCCCGGCCCGACCGATCTCCTGGGCGTAGTTCTCCAGACTTTTGGGCGGGTTGTAGTGGTAGACGTAACGGATATCCGCCTTATCCACCCCCATGCCGAAGGCGATGGTGGCCACCACTATTGCCTGCTGCGATGCCATGAACCACTCCTGGACCGCGGCACGCTCCTCGGGCTTCATCCCCGCATGGTAGGCGCGGGCCGGCCAGCCGGCGGCGGCGAGGCGCTCCGCCACCGCCTCGGCGCTCTTCTGCAGGGTGACGTAGACGATAGTCGGTCCCTCCGGTCGGGTAGCCAACCTCTCCAGCAATACCGCATCGCGCTGATCACGGCTGACCACGCTGGTCTGCAGGGCCAGGTTGGGGCGGTAGAAACCGGTGCGCACCGCGCACTCGGGGGCGATGTCGAACACCCGGCGGATATCCTCCAGCACCGGCGGCGTGGCGGTGGCGGTGAGCGCCAGCACCCGCTCGGCAGCGATCTCCCGCGCAAAGCCGGCCAGTTTGAGGTAGTCGGGGCGGAAGTTGTGGCCCCACTCGGAGATACAGTGCGCCTCATCCACTGCGAACAGCGATACCGGCACCCGGGCGATGGCGGCACGAAAGCGCTCATTGTTGAACCGCTCCGGGGCGACGTAAAGCAGCCGCAACGAACCGTCGCGCAGCCGGTCCATCACCTGGCGGTAGGCGTCGGCATCCAGACTGGAGTCGAGACGCGCCGCGGCGATACCGCGCCGGGTCAGGGCGTCGATCTGATCCTTCATCAGCGCGATCAAGGGCGAGACCACCAGCGTCACCCCCGGCAGCAACAGCGCCGGGAGCTGGTAACAGATCGACTTGCCGCCGCCGGTGGGAAAGACCGCCGCCGCCGAGCGACCGTCGAGAAGATGAGCAATCACCGCCTCCTGACCGGGGCGGAACGCGTCGTAACCGAAATGCGCCTTGAGCGTATCGAGAATCCCTTCCTGCATGTCAAACCTCCTTAGATCTATTACCCCAAACAGTCTACCACTCACCAACCCTCGGCGCTTAACGGCAATGAGTTCAGCTCATCGCGAGCCTCACGCCAGCTCGGATAGTGGCGGTCCAGGAGAGCGATAAACCGTTCACTGTGCGTGGGCTCGAGCAGATGCACCATCTCGTGCACGATGATGTATTCGAGCAGGTCCTTGGGTTTCTTGACCAGCTCGGTGTTCAAGCGGATATGCCCGGCCTTGGGGTTGCAGCTCCCCCACTTGGTCTTCATCCGTTGCAGGAAATAGCCGGTCACCCTGACCTGCAACCTCTGCTCCCATTTTTCGATCAAAGGCGGCACCGCCTCATGCATTAACCGCTTGTGCCACTCGTGCATAATCTGGGCACGCTTGGCCCTGTCGCTACCCGGTCGCACCGTAAGCGTAATGCGCTTATGATCCAACTTGACGCCGGGGCGGAACTCACGCTCCTCCACGCTCAACAGATAGCGCCGCCCCCATACATAGTGGCTTTCGCGCTCGATGAATTGCCGGGGCGTCTCCCGCGCTTGGCTCTGCAGCTTGGCCTGCTGCCCCCTGATCCAGCCCAGCTTGGAGATGGCATAGGCGCGGGCCACCTCCAGTCGGGTTCCGGTGGGCGCGACCAGCGTTACCCGCCCCTCGGGTGGATGCACGGAGAGGTGGACGTGCTTGATCGCCTTGCGTGTCAC
This sequence comes from Pseudomonadota bacterium, assembly GCA_051747405.1. GTDB lineage: Bacteria > Pseudomonadota > Gammaproteobacteria > Thiohalomonadales > Thiohalomonadaceae > JAPHTQ01. The sequence goes on from JBNJGC010000242.1 coordinate 2,184, forward strand.
CTGGATCGCGATCTCGCCCAGTTGGATCATTTCGCTCATGGGTAGCCCGCCTGATTCTTGATCAGCTCGAATAGCGCCTTCGTTGCTTTACGATCCCGCCCCATGATGGGAAACAGGGCGTTGAGCACCTGGCTCTCCCGCGCCGGATCACCCCGCCAGCCGGCCGGCGCCTGCTCGCGCATGGCGCGATCTATATCAAGCGCCATGGTGGCGAGTTTGTCGCCACCGTAGGCGGGCGGCGGCGTTTCCTGTATCGCGGCGACAGGTTGGGCATTTCCAACAATGTCCGGCAGGTTATTATAGATCACCTGCGCCTCAGGGCGGTCCGCCAGCTCTGCCGGGCTGTCCGCGTTATTGTGGCCTTCGGCCATCTTACGCACCAGCGCCTCGGCCTTTTGTAGAAACGCCTCATAACTGGCGGTATTGCTCCGCCACTGGGCGATCAGGTCATCCAACAACTTCGATATCTGTTCGTAGAAGCGCGGATCGGTCAGCTGCTCCCGAATAATGGTCTTGCGGACGTTGTTGATGATGCCCTCAGCGATGGCGTTCTTGCTCAGCTTGCCCTTCGCGTTGAGCTTCCGGGCGATGGCGTCGTGTACGCCGGTCTCGACGATCAGCTCCAGCAGCGAGTAGTTGTCCACCGCCCCCATGGCATCCGCCGGGTCGGCCTGGATATAGGTGTTGATAAGGTGGCGCATGTCCGCCTCATACGGTTTGATGTCCAGCTCCTCGCCGGAGTGGCGCTTGATCGCCGCCCGCACCTCGGTAAAGAACG
>JBNJGC010000243.1:0-2957 GCA_051747405.1 Pseudomonadota bacterium
GGGGTTCAGCCAGTCCAATATCCTGCTGTTACTGTTTCTCTTCCCCACCTTCTACATGCTCAACGCCCTTATCGCCGAGGACCACACGCTGGGGATCCTTGACACCACCATTATGAGCGGCATCGTGCTCTTTCTCATCGTCTTGCTGACGGTCTATGGGGTGCCGCAGGGGGCGTGAGTGCCCCCTGGGGTGTCGTATCAGCCCTGATCGTGCCGCTGGCAGGGGGTACGGAACTCCGCCGGTACGTTGGGCGGGCAGATGCCGCACTCCTCGTTGCCGGGGACGGCAAAGTCGATCTTGCGCGGGTAGGGTAGGTCCATCTCCTGCATGATCTGCACAAACTCCGCCTCCGGTTTGTCGTTGCCCAGGCGTGGGTTGCGCTGCTTCTCCTGGGCGATGGTGGTGATAAAGCGCCCCTCGTAGTCGTGGCAGGGGTAGACCAGGGTTTCGTCCGGCAGGCTGAAGAATTTGTCGTGGATGCTGCGATAGAGCTGGTGCGCATCGCCGGACTGAAAATCGGTGCGCCCGCACGCCTCGATAAGCAGCGCATCGCCGCTGAAGAGCATCTTCTGCGTGCCGTTGTCGATGAGGTAGGCGTGGTGGTGGTCGGTGTGGCCGGGGGTGAAGAGCGGCTGTACCGCGATATTGCCCACCTTGAACGGTTCGCCCTCACGCACGCCGATATCGACACAGGCGGCGTCGACCATCGCCGGATAGACGATCTCGCTGCCGCCGAGCTCCCGCAGACGCTTGGCGCCGGTGAGGTGGTCGGCGTGGACGTGGGTGTCGATGCTGTAGTCGAGCTTCAGCCCCATCTGCTGCAACAGGGCCAGGTCGCGCTCGACGGTGTCGAGCACCGGGTCGATGAGTGCGGTCTTGCCGGTGTCGGGGCAGCTAATGAGATAGGTGTAGGTGCTCGAGTCGGGCTCGAACAGTTGTTTGAAAAGCATCCTCGCTCCTTTGCCTTAGGCGTTGTGGTTCGGACTGCTTTTGAGTTTGGCTGAAGCGGTGCCGGTTTGCCACCGGCACCGTCGCAGCGGCGGGATCAGTGGACGGTGCCCTGTGAGGGCTGCTCCAGCTCCGCCGGCTTGGGCAGCTCGGCGATATCGGTAGCCTGGGCGATGGGGCCGTTGGGGAAGAGGCGGTAGAGGTACTTCTTGCCGCCGTGCTCATCGAAGGCCTCCTCCAGCTCGCGGGTTAGCTCCGAGGCGCTCTCGGGCCAGCCGTTGTAGAGGTAGTACTCGCGCAGGAAACGGACCACTTCGCGGTGCTCGTCCTTGAGGATGACATCCTCCTCGGCGGCGCGTTGGCTGACGCGGCGCCAGTCGAGCTCGGGCATCTCCTGTTTGCGATTGAGCAGCTGCGGGCTCTCTTCGGCGCCTTCGTGAATGAACTTTTTGATATCGACCATAGGTAGTCTGAATCCCTCCTTATCATTATAAAAAACAAAAGGTTAATTACCTTTCACTCCCCAGGCCTTGGGGTGGGGAACACCCATTTCAACCGTGGTTGCCAGGCCGGGGTTGAATCGCCGGCGGCAGTCGCCATTTAAAGGCTTGGTTTTCCTGCATACGAATCCGGAGGTTGAGATGCAATTCAGTCCCTGTCTGGGCGGTAACAACTGCACCCAGGATGGCAGCCACTGCAACGGCTGTGGTCGCAGCCACGAGGAGATCGCCAAGACCCGCGATCTGAGCAATGCACTGGCCGAACACATCGTGGCCATGGATTACGACAACGTGGAGGAGTTTCTCAAATTCGTCGCCATCAAGGCCCACGGCAAGGCGCACATGATGAAAATGGGCGGCTAGCCCCGTCTGCCCCCACAACCTCTCATAGGGCGCCCTGTGGGCGCCGCCTCTCTTTAGCGTCCACTCAGCCATAGGCCGGGCAGTCATGCCCGGCATCCCTAAATATATTTTTTGCCACAGAGTCCACAGAGTCCACAGAGGCAACCTTGCTTTCCTCTCCGTGCCCTCTGTGTCCTCTGTGGCAATAAGTATCCCTAACAGCTACCCCGGACCATAAAGCCGGCCCCCTGTGCCATGGGCTAGGCTTATACAATCCAATTAAACAGGAGTCGCCTCTATGGATGCCGTCACCCAGGTAGTCAGTTCAGCGCAAATCCCGGGCGCCTTTCTCGCCAGTCTGCTGGCCGGGCTGGCCACCGGCATCGGTTCGTTGGCGGTGGTGGTGGTCAAACGCCTTTCACGCACCATGGAGGATATCCTGCTCAGCGTGGCGGCGGGGATCATGCTTGCCGCCTCCATCTTCTCGCTACTGCTGCCGGGGCTGGAGCACGCCGAACGGGCCTTCGGCAGTGAGTTTCAGGCGGTGCTTATCGTTACGGCGGGGTTGATGCTCGGTGCGCTGTTGATGTGGTCGCTCAATCGCTGGGTGCCGCACGAACACCTGCATATGGGGCGGGAGGGACCCGAAGCGGTCAGGATGAAGCGGATCTGGCTGTTCGTCTTCGCCATTACCCTGCATAACCTGCCCGAGGGGATGGCCGTGGGAGTCTCCATGATGCAACAGGACACTGCGGCGGGTATCAGTCTGGCCACTGGCATCGGCCTGCAGAACATCCCCGAGGGGTTGGCGGTGTCGGTGTCGCTGCTCTCGGTGGGTTATGGCCGTGGCACCGCCCTCGCTGTGGGGGCGGCGAGCGGTTTGGTCGAGCCGCTGGGCGGCCTGCTCGCTGCGGTACTGGTCTGGTTGGCAGCGCCGCTGTTGCCGCTTTTTCTCGGCCTGGCCGCCGGGGCGATGCTCTATGTCATCTCCGATGAGATCATCCCTGAGACCCACCGCCGTGACGAGAGTAGCCACATCACCTTCTCCCTGCTGGGCGGCTTTGCGGTGATGATGTTTCTGGACGTGTTGTTGGGGTAGATAAGCATAAGCGCAGACGCCGCCATGGATGGCGGAGGTAGACCATGTCGGGAACGAATGGTCGAGG
>JBNJGC010000244.1:0-2924 GCA_051747405.1 Pseudomonadota bacterium
GTCGCCACCGATGAACGATGCGCCATTGACGGCGGTGGAGAGCCATATCGTCGCCGACAATGGATTGGCCCGGCACGCCGCAAGGGCGCAGGCCGAAGCGCTGGGGCTGACGGTGTTTGAGCACCCCGGCCACTTCCAGGGCGACGCCGAAGCCCTGGCCGAAGCGTTTGTGCGGGCACTGCGCGAGCGTGGTCCCGGCCTGCACCTCTGGGGCGGCGAGAGCAGCGTCACCCTGCCCGATAATCCCGGCAGGGGCGGGCGCAATCAGCATCTGGCGCTGGCGGCGGCGCGCCTGCTGGCCGGCGAAGAGAACTGTCTGCTGCTCGCCGTCGGCAGCGACGGCAGCGATGGCCCCACTGGAGAGGCGGGGGCGCTGGTGGATGGAGATACGGTCAAGCGTGGCGAGGAGGAGGGGTTTTGCGCTGCCGCTACGCTTCGTACCGCAGACAGCGGCAGCTTCCTTGAGGCTGGCGGGGATCTTATCGAGACCGGCCCCACCGGCAGCAACGTGATGGACCTAGTGATGGCCTGGCGGTGGTGAGCCGGTTTAGGTGGTACAATCGCGCCGATGACTGTTAAGAGCCTGTTTGATGCCGCCCACGCGGCGCTGCTGTGTTGTGAGCCGGGGGAGAAGGTCCGTTTGACCCATGCCCTGCGCCAAGCCTGGCGCGATGGTGAGCTCGCCGTAGCCGCCGGTGCGCCGGCGCAGCCGGTGCCGGTGCCGGGGCGCCCGGCGCGGCCTGAGCTGGTGCAGCCGCGGGATCTGCCCAAGCGCAAGCCGGTGACCGAGGAGGGGCGGGCGGTGCTGTTTCACGCCCTGACCCATATCGAGTTCAACGCCATCAACCTCGGGCTGGATGCGGTCTACCGTTTTCGCGAGATGCCGCCGGCGTACTACGACGACTGGCTGCAGGTGGCGGACGAGGAGGCAGACCACTTCGTCATGCTGCGTGACCACCTGCGCGGTCTCGGTTACGACTATGGCGACTTTCCCGCCCACAATGGCCTGTGGGAGATGGCACAGAAGACCGCCCACGATGTGCTGGTGCGCATGGCGCTGGTGCCGCGCTGTCTGGAGGCGCGGGGGCTGGATGTGAACCCCGGCATCAAGGCAAAGCTGGAAGAGAATGGCGACCAGCAGGGGGCGGCAAAGCTGGATATCATCCTGCGCGATGAGATCGGCCATGTGGCCATCGGTAACCGCTGGTTCCTTCACCTGTGCGGCGAGCGTGGACTGGAACCGATGGCGACCTATAACGGTCTGATTGACGAATACATGCAGGGTCCGCTACGCCCGCCGTTTCACATAGCGGCGCGGCGTCAGGCGGGCTTTAGTGAAGAAGAACTCGCTTATCTGGAGGGAGTAGGTTAATGCGCAAGAGTCTGGCCGTGTTGTGCGCGGCGCTGTTTCCGCTGCTGGTTTCGGCCGGTGAGATTGAGAGTACCCTGTTGTTGTATCAGGCCCGGGAGCCGGGGGTTCCTCCCTACACCTCTCGTATCCTGGTAAGCGAGCGCTTTGTTCGCATGGACGACGGCGAGGATGCGAGTGACTATCTGATCTTCGATCGCCAAAGCCGCCTGATCAGCAGTGTCACCCACGAGGAGGAGACCGTCTTCGAGATCCCGCCGCGTGAGGTGGCGATCGAGCCGCCGCTGGCGATAGAGCGCCGCAGTGAGAAGGTGGCGCAGCCGGAGGCGCCCCGCGTCGCAGGCAAGGCGCCGCAGCTCCAGCGGCTCTATGTCAACGACGCCCTCTGTTACAGCGTCGTCACCATCCCGCTGCTGGAGGATACGGTGGACGCCATCGCTGCCTTTCGTCAGGTACTGGCCGGGGAGCACGCCAAGGCGCTGCCGCATATTCCGGCGGACATGCAGGATAGCTGCGATCTGGCCCTGAACACCTTCCATCCGCGCTGGCAGATGAGTTTCGGCCTGCCGCTACAGGAGTGGGACGAAAAGGGTAATGGTCAGGTGTTGATGGATTTCAATCCGACCCTGATGGTGGATGAGAAGCTCTTTGAGCTGCCCGAGGGCTACAAGCACTACGACACCGACGAGCTATAGAGAGGCGACAAACGACCGGGGTGCTTCACCCCGGTCAGCGGCTCAGCTCAGCGTTTCAAGGAGCTTTTTCTCGTCCAGATCGGTGTAGTCTTTGTTGATGTGGTTGCCGACCATCTTCGCTACATGCTCGTTCAGATGCTGATTGAGCAGACCGTGGAAGTGGGGCGAGGCGACGATAATGAGGTTGCCGAAGCGGTTTTGCGTCCGCCCGTCGTTGAGCTCTCTGGCCAGCTCCATGGCGAAGCGATCATGTTCGTACTCCTTGGGGTTGGTCGGCTCGCTGAAAGCGCCGTGGGTACTGCCTTCGCCCCCCTGCGCATCGCCCTGAAAGTGGCCGGGGCGATCAGAGGCCAGCTCTTCACCCTTCTCGCGGCTCAGTGGATGGAGGTACTCCTTGAGCGGCTTGAGTGTCTTGGGCTTGCTCTGGGTCTCGAACAGGCGTGCGCGACTGGCGTTAGCAACGAGTAGCCATGTGGGCATAGGATCCCCCTTTGTTTGTTGTGGTCCGTCCAATCACTATAGCCTATGAGGCCGGCGGTTGTGCAAGCCGGCCCACTGCACTCCCGTCAAACCGTTAATGAAACCTCTCATGCCACAGACCGATCCCTTGCCCATAGAGCAGGCGCTACCCGAGCTGCTCGATGCACTGGCGCAACATTGCGCCGTGGTTATGGAGGCGCCGCCCGGCGCCGGCAAGACCACCCGTGTGCCGCTGGCGCTGTTGCAGCAGCCGTGGCTGGCGGGAAAGTCGATCCTGATGCTCGAACCCCGCCGTCTGGCAGCGCGCAATGTGGCCGGTTTCATGGCGCGCAGCCTGGGGGAGGAGCCCGGCGGGTGTGTCGGCTATCGTGTCCGCTTCG
>JBNJGC010000245.1:0-2772 GCA_051747405.1 Pseudomonadota bacterium
GCGTCGTCTGCGCAAACGTCTGCACGGCCTCAAGCGACGCGCCGGCAGCGGCAAACCCATTGATCGCGGTCTGGCGGAGGTGGCGCAGGCGCTGGAGAAGTCCCGCCTGCGCTGTGAGCAGCGCCGCGCCGCCATGCCGGTGCCGGAGTACCCCGAGGAGCTGCCGGTCAGCGCCCGCCGCGCCGCCATCGCCGCCGCCATCGAGGAGCACCAGGTAGTGGTGGTGGCCGGTGAGACCGGTTCGGGCAAGACCACCCAGCTGCCCAAGATCTGCCTCGACCTGGGGCGCGGTGTTGCCGGCACCATCGGCCACACCCAGCCGCGGCGCATCGCCGCCCGCAGCGTGGCCAATCGTATCGCCGAGGAGCTGCACACCGAGCTGGGGCAGCTGGTGGGCTTCAAGATCCGCTTTAGCGAAAAGTCCGGCGGCAACAGCCTGATCAAGCTGATGACCGACGGCATCCTGCTGGCGGAGATCCAGAGCGACCCGCTGCTGGAGCAGTACGACACGATCATCATCGACGAGGCCCATGAGCGCAGCCTCAATATCGACTTCCTGCTCGGCTACCTCAAGCGGCTGCTGCCCAAACGCCCAGATCTGAAGGTGATCATCACCTCGGCCACCATCAACACCGAGCGCTTTGCCGAGTTTTTCGACGGCGCGCCGGTGGTGGAGGTCTCGGGCCGCACCTACCCGGTGGAGGTGCGCTACCGGCCACTGCTGGACGAGGAGGACGACAAAAAGGAGGCCGACCCGCAGCAGGGGATCCTCGATGCGGTGGACGAGCTGGCGCGCCTCGACCCGCTGGGGGATATCCTCATCTTCCTCCCCGGCGAGCGCGACATCCGCGAGGCGGCCGATGCGCTGCACAAACACCGCATGCGCGACACCGAGGTGGTGCCGCTGTTCTCGCGCCTCTCCGCCGCCGAGCAGGACAAGGTCTTCCGCCCCCACCGCGGGCGGCGCATCGTGCTGGCCACCAATGTGGCCGAGACCTCGCTCACCGTGCCCGGCATCCGCTTCGTCATCGACACCGGCATGGCGCGCATCAGCCGCTACAGCCACCGCACCAAGGTACAGCGCCTGCCCATCGAGCCGGTCTCCCGGGCCTCGGCCAACCAGCGTGCCGGGCGTTGTGGCCGGGTCAGTGAGGGCACCTGTATCCGCCTCTACAGCGAGGAAGATTTTCTCGCCCGCCCCGAGTACACCGACCCGGAGATCCGCCGCACCAATCTGGCCAGCGTGATCCTGCAGATGATGTTGCTGGGCCTCGGTGATATCGAGGCCTTCCCCTTTATCGACCCGCCGGATCGGCGCTTCATCACCGACGGCTTCCGTCTACTGCACGAGCTGGGCGCGGTGGATCGGCAGAACCGCATCACCAAAGCGGGCCGTATGCTGGCGCGCCTGCCGGTGGACCCGCGCATCGGCCGCATGCTGCTCGCCGCCGAGCGGGAGAAGTCGCTGCACGAGGTGCTGATCATCGCCTCGGCGCTGACCATCCAGGACCCGCGCGAGCGGCCGCTGGATGCGCAGCAGGCGGCGGACGAGAAGCACAAGCGTTTCGTCGACGAGAAGTCCGACTTCATCGCCTACCTCAACCTGTGGGACTACTACCATGAGCAGGCGCGCCACCTGAGCCACAACAAACTGCGCAAGCTCTGCCGCAAGGAGTTCATCAACTACCTGCGCATGCGCGAGTGGCACGACATCCACGGCCAGTTGCTCTCGCAGGTGCGCAACCTCGATCTCACCCCCAACAAGAGCGAGGCCGACTACGACGCCATCCACCGCGCCCTGCTGGCGGGGCTGCTCAGCAACATCGCCCACAAGGACGAGCGCGAGCAGAAGGGGCCGCCGCCGAAGAAGCAACGCCGTAAACCGCTGGTGGAGTATCTCGGGGCGCGCAACATCAAGCTGGCGATCTTTCCCGGCTCCTCCCAGGCGAAAAGGGCGCCCAAGTGGATCATGGCCGCCGAGCTGGTGGAGACCTCGCGCCTGTTCGCCCGTGATGTGGCGCAGATCGACCCGGCCTGGATCGAACCGCTGGCCGGGGAGCTGGTCAAGCGCACCTACCTCGAACCGCACTGGGAGAAGCGCGCCGGCCAGGTGGCCGCCTTCGAGCAGGTCACCCTGTTCGGGCTGCTGATCATCCCCCGGCGCAAGGTCAACTACGGCCCCATCGACCCGCCGCTCAGCCGCGAGCTCTTTATCCGCCACGGCCTGGTGGAGGGGGAGCTGCGCTGCGACGCCCCCTTCTTCCGCCACAACCGTGAACTGCTCGAAGAGGTGGCGCTGCTGGAGGCCAAATCGCGCCGCCGCGATATCCTGGTCGATGAGGAGACCCTGTTTGCCTTCTACGACGAGCGCGTGCCGGAGAACATCTACAGCGCCAAGGGCTTCGACAAGTGGCGCAAACAGCTGGAGCGGGAGGATCCCAAACGGCTCTTCCTCCAGCGCGAGGATCTGATGCAGCACGAGGCGGAGGGGGTGACCGAGCGCGACTTCCCGCCCACCTTCGACTATCAGGGTATGTCGTTGCCGCTGCACTACCACTTCGAGCCGGGCCACCCGGCGGACGGCGTGACGGTGGAGCTGCCGCTGGCGGCGCTGGGCCAGCTCAAGCCCGAGCCGTTCGAGTGGCTGGTGCCGGGGCTGATCGAGGAGAAGCTGATCGCCCTGATCAAGACCCTGCCCAAGGCGCAGCGGCGCAACTATGTGCCGGCGGTCAACTTCGCCGAGGCGGCGCTGGAGGCGATGCCGCTCTTCAC
>JBNJGC010000246.1:0-2759 GCA_051747405.1 Pseudomonadota bacterium
CAGGAATAGGCCGGGCAGTGATGCCCGGCTTTTTTATGTTCCTTCTGGCTGCTCGGGGTAGCGTAGGCCAGGCTGCCCCGTCCTGCGTTGGTTACCTTAACGCCACAGCGTAGCCAAGCAAAGGCTCCGGCCTTGGGCTATCACGGCTGCCTGGTATTTCTGTTACCTATCGCCTCTGGCGCCACCCAACGAGATGCCAGGTAGCCGAGGCACTTCACGAGCGGAACTTTGGCCATATCCTTGCCGCTCTCAAAGCCCTGGGCTTCGAAAGGGGCAACCTGGCCTACCGACTTCTTTCACACCCATCGCAATGACTTTCTTTGCGCCCTTCGCGTCTCTGCGCCTTTGCGTTGAGATCCTTTATTACTTCTCCCGGGTAGCACGGAAGGCGATATCGGGCCAGCGCTCTTCGGTCAGTTGCAGGTTGACGCGGGTCGGAGCGATGTAGGTGAGATCGCCGGCGCCGTCGATGGCGAGGTTGTCGGCGGCTTTGCGCTGGAACTGTTCGAGCATCTTCTCATCGTCGCATTCGACCCAGCGGGCGGTGGCGACGTTGATCGGCTCGAAGGTCGCCTCGACCTTGTACTCCTCCTTAAGCCGCTGCGCGACCACGTCGAACTGCAGGATACCCACGGCGCCGAGGATGAGGTCGTTGTTGTTGAGGGGGCGGAACAGCTGGGTGGCGCCCTCCTCGGAGAGCTGTTGCAGGCCCTTGAGCAGCTGTTTGGACTTGAGCGGGTCTTTGAGCACGGCACGGCGAAACAGCTCCGGGGCGAAGTGGGGGATGCCGGTGAACTTAAGATCCTCGCCCAGGGTGAAGGTGTCGCCAATCTGGATGGTGCCGTGGTTATGCAGGCCGATGATGTCGCCGGGCCACGCCTCTTCCACGTGGCCGCGGTCCTGGGCGAGGAAGGTGATCGCATTGGGGATCTTCACGTCGCGCCCGATACGCACCTGCTTCATCTTCATGCCCGGAACGAAGTGGCCGGAGCAGACGCGCAGGAAGGCGATGCGGTCCCGGTGCTGTGGGTCCATGTTGGCCTGGATCTTGAAAACGAAACCGCTGAACTTCTCCTCCGAGGGCTCCACCTCTCGCGTCTGGGTGGGACGCGGCAGCGGGCTGGGGGCGTAGTCGGCCAGGGCGTCGAGGATCTCCTGCACACCGAAGTTATTGATCGCCGAACCGAACAGTACCGGGGTGAGCTCCCCTTTGAGGTAGGCCTCCAGGTCAAACTCGTGGCTGGCGCCGCGTACCAGCTCCACCTCTTCGCGGAACTCCTCGATAAGGGTGCCGAACAGCTCATCCAGGCGCGGATTATCCAGCCCGTCGATCACCTCGCCGTCGAGCTTCTTGCCGCCGTGGGTGGCGGACATGATGATGACGCGGTCGTTGTAGAGGTCGTAGACCCCTTTGAAGTTCTTGCCCATGCCGATGGGCCAAGTCAGCGGCGCGCACTGGATCTTGAGGATATCCTCCACCTCGTCGAGCAGTTCGATGGGCTCGCGCCCCTCCCGATCGAGCTTGTTGATGAAGGTGATGATGGGGGTGTCGCGCAGACGGCACACCTCCATCAATTTGATCGTCCGATCCTCGACGCCCTTGGCCGCGTCGATCACCATCAGCGCCGAGTCGACCGCGGTGAGGGTGCGGTAGGTATCCTCGGAGAAGTCCTCGTGGCCGGGGGTGTCGAGCAGGTTCATGGTGCAGTCGCGGTAGGGGAACTGCATCACCGAGGAGGTGACGGAGATGCCCCGCTCCTGCTCCATCTTCATCCAGTCGGAGGTGGCGTGACGCGCCGACTTTCGCCCCTTGACGGTACCGGCAAGCTGGATCGCCCCGCCGAACAGCAGCAGCTTTTCGGTCAGTGTGGTCTTGCCCGCGTCGGGGTGGGAGATGATGGCGAAGGTGCGGCGTTTTTTGGCCTGGTCGGCGACTTGGCTCATGATTGGCTTCGGTCTTGGGTAAAACCCGGCATTTTACAGGATCGGGCCGCCGGCAAGAAGGTACCGGTGAGAATTTATCGTGCCCCTAAACTGTACCGCCGAGGCGCAATGACGCTGAGAGTTCGTAGGCCAGGCTGCCCCGTCCGGCGGCGCTTAGCGTGACGCCACAGCGTTGCCAGGCGAAAGCGCCGACTTTGGGCTAGCGCGGCTGCCTGGCGTTTCGGTTTATCTACCGCCTCCCGCGCCCACCCTGACAAGATTTTTCACCGCAGAGGCGCAAAGGCGCTGAGAGTTCGTAGGCCAGGCTGCCCCGTCCGGCGGCGCTTAGCGTGACGCCACAGCGTTGCCAGGCAAAGGCACCGACTTTGGGCTAGCGCGGCTGCCTGGCGTTAACGTGATGCCAGCTAGCCGAGGCACTTCCCGTTCGGCGCTTCGGCCATATACCGGCACCCGCTCAATGCCCAGGGCTTCGAATGGGGCAACCTGGCCTACAGTAAGTGAGGCCCAATTCAGGCCTCGATATCCACCAGCGACCGGGCCATCACCAGAGCATCCTCGCGCCCCCTGCCGGTGGGGTAGTAGTCGCGCCGCAGGCCGGCCTGCCTGAAGCCGATCGACTCGTAGAGATACACCGCAATGCGGTTGGAGGGGCGCACCTCGAGAAAGGCGGTATCGGCGCCGTGGCTACGGGCGGTCTGCAGCAAAAAAGCCATGAAACGGCGCCCCAAACCCTGCCCCTGCCGTTCGGGGGCGATGACGATATTGAGGATATGCGCCTCGCCGGCGGCGGCGGAGAGGATGGCGTAGCCGATCAG
>JBNJGC010000247.1:0-2745 GCA_051747405.1 Pseudomonadota bacterium
ATGCTTGCGGCGGGGGTGGTGCCGCTGATGCTCTTCTCGCTGGGGCTGGGGCTGCGCTGGGATAGCGGCTGGGGCGGACGACTGGCGCTGGTTATACCCGTAGTCGTGATTCAGTTGTTGGTGACGCCCTTGGTGGTCTGGTGGGCCAGTGATCTCATGGCCCTACAGGGAGGGGTGCGTACAGCGGTGGTGCTGGAGGCGGCGATGCCGAGTATGGTGCTGGGGATCGTGCTGTGTGATCGCTACCGTCTCGATAGCAGCCTCTATGCCATGGCGGTGACCTTGAGCACGGCGTTGAGCATCATCTCACTGCCGCTCTGGTTTTCGCTGCTGGCGGTATAGGGGTGCGCACGGTACGGCTGGGGAGGAGTGTTCCCCCAGGCGTTCAGGTGGTAGGATAGTTGACTTGAGTCATGGGTTAAGATGCATGCTGAGAGCGACACTGAGAATCTTGTTACTGGGGAGCGCCCTGTTTTCTGCCGCGCTGGCGGCGGAGAGCATCTATGTGCATGACTTCCTGCGGCTGGGGATCCGGGCCAATCCCAACTCATCGGAGTCGCCCATCGCCGTGGTGACCACCGGTGCGAAGCTAGAGGTGCTGGAGCGGCGCGAGCGTTATATCCGCGTCCGCTCAGAAGACGGGGTTGAGGGGTGGGTGAGCGAGGCCTATGTCAGCAGCGACCCCCCCGCCAGTCTGCGCCTTGAGGAGCTGCAGGGTGAGTACGAGCGCCAGCTCGGTGAGCTCGATAAATTGCGCGAACAGTTGGAAGAGGTTCAGGGCCGTAATGAAGCGCTCAAGGCCGAGCAGAAGCAGCTGCGCGCCGAGAATACCCGCCTCCACAGGGAGGTGACTGAACTCCACAGTGAAACCCTGACGCGAGAGGAGGAGGATGAGCACCATTGGCTCTATCGGGCGCTTGCCATCATCGCCATCTTCCTCCTCGGCATCATTCTGGGTGTGCGCTGGCAGAAAAACCGCGTATCGGAGCGAATCGGCGGTCTCGATATCTAACGCTGCAGGCGGCGTCGGTGATAGAACCAGCCGCAACACGATGGCTTTGCCTGCGGCTCGCAATGAGCACGGTGATAGACTGCGTCGATGTCAGGGGCAAGTCGATGCCGGGTTTTGACGCCGGGGAGACCCGTAGCCTGTAACCCCGGAGGGGGTTATTGGGACTCACCGGCAAAGCGTTTCGCCCCATAGCCGCCGCTGGCGGCGATATGGCCGCGATAGAGTGAATCAAGATCCTCTACCACCGAGCTCTGCACCGACTTGCGCGCCAATAGCGCTTCGGACCAGCGGCTGAGCTTCGGTAGCCCCTCCAGGAACCCCACCGTCTGCCACTGCTCAAGGAAGGCCAGGCGCATGAATAGCGGTGCATAGGCCGCATCGGCCAGGGAGAAGCGCTCGCCGTTGAACAGCGGCCCCTCAACCTGCTGCTCCACCTGGCTAAGCTTGTCGCGTAACTCCTGCTCAGCGTTGTCACACGCTACTTTGTCCTGTGCCATGACCATGTTGAACTGGCAGAAGAAGAGGGTCGAGGCGAACTCGATCCAGGCGCGGTTGCGTGCCTTGCGTAGCGGGTCGGCAGGGTGCAGCGAGGGCGGGTTGACCTCGTCCAGATACTCCATGATGACGGCGGACTCAAACAGCACATCCTGCCCCACCTTCAGGACGGGAACCTTGCCCAGAGGGGAGATCGTCTTGAACCACTCCGGTGGCTCCTTCAGGTTGATATAGGTGATGTCGTAGTCGACACCCTTCTCTTCCAACACGATCACCGACCGTTGTACGAACGGGCAGAGTTTGAAGCTGATCAGTTCCGGTTTCATCAATGACCCCCCTTATGGCCTGTTCACCGCAAAGACGCAAAGGACGCGAAGGTTTTTATTATGCGGCAGTGCTATTGATTGTGACGGTTTGAGGATAACGCAGATAGGGCGACCCTGCACGTTTGCTAGCCTTTGCGTACTCTGCGCCTTTGCGGTGAGATTTCATCCCGGCGGCCAGCTGAAGTTGCGCCCGGCCAGCAGGTGCAGGTGGACGTGGAAGACGGTCTGTCCGGCGTCGCGGTTGCAGTTCATCACCATGCGGTAGCCACTCTGGTCGATGCGCAGCTCTTTGGCCAGTTGTGAGGCGGTGGTCATCAGTTTGCCGATGAGCCGTTCGTCCTCTTCGCTGAATTCGTTGGCGGTGGCGATGTGCTTTTTCGGGATAATGAGAATGTGGGTCGGGGCGACCGGGTGGATGTCGCGGAAGGCCAGAACATCGTCGTCCTGGTAACAGATATCGGCGGGGATGGTGCCGTCGATGATCTGGCAGAAGATGCACGCCGAACCGTTCATACCGAGTCTCCCTGAAGCATAGGGCGGGCCGTGCCCGCCAAAAAGTGGCGCCCATGGGACGCCATAAGGGGTGGTTAGTGGCGGAAGTGGCGCATGCCGGTGAAGACCATCGCCATGTTGTGCTCATCGGCGGCGGCGATCACCTCCTCGTCGCGCATTGAGCCGCCGGGCTGGATCACCGCGGCGATGCCCGCCTCGGCGGCGTTGTCGATGCCGTCGCGGAAGGGGAAGAAGGCGTCACTGGCCATCACCGAACCCTTGACGGCGAGGCCTGCATGCTCGGCCTTGATGGCGGCGATACGCGCGGAGTTGACGCGGCTCATCTGCCCGGCGCCGACGCCGATGGTCATGTTCTCACGCCCGTAGACGATGGCGTTGGATTTGACGAACTTGGCCACG
>JBNJGC010000248.1:0-2737 GCA_051747405.1 Pseudomonadota bacterium
CAACTGCACCCACCACATTCCGACAAAGGCCGGCACCTCCCCCTTGGCGGTAGAGGATTTGGCAACCAACAGCAGATTGTTATAGATAAGGTAGATCATGAACCCCAGGGCCACTCCGCCAAAGCGTCCGCGCCGTGGCGACGTTTTGCTCAACGGCACCGCCAGCAAGCCCAATAGCACGGTACCCAGCGGCATCGCCAGACGCCACTGCAACTCGGCGGTGCTAGCCGGGTCATCACTGCCGAGCAATGCCGCAGTAGGGTATCCATCCAGATCCGGCTCGGAGGCCTCCGGCGTGCGTGCCTGAATACGGATGCCGTGCTCATGGAATTTTATGATGCGATAGCCTGCCTCTCCGGGACGCCCCTCGTAGCGATAGCCGTTCAGAAGAATCAGGTAACGGCCCCCCTTGTCCTTCTGCTCGTAGGCCTCACGGGCGGTAAGCTGGTAGTGGAGCCCCTCCTCCGCATGCTGCACGAAGAGCCCCTGGAGCCGACCTGACTCCTTATCAAAGGCCTCGGCGTAGATCACCGCCCCACCCTCTGTAACCTGGTTAAACTGCCCTGGGGTCACCCCCTCGATCTCGGTGCGGGCACTCGCCTCCTTTATCAGGGCATCGCTGTAGCGATCCACCCAGGGAGCGAAATAGAGCGACAATCCCGCCACCACCAGCGAGACGACAAGCCCTAGGATGGAGACGGTTTGCATAAACGCCCCTGGCCGCACACCGCACGCCCCCAGCACCACCATCTCGCTGTCGCGGTAAAGCCTGCCAAAAGCCAGCATCACCGCCAGAAACAGCGCCAGTGGCATGATAAAGACCAGATTCCCCGCCCCCTTGAGAGCAAAGAGCGTCATCAGAATCCCCGCCGGGTAGCTCCCCTGAAGGATATCGTTGAGCAGGCGAATCAGCGTCGTACTGAGAACCATCACCGTCAGTAGCAGCAGCACGCCGAGAAAACTCAGCGCCACCTCACGCAGGATATAGCGGCGAATAATCATCGCTGTGGCGTTCTCTTACAGGCTGTCGGATTCATGGAGTGTACAGATCGCCGCCGTATTGGATAGAAATTGGTGCGGGTAAAGTTTACGCTATAGCCAGGTTCAACAAAACCAGCCAACGCAGGAGTCACTATGGAATTCAACACCACTACCGGCCCGATACACAGCACCCGTACCGCCTGCCTGATTGTCGGCATCTACGAGGGCAAAAAGCTCACCCCCAGTGCGCAGCTGCTCGATGAGAGCACCGATGGCTTGGTAAAGACCGCCCTCAAGGGCGGCGATCTCAGCGGCAGTGTGGGCCAGACGCTGATGCTGACCGCCCCCCACGGACTCAATTGTGACCGCCTGCTGCTGGTCGGCTGCGGCAAAGAGAAGGAGCTCAAGGACCGCAGCTACCGCCAGATCGCCCAGGCTACGGCCAAGGCGCTGCTCGGGACCAAGGCCAAGGATGCGCTATGCTGCCTGGCCGAGCTGCCGGTACCGGAGCGCGAGCTGGACTGGAAGGTACGCCAGTTTATCGAGGCTGTGGGCCACGCCGCCTACCGCTTCGATCAGATGAAGAGCGAAAAGAAGGACGATGACAAGCCGGTCCTGCGCAAGGTCAACTTCCCCCACACCACCCGTGGCGAAGGGGCCCTGGTCAAACTGGGCATCGTCCAAGGGCGCGCACTCAACGACGGCATCGACCTGACCAAGGATCTCTCCAACCTGCCGGGCAACGTCTGCACCCCGACCTACCTGGCGGATCAGGCCCGCACCCTGGCGCGCCAGCACAAGAGCATCAAAACCACCATCCTCGACGAGAAACAGATGGAGAAGCTGGGCATGGGCGCCCTGCTCTCGGTCTCGCGTGGCTCGCGCCAGCCGGCAAAACTCATCGTGATGGAGTTCGCCGGAACAACGGCCAAGAACAAACAAAAACCCATCGTCCTGGTGGGCAAGGGGCTCACCTTCGACGCCGGCGGCATCTCCCTCAAGCCCGCCGCCTCCATGGATGAGATGAAATACGACATGTGCGGCGGGGCCAGCGTCTTCGGCACCATGAAGGCGATCGCCGAGATGGAGCTGCCGATTAACGTGGTCGGCGTGGTGCCCAGCTCCGAGAACCTGCCCGATGGCGAAGCCAACAAACCCGGCGACATCGTCACCACCATGTCGGGCCAGACGGTGGAGATCCTCAACACCGACGCCGAGGGGCGCCTGATCCTCTGCGACGCCCTAACCTACTCGCAGAAGTTCGACCCCTCATTGGTGATCGACATCGCCACCCTCACAGGCGCCTGCATCGTCGCCCTGGGCAGCCACGCTTCCGGCCTACTGGCCAACGACGAAGACCTGGCCGGCAAGCTGCTGGAGGCGGGCCAGAAGACCGGCGACCGCGCCTGGCAGCTGCCGCTGTGGGAAGAGTACGACGAACAGCTCAAGAGCCCCTTTGCCGATATGGCCAACATCGGCGGCAAAGGCGCCGGCACCATCACCGCCGCCAGCTTCCTGGCTCGCTATACCAAAGAGTTTAAATGGGCCCACCTGGATATCGCCGGCACCGCCTGGCTGAGTAACGCGGAGAAGGGCGCCACCGGTCGCCCCGTACCGCTGCTGACACAGTTCCTGATCGAGAAGGCCAAAGGTAACTAGCAACCAGCAACCAGCAACCAGCAACCAGCAACCAGCAACCAGGATAATGACCCAGGTAGACTTCTACATCCTCGACGATCCCGCCGCCGACGCCCGG
>JBNJGC010000249.1:0-2701 GCA_051747405.1 Pseudomonadota bacterium
GGGCTCGGGCCAGTGGCGCTGCAGAAAATCGCAGATCTCGAAAATCGGCGCGGGAAGGGGGGCGCCGTAGAGCCCTGCATACTCAAAAAGCTGCGCCGCGCAGCCGCTGGCGGTGCTGACGATCGCCTCCAGCCCCAGATCGGCGAAGGCCTCGATGTTGGCCTCCGCCAGTGTGGCGGCGGTCGCCGACTCACCGTTGTGCTGGTGTAGCGAGCCACAGCACCCCTGTGCGGGCGGCAGGTGGACGGCGTAGCCCAGGGTGGTGAGGAGGGTGATGGTGGCGCGGTGCAGCTCACCCTCCATAACAGTGCCGATACAGCCGACAAATAGCCCCACCCGACCGCGCTCCACACCGCGGGCCGGGTAGTGCCGCTGTAGCGGTTTCTGCTCCGGGATCGGGGGCAGCCGTTGCTCCAGCGCATCCAGGTTGAGCCCCTTCAGTAGGCCGCTCTTGCGCGCCAGCCACTGCAAGCCGCTGCGTTGATAGCTGCGCAGTGCGCTGGCGGTGGTCCGGAGCTTCTCCCTGTCGCGCACCCCCTCGAGCAGGCGCACCAGGCTCTGTGGCCGCGTCGGCGGTCGCTGCTCGCGACTGGCATCGATAAGCCGGCCATACTCCACCTTTGATGGGCACATCCGCTCACAGGCGCGACAGGCCAGACAGCGGTCGAGGTGGAGCCCGAGGCTCGTCTCCTCCCCCAGCTCACCGTGGGCGGCGGCCTGCATCAGGGCAATGCGCCCGCGCGGCGAATCCGCCTCGTTGCGCAGCAGGCGGTAGGTGGGGCAGTGGGGCAGGCACAGGCCGCACATAACGCAGCGGTCGGCCAGCTGGAGGATATCGGGTGAATGGGGCAAGGCAGCTACTATCCGGCGTGTGGATGGTTTAGTCTACTCTAAATCAGCGGCCCGGATAACAGTCAATCGCCATGTCATACTATCGCTACCACCTGTTTTTCTGCACCAATCAGCGCGAAGACGGCGGGCGCTGCTGCCAGCAGTGCGGTGCCGGCGCCATGCGCGACTACGCCAAGCAGCGCTGTAAAAGCCTCGGCATCCACGAGCCGGGCAAGGTGCGAATCAACGATGCCGGCTGCCTCAACCGCTGTGCTGAAGGTCCGGTGATCGTCGTCTACCCCGAGGAGACCTGGTACACCTATGTCGACCGGGACGATATCGACGAGATCATCGAACAACACCTGATGGAAGGGCGTGTGGTGGAGCGGCTGCTCCTCTGACGAGGCTGAGGTGCCCCGGCGCGCTTTTGCGCCGGATTATCGGGCAGGCGGGGCAAGGTAAAAAAATGTGGATCACAGTGTTGACATAAATTAGAAATTTGCTATATTAGTAAACGCTGATGCATTACCAGCAAGTCGGTAACGCATTGACAGACTCCTCCATCCTCCTTTGGTGGATATTTTGGGCGCGGCGCCTCCCCCCTTTAGCCGCGCCTTTTTTATATCTGGAGCCGGCCCACGGCGCGACGGCCAGAACAAAGGGGTAATTCCCTCTTGTATCTTGCCGGGGCATTCTGTATTATTCCGCCTCTTTTCACGAGATACCCCGCTCGACCTGGAGTGTTTTTGAGATGATTGGGACCAAGACATTCAGCGCTACCCCCGAAACCGTCAAACGTGACTGGTTTGTGGTAGACGCTACCGACAAGACGCTGGGACGCCTGGCCTCCGAAATCGCCCACCGTCTGCGCGGTAAGCACAAGCCGGAGTACACCCCGCACGTCGACACCGGCGACTACATCGTCGTCGTCAACGCCGAGAAAGTGCGCGTCTCCGGGCGCAAGGCAACCGACAAGATGTACTACAAGCACAGCGGCTACCCGGGCGGCATGAAGTCCATCAGCTTCGACAAGCTGATCGAAAAGGACGCCCCGCAGGTGATCCAGCTCGCGGTCAAGGGCATGCTGCCCAGAAACCCGCTGGGCCGTGCCATGTTCCGCAAGCTCAAAGTTTATGCCGGTTCTGAGCACAACCACACCGCCCAGCAGCCCAAGCCGCTGGAAATCTAAACAGATAAGGTACGGACAGACCCATGGCAGAGAAAAACACCATTTGCACAGGCCGCCGCAAGAGCTCCAGCGCTCGCGCCTTCCTGGTGCCCGGCAAAGGCCAGATCACCATCAACAAACGCAGCATCGAAGACTACTTCGGTCGTGACACCTCGCGGATGGTCGTGCGCCAGCCCCTCGAGGCTGCCGATGCACTGGAAAAGTTCGACGTCAACGTCAGCGTCCAGGGCGGCGGCAACAACGGCCAAGCCGGTGCCATCCGCCACGCCATCGCCCGCGCCCTCGTCGCCCACGACGAGAGCCTGCGCAGCACCATGCGTCAGGGCGGCTACCTCACCCGCGACGCCCGTGCCGTCGAGCGTAAGAAGATCGGCCTGCACAAAGCGCGCAAGCGTCCGCAATACTCCAAGCGTTAATTCGCTCACTTTGGAGTCCACGCCTCGGCGTGGGAAAAGAGGCCCGCCACAGTGCGGGCCTTTTTTGCGTCTCCCCAATTAAATCTCCGATATAAAACCACGATCTCCGTAGGCCAGGCTGCCCCGTCCGATGCCCTGAAACCCGACGTTACGGCTTCGTTCACCAAAAGCACCACACCCAATGAGCCACGGCTGCCTGGCAGATCGCCACACAGCTTCGCAGTGTGGCCTACAAAAGGGCTTCGCTAAAAAACCACATCACCCG
>JBNJGC010000250.1:0-2680 GCA_051747405.1 Pseudomonadota bacterium
GCGGTGCCGAGGTGGGCCGGGCCGGCATCGGGGCTGATCAGGACTTCGGCCTTTTGCAGCACGGCGAGCAGCTGCTTGAGGTTGGTTTGGCCGATGAGGTTGGTTAGGGCGTGGCTGCAACCGTTGACGTCCATGCGGCCATGGATCTCGGCCCCGTATTGCCACTCCAGCCGGCTCGGTCCGCCGCACAGGACTACCTTCAGTCCGTGCTGTTTAATCGCGTGTTCGGCCACGGCGGCGTAGCCGGCGCTGGTCCAGTTACGGTAGGCCATGCTGGAGCAGGGGCTGATGACGATGAAGGGTCCGTCGGGCAGTAGCGCCTCGGCCCGCTTTCGATCGCTTTGCGGGATCGGAATGTCCCAGCACAGGAGGCGCTGGTCGATCCCCAGCGCCTCGGTGAAGCCGAAAAAACTGTCGATGACGTGTTGGTTTTTGTGCGGCGGGATCTTATGGTTGGTAAAGAGCCACTGCAGATCCTTGGCCCGTTCGCGGTCGAAGCCGAGGCGGATGTCGGCTCGTACCAGCAGGCTGGCGAGGCTGGCGCGGAGCGACATCTGCATGTGCAGCAACAGATCGAAGCGCTGCCCCTTGAGGGCTTTTTGCAGATCAATGTAAGCGCGGCGTCGCCGCGCCTTGTCAAAGATGATAAAGTCGACCCCCGGAATGTCGCCGACCAGGGCGTGTTCCGTCTTCCCGATGATCCAGGTGATGCGTGTCTGCGGCCACGCCGCCTGAAGTGTGCGCAGGATCGGCAGGGTATGGCTGATATCGCCGATTGCGGAGAGGCGCAACAGGCAGAGGTTTTTGGGTGGCGTGGTCAACGGCAGAGCCATGGAATGAATTCAACTCAAATCGATAACGACAACTGTCACATCCTATACGATGCCGATTGTCTCGGCCACGTCGATGGTGACTTTTTTGATCCGCAGTACTGGGCGGAGCGGGGCTTATTGCTGGGTGAGGCCCCTGGCCGCGGGACGACGGTATTGGTACAGCATGGTGAACAGCCGCTGGCCCTGCGCCACTACCATCGCGGAGGCCTGCCGGCAACGCTGTCGCGGGATCGCTACCTCTGGCTGGGGTTGGAGCGCAGCCGACCGTGGTTGGAGTGGCAGCTGCTACAGGAGCTCTATCGCTCCAAGTTGCCGGTGCCCAGGCCGGTGGCGGCACGGGTCTGTCGCCACGGGCCGTTTTACCGCGGCGACATCGTCACCGAGGTGGTCGCCGGCGAGACACTGGCCGCCTGGTTGGGGCGCAAACGGCTCTCCGGTGTCTGGTTGATGGAGGTCGGGGCGGTCCTGCGGCGTTTCCACGAGGCGGGGGTGTTTCATGCCGATCTCAACGCCCGCAATATCCTTTTGGATGAGCATGGCAGGGTCACACTCCTCGATTTTGACCGCAGCGAGCGTCGTCGCCCCGCCGAAGCCTGGCAGCGGGCCAACCTGGCGCGGCTGAAACGCTCCCTGGATAAGTTCCGGCGTGAGCAGCGCCACTTTGCCTTTGATGACGAGGACTGGAAGGCGCTGCTGCGTGGCTACGAGGCGGGCGGCTCGCAGTAGCGCTCGATCGCCTTGCGGTAGCGGACGGCCATATCCCGGCGGGAGTCGACCACCTGACGCGCCCTCGCCCCCATCTCGCGGCCCTCAGCGGGGTTCTCCAGCTGCTTCTCGATTGCCCGGGCGAGTCCATTGCTATCCTCTACCTGCACCGCGGCGCGGTGCTCCAGCAGGGTCAGCGCTTCGGTACGGAAGTTCTCCATATGCGGCCCGAATAGCGGCGCCTTGCCCAGAGCCGCCGGCTCCAGGATGTTCTGCCCCCCCTTTGCCACCAGCGACCCCCCCATGAATACCGCCTCGGCCCCGGCCATCAAGCCCGGGAGCTCACCGAACGTATCCGCCAGGTAGACGCTGGTCAGCGCTCCGATGCTGTCGCCGCGGCTGCGTACCGCCACGCTCTCGCCGCGTAGGGTGTTGAGGATTGCCTCGCGCCGCTGAGGGTGGCGGGGGGCGATCACCAGCAGCTGGTCCGTCTTGCGGGCCTTGTGCCAGGCATCGAGTACCAGGGACTCTTCGCCGTCACGGGTGGAGGCGGCGAGGAGGTAGGGGCGACCCAGGTCCGCAGGCTGGATACGTTCGGCGTGGGGGGCGGAGGAGAATTTGATATTGCCGATCACCTCGCAACGTTCGCGCTCGGCGCCGAGCGTGATAAAGCTGGCGCGGTCCTGTTCGGAGCGGGCGAGGATCGCGGTGAGCTGATGTAGACAGAGGCGGTAGAGCCGGCGTAGCCAGGACTTTACCCGCGTAGTGCGCGCCGACAGCCGGGCGTTGATCAGCAGCAGCGGAACCTCTCGCCGGGCACACTCGCAGTAGAGGTTGGGCCAGAGCTCGGTCTCCATGATCAACGCGCAGCGCGGTAGGTAGGCGGCGAGAAAACGGCGCACCGCATACGGCCAGTCAATGGGGAGGTAGGCGTGCTCCACCCCGCCGGGCAGCTTGTTACGCGCAGCGCGGGCGCCGCTTGGGGTGGTGGTGGTGAGGAGGAGCGGTTGGTCCGGCTGGTGCTGCTGGAGCTGTTTGATCAGCGGAAGCACCGCATTGACCTCCCCCACCGAGGCGGCGTGCAGCCACATCACCCGGCGTCGCGCGGGGCGTCGGTAGCGTCCGAAACGCTGTGCCAGATA
>JBNJGC010000251.1:0-2639 GCA_051747405.1 Pseudomonadota bacterium
ATTTTGCTGTTGATGCTGCCGGATCGGGATGAGCAATCGGTCTCCCGCATCGCCTCGGCTTCGATGCTGATGTGTACCCAGGCGCTGCGTGAACAGGTGGCCAAACAGGTGCTTGCCGGTGAGGCTGTCACGGCCCGGTTCGACAATACTTGCCCGGATCTCATCGACTCGCTGACACTCTCCGAGGAGGGTGAGATTCTCATCAAGGGAGCTTCCCAC
Source organism: Pseudomonadota bacterium (assembly GCA_051747405.1). GTDB lineage: Bacteria > Pseudomonadota > Gammaproteobacteria > Thiohalomonadales > Thiohalomonadaceae > JAPHTQ01. Next base: position 220 of record JBNJGC010000251.1, read on the forward strand.
CCCGTTAGCATGCAGATGGTGCCGGTGGTTGAGGGGGAGGCGGTGCGCTGGAGCTGTCGGGGTGAGCCTGAAGAGCTCGTCACCAAGCTTTGCAGCCCTTGAGGGCTGTGCTGTACCACCTTTCAGGCTTTTTGGCTTCCTCTCTCGGAGGGAGAGGAGGGGCTGACCCGCTGGAGTGTGCCTTAAGAACACACCTCTCTGGTGGCACCAAGATGAAACAGCCATGTAATCACGGGGCATAAACGGGTGGAGTTAGCAAACATCGACGAGTGGTTCGCCGGGATTGTGGACAAGACGCTGGAGCTGTTCTCCAGTCCGGCCTTTTTTTCGCAGCTGGGGTTGATTGTCCTGGCCCTAGTGGTAGCGCTGACGCTGGCTCTTCTCTTGCGCCGGCGCTCCAGACTGTTCCGCCAGCCGCCGGAGGGCGGGCCGCTGTTTGGCCTGCGGCGCACTCTCTATCGCCTTGGCGATCAGCTCTTTGCGCTCTTCACCATCCTCGCCCTGACGGTGACCGTGGAGCTGAGCGAGCAGTTGGTACGGCAGAGCTGGCTGATCCGCATCGCCGAGAGCCTGGCAGTGGTCTACATGCTCTACACGGTGCTGACCCGCTTCATCTCGCAGCCGCTGGTCAAGGGGCTGATTAAATGGATCGCCATCCCGGTAGCGGTGTTGCAGGTTCTGGGCTGGCTGGGCTACCTCACCAGCTATCTCGACTCGCTCGAGGTCGTGCTCGGTCATATAGAGATCTCCGCCTACGGCGTGGTGCGGGTGGTGCTGTTCGGTCTGGTGCTGTTCTGGGTAGGGCGCCTCTCCAGCAACGCCGGGCAGCGTATGATCCGCAAACAGGCGCATCTGGATGTGGGGACGCGGGAGGTCTTCGCCAAGCTGCTTCAGGTGGGTGTCTTCTTCGTGGTTTTCCTGCTGCTGCTTCAGGTAATGGGCATCAACCTGACCACGCTTGCGGTGTTTGGCGGTGCACTGGGGGTGGGGCTCGGCTTCGGCCTGCAATCTATCGCCTCCAATTTCATCTCCGGCATTATTCTGTTGCTGGATCGCTCCCTGACCGTGGGGGACTATGTGGAGCTGGAGGATGGCCAGGCGGGCATCATTCGCGAGCTGAATATGCGCTCGACCACCATTGAGACCTTCGACGGCAAGGATGTGATGGTCCCCAACGAGCGCTTTATCACCGGCCAGTTCATCAACTGGACCCACAAAAACAAAAAACAGCGCTACGACTTTACCTTCTCCGTCGCCTACGACACCGACCTGCACGCCTTGTTCGAGCTGGTGCGCCGCGTGGTGGCGAGCCACCCGGAGGTGTTGAGCGGTCCCGGCTACCCGCTGGAGGAGCAGCCCGATGCGGAGATCCAGGGTTTTGGCGACTCGGGCATCGAGATCCTGGTGGAGTTCTGGATGGAGGCTATCGATGACGGCAGACACCGGGTCGGTGCCGATCTGAAACTGATGATCTGGGATGCGCTCAAGGAGCACGGCATTACCATCCCCTTCCCCCAGCACGAGGTACGCATACTCAACCCCGGCAATAGTCCTACGCCGCCAGGCTAAACGAGTCACCTGACCACGAAGACCGCCGAATGGCGCCCGCGGGGCGCCCTATAACTGTTATCATTAAACGAAGTATCCTCACGTATTACGGAGCAAACCATGTCATTGCAGGATCAACTGCTCAAGTCGGGCCTGGTCGACAAAAAGAAGGCACAGAAGGTGCAGAAGACCAAGCACAAACAGGCCAAAATGAAGCGTAAGAACAAGGTCGAGACGGTCGACGAAGCCAAACTCGCCGCCGAGAAGGCCCATGCGGAGAAGGTGGAGCGCGACCGCCAGCTCAACCAGCAGCGCAAACAAGAAGAGGAGAAGCGCGCCATTACCGCGCAGATCCGTCAGCTCATCGAGATGAACCGGCAGGAGAGGGGCAGCGGGGATATCGCCTACAACTTCACCGACGGCACCACGGTCACCCACATCTATGTGGACGAAAAGCAGCAGCGACAACTGGCCAACGGCCATCTGGCCATCGTGCGGCTGGACGGACAGTACGAGATCGTGCCCACCAGCGTCAGCGAAAAGATCGCCCTGCGCGATGAGGGTTACCTGGTCTACTGCAACCGCGGCAAAGAGGATACCGTGGTGGACGAGGACGACCCCTACGCCGAGTTCGAGGTGCCGGACGACCTGATGTGGTAAGTATCTGCCACAGAGATCACTGATGGGCAATACACCCACTCTCCGTGTCCTCTGTGGCGTAAAAATTAACCGCAAAGGCGCAAAGCAGTTCGTAGGCCAGGCTGCCCCGTCCGAAGGCGCGTGTGGCGATGCTCTAACGATGCCCGGCGGAGATGCCGGCCTCGTTCCTTCCCAGCTGCCTGGCACTTCTGTCTGCACGGAGATACCGCGTT
>JBNJGC010000252.1:0-2588 GCA_051747405.1 Pseudomonadota bacterium
CCCCTGTTTGACATCCCGGCTTTAGCGGCGCAGCCTATCCGAAGAGGGCGCGCTTGAGGCAATGCCCGGCGCGACAGAGAGCCCCTCGTCCGTCTGATACCCGATATGTAGCGGTGTGCGCACATGCAGTGGAACGAAGTTATCAAGTCAGCCGTCGAGTTCCGTCACTGGAGCCATCGTCACCCGGAGCTTACCTGGCAGGAGGTAAATACGGCTGAGCGCATCCGCAGCTTCCTGAGTGAGTGGGAGATCCCCTGGCGGGTCTGTGCCAAGTACGGCACGGTGGCGACCCTGGCACCGGACGCGCCGGGAGAGCATATCGCGCTGCGCACCGACATGGATGCGCTGCCGATCGAGGAGAGTGCCGAAGTCGAGTTCTGCTCCAGCGCAACGGGCAAAATGCACGCCTGCGGCCACGATGGCCATATGGCGGCGCTGATCGGCACCGCAATGTGGTTCAAGCTACATGAAGAGCAGCTGTCCGGCCCGGTGACCCTGCTGTTCCAGCCCGCCGAAGAGGGGGGCCACGGGGCGAAGAAGATGATCGAAGATGGCGCACTGGAGGGGGTGGAGCGCATCTTCGGCTGGCACAACTGGCCCGCCCTGCCCGCCGGCAGCGCGGTCTGCCCCGACGGCCCGGTGATGTCGGGCAACGGCACCTTTCATATGCAGATCCGCGGCGTCGGCGGCCACGCCTCCCAGCCTGAACTGACCCGCGACCCGGTGCTGGCCGCCGCCGCCATCACCCTCAATCTGCAGCAGATCATCAGCCGCCGGCTACCGCCGCAGGCGGCGGCGGTAGTCAGCGTCACCTCGCTGGTGGCCGATAGCAGCGTCACCGTGATCCCCGACAGCGTGAAACTGGAGGGCTCCATCCGCCTCTCCGAACCGCGCTGGCGCGGCACCATCAACGATCTGATCGTCGAGATCGCCCACAACACCGCCACCACATACGGCGTGAGCGCTGAGGTGGAGATCCGCCCGCGCTACGAAGCGACGATCAATGAGGCGACCTCGGCGGCACGCTACCGGCGGGCGCTGCAGGAGGAGTTCGGCGAGGGCTTCGACGATGTCGACCTGCTGTTGCCCATCATGGCCTCCGAGGACTTCAGCTACTACCTCAACGCGATCCCCGGTGCGTTCGCCCTCGTGGGCATGTCGACGCACGGCGCGCAGGGGGCCGGCTTCAGCGCCCCCTGCCACAGCCCCGATTACCAGTTCAACGACACCATCATCGAATCGGTGATGCGTGTCTTTTGCCACCTTGTCGATCTGCCTGCTCCCACCGCGGAGCAGAAACCCACCCGTAGCGTTGTAGCGCAATAAAGGAGAAGCGTATGGACTATTTTGAGAGTTATGAATCCGAAATCCGGGCCTATAGCCGTGCCTACCCGGCGGTATTCGTAAGTGGCGACAACGCACGACAGACGGACGAAACGGGCAAGGAGTATATCGACTTCTACGCCGGTGCCGGCGTGCTCAACTTCGGTCACAACAACCCGAAAATGACTCAGGCGATGGTCGACTACATGCAGTCGGGCGGCGTGATCCATACCCTGGACATGATGACCCCGCCCAAACGCGAATTCATCCGGGCCTTCGTCGAAACCATCCTCAAACCCCGCCAGATGGACTACAAGCTGCAGTTCATGGGGCCAACCGGCACCAACGCGGTAGAGGCGGCACTGAAACTGGCGCGGCGCGTCACCGGACGGACCGAGGTGGTCGCCTTCAGTCAGGGCTTCCACGGTATGACCCTGGGCGCGCTGGCCTGTACCGCCAACGAGGTCTTCCGCAACGCCTCCGGTGTACCGCTGCAGCACGTCCTGCGCTGGCCCTTCGAAACCAACCAGGGCGGCGGCACGGACAGCCTGGATACCCTGCGCGCGATGTATGAAAACAGCTCCGGCGGCGTGGAGAAACCGGCCGCCTTTCTGGTCGAGGTACTGCAGGCCGAGGGCGGCGTCAACCTTGCCACCCCGGAGTGGATGCAGGCGCTGCAGAAGCTGGCCAGGGATCTCGGCGCGCTGCTCATCGTCGACGACATCCAGGCCGGCTGCGGTCGCACCGGCAGCTACTTCAGTTTCGAGGAGCACGGCATCGACCCGGACATCGTCACCCTGGCCAAGGGGATCGGCGGTATCGGCACACCGATGGCGATGAACCTGGTCAAGCCGGAGCACGATGCGCACTGGAAGCCGGGCGAGCACACCGGCACCTTCCGCGGCCAGAACCTCTCCTTCGTCGCCGGGCGCGAGGCGCTGCGCTATTTCGAGGATGATGAGTTGCTGAGCGAGACCCGCCGCAAGGGCGAGATCATGGCCAAACACCTCGAAGGTATCGCAGAAAAATATGCCGACAAGGGTTTCGCCGTCCGCGGCAAGGGCATGATGCAGGCGTTGGATACCCGGGACGGCGCACTCGCCAAGACCATCGCCCGTGACTGTTTCGACCACGGCATGCTGTTCGGTCCGTGCGGCGTGGGCGGCGCCGTGATCAAGCTGATCCCGCCCCTGACCATCCCCGACGACGACCTGCAGGCGGGGTTGCAGATACTCACTGAGGCCGTGGATCGGCAGATGGAGGGC
>JBNJGC010000253.1:0-2584 GCA_051747405.1 Pseudomonadota bacterium
TTGCCCAGGGTGGTGGGGGAGGCGGGCTGGCCGTGGGTGCGTGAGAGCATCGGAATCTCAGCGTTGTCACGCCCGAGCTTGGCGATGGCATCGACCAGCTGGTCCATCGCCGGCAGAACCACCTGGGTGCGCGCCTCCTTTAGCATCAGAGCGTAAGCGAGGTTATTGATATCCTCGGAGGTGCAGGCGAAGTGGATAAACTCGCTAACCGCCACCAGCTCCTCGTTGCCCTGGATCTTCTCCTTGAGGAAGTACTCCACCGCCTTGACGTCGTGGTTGGTGGTCTTCTCGATGTTCTTGACCCGCTGGGCATCCTCAACCGAGAAATTCTCGATGATGTTGTCGAGCAGGTTATTGGCATGTTCGCTGAATGACGGAACTTCCCGGATACCCTCTGCCGCGGATAGCATCTGCAGCCAGCGCACCTCCACCATCACGCGATGGCGGATCAGCCCGTATTCACTGAAAATGGGGCGAAGATCGGTGGTTTTGCTGCCGTAACGGCCGTCGATAGGGGAAACCGCGGTGAGTGCGTTCAGTTCCATGCCTGCTCCAGAGTCTAAATTTTTCGTGAGCGCGATCATACACTAAGACCCCAGGTGCGGCATCTGTCTCAACGGGTCCAATGAGGGCATGTTACGGGTCATTTTTCGACAGAATAGCTTGCAAGCCGTATAATTAGGGAAATGTTGCCGTATAGGGAGTTCGAGATGAAGGCTGAAACCAAAAAGCTGACCATCAGGTTGCCTCGCGAAGATGTCGAGTTTGCTAAAGCCTATGCCAAGGAGCATGGTGTGACGGTAACAGAGGTCATTGACCGCTTCCTGCGCAGAATGCGGGCACTGGAGCAGGAGAGCCCGAGTGATAAACTGGCGGCAATTACCGGACTTATTCCGGAAGGTATCGATGCGGAAGAGGCCTATCGCAAGCACCTGCAGGAGAAGCATGGGCGGTGATTTTAATCGATCTGAACGTCATTCTGGATGTGGTGCAGTGCCGAAAGCCGCATTATTCCGCTTCTGCGGCGGTTCTGGACGAAGCGGTTTCAGGTCGTGTTCCGGCAACCCTGCCTGCCCATTCGATCACAACGCTCCACTATCTGATCAGTCGCTACAATGTCAATCAGGCTGCCGATAGGGCGGTTGACTGGCTATTACGCCATTTTGATGTGGCGGGAACGAAAAAGGCCGACTTTATTCGCGCGTTGGGTTTAAATTGGAAGGACTACGAGGACGCTGTTGTCGCGGTCGCAGCGGATGTGCGGGGGTGCTCCTGCATAGTGACAAGAAATGTTAAAGACTTTACCGGCTCACCAGTCCCTGCGTTGACGCCTGAAGAGTACCTCCTTACACAGAGCCATTGAAGCGAGATGGCTGCTGTTTTGCTCTCCCTGTTTCCCACAGCCAACATCGGCTATCATGTGCCGATATCCAGTAACCACCCTAAAACTCTAAAGTGTTGATATGATTGAAGAATACACAAAGCACGTTGCCGAGCGCGAAGCCGAGGGGCTGCCGCCGCTGCCGTTAAACGCCGAACAGACCGCCGCTCTGGTGGAGTTGGTGAAGGAGCCGCCCGCCGGTGAGGAGGAGTTTCTGCTCGACCTGCTCACCAACCGGGTGCCGCCGGGTGTGGATGACGCCGCCTACGTCAAGGCCGCCTTCCTCACCGACATCGCCAAGGGCGAGGCTTCCTCCCCGCTGCTGGCACCGCGCGAGGCGGCCAAGCTGTTGGGCACCATGCGGGGCGGTTACAATATTCAATCACTGGTCGACCTGCTGGATGATGACGACCTGGCGCCTATTGCTGCCCAGGCCCTGTCCAAGACCCTACTGGTATTTGACGCCTACAACGATGTGCTGCACAAGGCCAAGACCAACAACTGGGCCAAAGAGGTGATCGAGAACTGGGCCGAGGCGAGCTGGTTCACCAGCCGTCCGGAGTTGCCGAAGGCGATCACCGTTACCGTCTTCAAAGTCCCCGGCGAGACCAACACCGACGACCTCTCACCCGCCTCCGAGGCGTGGAGCCGCCCCGATATCCCGCTGCACGCCAAGGCGATGCTGGTGAGCAAGATGCCCGACGCCATGGAGAAGATGGCCGAGCTGCTAGAGAAGGGCAACCCGCTCGCCTTCGTCGGCGACGTGGTCGGCACCGGCTCCTCGCGCAAATCGGCGATCAACTCGGTACTGTGGCACATGGGCGACGATATCCCCTTCGTGCCCAACAAGCGCCAGGGTGGGGTGGTGATCGGCGGCAAGATCGCGCCGATCTTCTTCAACACCGCCGAGGACTCCGGCGCGCTGCCCATCGAGTGCGACGTCTCCAAGCTGGAGATGGGCGAGGTCATCACCATCAAGCCCTACGAGGGCAAGATCCTCAACCAAGACGGCGAGGTGTTGGCCGAGTTTAACCTCAAGCCCAGCACGATGCTGGATGAGGTGCGCGCCGGTGGGCGTATCCCCCTTATTATCGGTCGCTCCCTGACCGACAAGACCCGTGAGGCGCTGGGGCTGGAGCCCTCCAGGGTGTTCAAGCGCCCCGAACTGCCCGATGACAGCGAGCGGGGCTTTACCCTGGCGCA